>CAXEMW010000024.1:0-21917 GCA_963997395.1 uncultured Planctomycetaceae bacterium
GCGATTATTGTCGATGTTCTGAGGGCCTCCACAACGATTGTGACAGCTCTCGAAGCGGGGGCCGCCTTCGTAAAGCTGGTAGTCGAAGTCGAAGAGGCTCATCGCCTGAGGAGCAGTTCTAGTGGATCATGGCTCCTTGGTGGAGAGCGAGGGGGTGTTCTGATTCCCGGGTTTGATCTTGGGAATTCACCGGCTGAATATTGCCGTTCTGTTGTTGATGGCCGTGGCATTGTTATGACAACAACAAATGGGACACTTGCGATTGAGCGATGCTTGGCAGCCGAGATAGTTCTTGTAGGAAGTTTTTTGAACCGACGTGCTGTCGCGAAGAAGGCTGTTCTTCTGGCATCCAATCGAGGTGTTAATGCGATTCATCTCGTATGTGCTGGGACGAATGGTCATGAAACAGAAGAAGATTTTCTTGGTGCTGGATCTATCATTCATGCAGGTGTTTCAGAATCAAACAGGAATCATCTGCTTGATTCTGAAAGTGAGAAGGCGTCAGCGGAATTTTGTCGGGTAGTGAATGGTTCGAGTGATGCTCAGAGTCAACTTGTAGAGAGTTTTCATCAGTCACTCGGCGGAAGGAATCTAATAGATCTTGGAATGGAGTCAGATCTTATTCTGGCAGCAGCTATGGACCAATGTCGCCTCGTGCCTTGTCTGTGCCTGAAGACTGGTCGCCTCGTGTCGTTTGATGCCCTGCAGTGCGTCAGGAAATAAGCGACACTGGGACCTTGAGTTTCTCGGTAGACCCGCCTTTGGTTTGATCACTACACTCTTGTCTGAATATCAGAGTCGCTTGTTTGTCCTTTTTACGAAGAAGTCTTCAATACCCTATGTCAAAGCCTGTTGACCAATCACGGATGGATCGAATTGTTTCACTTGCGAAGCGACGTGGCTTCATATTTCAGTCAAGTGAGATCTACGGTGGATTGAATGGATTCTGGGATTATGGGCCGCTTGGCGTGGCGCTAAAGCGGAATCTCAAGGAGTGTTGGTGGCAGGACATGGTTGCCGGTCATGATGAGTTAATGACCCTCGCAGGGGCCCCTTCTTCGTATGAGATGACAGGGCTCGACTGTACGATCATCATGCATCCTCAGGTTTGGAAGTGCTCCGGCCATTTTGATTTATTTCATGATTGGATGGTTGACTGCCGTGAGTCCAAGCGACGCTTTCGCTACGATCATCTTCACGGTAGATGGGCTACATACCGTAATGCAAAAGCTTTTATCACGACGGATGTGTCTGGGGATGATGCAGAGACTGATCTCATCGGGAAAGCACAAAAGTTTTTTAAGTTGCGCGCGAAGCAGGTAGGAGACATTGAATGGTCTGGGGAATTGGTAGCCTTGGCCGGAACGTCTCCCGATGGTTCGATACCTCTCTGTGAGGCAGTTGCTCCTGACGCCAGCGAGAAAGGAACACTCACCGAACCGCGCGAGTTCAATCTTATGTTTGAAACTCGTATTGGAGCGCTCGCTGGTGATGCTGACGACCGTGCGTTTCTGCGGCCGGAAACGGCTCAAGGTATATTCCTGAACTTCAAGAATGTGCTTGATACCTCCCGAGTGCGCGTGCCCTTTGGGATTGGCCAAATTGGCAAGAGTTTTCGCAACGAGATTACCCCGAGGAATTTCACGTTTCGTTCGCGCGAATTTGAACAGATGGAAATTGAGTTTTTCTGCCGACCAGATGATTCTCGGAAGTGGTATCAGTTCTGGAGAGATCGCCGGTGGAAGTGGTACCTGAACCTGGGGCTTACAGAAGGCCGCCTGCAGTTGCGGGAGCATCACGAGGCTGAGTTAGCGCACTATTCATGCGGAACGGCTGATATTGAGTATGCCTTCCCATTCCTTGCTGACGGCGAATACGGAGAGCTTGAAGGCATTGCGCATCGGGGAGACTTTGATCTTCGTAGTCACATGGAGGGCAAGCTTGTTCGCGAAGATGGAGAACTGGTTCTGGAAACCGATTCAAACGGAAAACCGAAGCATCGAGGAAGCGGCCGTGACCTTTCCTACTTTGATGATGTGACTCGGGAGCGTTTTGTGCCGCATGTCATTGAGCCATCAGCAGGTGCAGATCGAGCAGTACTTGCCTTTCTCTGCGATGCCTACCATGAAGACAATGTGCCTGATGAAAAAGGAAATCCGCGGGAGCGAACAGTGCTTAAATTACATCCACGGCTTGCCCCGCTGAAAGCGGCGATTCTTCCTTTAGTAAAGAAAGATGGTATGCCAGAGGTGGCAGCTGATTTGTACAAGAAGATTAAGAAACGGATGCCTTGCATGTACGATGCAAAAGGATCAGTAGGCCGCCGCTATGCTCGGCAAGACGAGGCTGGCACGCCGTGGTGCATTACGGTTGATGGGCAGACAATGAAGGATCAGACGGTTACGCTTCGTGATCGAGACTCCCTCAACCAAGAGCGTGTGCCGATTGAAGAATGTGCCGAACTCTTGACGGAACGCCTTCTGTGAAGCCTGCCATTTCTACCGTCTGTTCACTCAATGCACCGCTGGAGACAATTCTGGAGGAGTATTCAGCAGGGCAGTGCCGTTCAATCGAAGTCTGGTTGGGGCACGCCGAACAGTATCTTGATGGAAAGCCCACTGAGGCGCTCCGTGAACTTTTTCTTCATCATGGTTGCGATCCCGTCGCAGCTACTTTTCAGGGTGGTTTATTAACGAGTCAGGGCGCTGCGCGTCGGGAGCACTGGGCCCACTTTGAGAAACGTCTCGCTCTCTGCTCAGCAGTGTCCATACCCACATTGATTCTTGCCGGAGATGTCCATGGGCCACTCGGGCCTGAAGATTTAGGGCGACTGTCGGCAAGCCTTGTTGAATCTGCAAAGCGAGCGGCCGACGCTGGTGTGAGACTTGCTCTGGAATTCGATGCTCGAGCTAGTTTTCCTAATAATTTACAGTCTGCGATCGCACTTGTTGAAGATGTCGGGCTGCCGTCTTTGGGAATTTGTCTCGACTGGTTTCACTTTTCCGTGGGTCCAAGCAAACTTATTGATTTGCACCTTCTCACGCCGGAGATGGTCGCTCTCGTTCAGTTATCTGATGTTGCGGATGTCCCAAGAGAGATGGCAAGTGATGCGGATAGAATCCTGCCAGCGGAGGGAAATTCACCACCGCAGCAATTAATCGCACATCTCGAGGCGATGCAGTATGACGGTCCAATTTCCATTGAACTTCAAAACCCTCAGTTGTGGCAGGTTCCTCCTCGCCAGTTCGGTGAAATTGCAATCACTGCTCTGCGGAAGCTGCTTGGTCAAGCGGAGATGGCGGAGGCAGATGACCGTCGAGTCGAATAATTTTCTTAGGCTCCACGTGTTCTGTCAAATTGTTTGAATGTGCTTCGATTGTGTCGATTGGTCGAAGTTGATCATCATCAAAATCGGTAGGTAGAAGGCTGAAATGTCTCGCTGATGTGAGGGTCTCAATCATTTCCAGGCAGTAGCCTTGATGAGTTACCCAAAGTGCTGGATCAAATTTCTGCAGGTCGATTGATACCGAGTACGTTCGTAAAGTTTTTGAGCGTTTCAGTACATACTGTGGAAAAAATGAGAGAGAGAGCTCTCGAAGAGTTCGATAAATTGGGTCCCGGTATCGCAAAAAGGGGCTGTTGCTTTTTGAAATTGCTCCCCAATACTGCCCTCGACGAAACAGGGCGACAACATGATCAACGTCAGCATCAGATGCTCCCATATCCATAAGAAGGGGCTGTTGGCCTGCCATCCAGAGGGCACACGCCCCCACGAACGCGCCTTCAACACAATGGGCTTGTCGGAGCCTCAGTACTTCAGAAACGGACCGAGCCGTGTCTCCGTCCGGTTCGGAATTCCACGGTATCTTATTTACAAAATCCTGAATGAGTTCCGGGGTGTGCAATTCGGCTAGGGTACGTGCGGCCTCTTTCGAGAGGCCGAGTTTCTCGCCAACTTTCACCGCCTTCTGCATTGCGCACGCTTCCAGATCGTTTCACGGGTCTTGGAAAATCCTGTCTGAGCCATAAAAATAGCGAATCCGACAATTTTCGTCCAAATTCAACCACCAGGTGTTTTTCTGCTTGAGAACACGTTCTGGGTCGCCGTAACGAGAACAGAGGGTATCCTCGTGGTAGGTAAATTATGTGTGCGGTACGGTTTACCATGGATGTTTTAGATTCGACGGAGTAGATAACGCGTGTCAATTGAGAAAAGATCAAAAAATACAGGTGATATCCGTCGCATCAATCTCCATGTTCCGGGTGGTCGAGATGAACTGGAATCTCTTCGCCAGACATTAGTTTCTCAGGGGGATCTCGTTTCGCCTGCGGGAAGACAGCGAACAATCGATGTCTTTGGCGAGCCGCTTTCACCAAGACAAGTCGTTGAGAAAATCTGCGAAGATGTAAAGCGAGAAGGGCTGTCGGCTGTACTCGATTACACCAAGCGTATTGATCATGCGAATGTCACAGAAGAAACGTTCCGGGTTCCACTTCAAACTCTTGAAAAAGCCCACCAGAGCGTTGCGCCAGAATTTCTCGCTGCGATAAGAAGAGTTCGCCAGCGAGTTAAAAATTTCCAAGAGAAAATTCTACCCTCTGATGTATGTGTTCAATTGGATGGTGGGGGGAGCCTGCGGCAGCGGTACCTTCCACTTGATCGTGTTGGTGTATGTGTGCCTGGTGGTGCGGCAGCCTATCCTTCTACACTTCTCATGACTGTGGTGCCGGCTCAGGTAGCAGGTGTTCCTGAAATTGTTGTTGTCGCTCCACCAACAAAGTTTGGCTCAGAAAATGAGCATGTGCTTGCGACGTGCCACGAATTGGGTGTGTCTACGGTCCTTCGGGTAGGTGGAGCTCAGGCGGTTGCTGCAATGGCCTATGGTGTTGAGAATCTTAAACGAGTTGACATCGTCGTTGGTCCAGGCAATCTGTTTGTTGCTTTGGCGAAAGAATTTGTTTATGGAGATGTCGCCATTGATTCAATTGCTGGCCCTAGTGAAATAGTTGTTGTTGCCGATGAGAACGGAAACGCTGAGACAATCTCTGCTGATATGCTGGCTCAAGCGGAGCATTCACCCGGATCAGCCATTCTGCTGACGGCAAGTAAGTCACTTGCAGATGCAGTCTCGTCAGTGCTCTCAAGAAGGTTGAAAAATCTTGAACGGGCAGAGTTGACTCGAGACAGCCTTGAGCGATTTGGGGCCATTGTTATTACTCGAAATAATGAAGAATCAGCAGAGCTTGCTGATGAGCTTGCTGCCGAGCACCTCTCGATTGATACGCGGGATCCTGAGGCGACACTCAAAACCATTCGGCACGCTGGTGCGGCATTCCTTGGTCCTTTTAGTCCGGTTGCTGCAGGTGACTATGCGGCAGGGCCGTCCCATGTCCTTCCAACAGGCGGTACAGCAAGATTTGCTGCGGGTTTATCGGCAAATCATTTTCTCCGGAGTGGGAGTGTTATTGCTTTGTCAGAAGCTGATCTGGCCGAAATGGCCGATGATATTCAGCTCCTTGCCGAAACGGAAGGCCTGACGGCCCATCGCCGGAGTGTTGAAACCCGACTGGGGCATTGAATATCAGTCCAGTGTTCCTGTCGAAGCGGTTGAGCCGATGGTACCGAACGTACCGTCACTTTTCTGGGCTACACTTACAGGGTGCAGTCGTGTTCATGGCATTATGTTGAGTATTTCGTATGACGATATCATCTTCCCAACAAGATTCACGTTCTCTTGTGCGGCAAGAAATTGCAGCAATTGCTGGATATATCCCCGGTGAGCAACCACAGGATGCCGGCTGGACAAAACTCAACACGAATGAGAACCCGTACAGTCCTTCTGGAAATGTTTCAAAAGCTATTGCCGTTGCTTGCGAAGGTCGATCCCTTGCGAAATATCCAGACCCTTTTGCCAATCAGTTCAGGAAGCAGGCAGCAGACGTATTGGGAGTCCGTCCCGATATGATTCTCTGTGGGAATGGGAGTGACGACCTTCTTACCATTCTTGTTCGCTGCTATGTTGGAGTTGGGGATGCAATGAGAGTTCCCACGCCAAGTTATATTCTCTATCAAACGCTCGCAGATATTCAGGGCGTCCTCTGTGACAAAGTGGCATTTACCGATGATTGGTTATTGCCCGAATCCTTTGCGGCACCGAACACATCGACTGGTGAGCCTGTCAGGCTTGCAGTTGTTCCGAATCCCAACAGCCCATCAGGCACGCTGCTCCCACCAGAGCAACTTCTTGACCTTGCGGAACAACTGCCGTGTCCGCTGGTGGTCGATGAGGCCTACGGTGATTTTAGTGAGAGCAATTGTCTTGAATTGGTGGAGAAAAGCGACCGGATTATTGTGACGCGATCAATGAGTAAGTCGTACGCGTTGGCAGGAATTCGTTTTGGGTTTGCTGTCGCCCAGCCTGCCGTTATCGAACAACTCGCAAAAGTAAAAGACTCATACAATTGTGATGCCATAGCAATTGCAGCGGCGACCGCAGCAATTGCTGATCAGGGTTGGTTGAGAAAAAATCAGAGTGCAATCAGAGCGACACGAGCGAGGCTAGTCACCCAACTTCGGCAATTCGGTTTTTCGGTGGTTGATAGCCAGGCGAATTTTGTCTGGTGCACCCACACGGAGTCTTCACATAAAGAGATCTATGAGTCCCTCAGGAAGAGATCAATTCTGATCCGCTTTATGGTTTACAGCGGTTGGGGTGATGGCTTGAGAATTACAGTGGGCACTGATGCAGAGATAGACGTACTGCTCGGTGCCATGGAGAGCATCATGCAAGAAAAAAATAGTAAGGAGTGATACGCGTGGGACGAACTGCTACAGTCAAGAGAGAAACGACTGAGACAAAGATTGCGTTAGCTGTTGATATTGACGGCACAGGCCAAGCCACAGTTCATACTGGCATTGGTTTTTTTGATCACATGCTGACTCTGTTGGCAGGTCACTCACTCTTTGATTTGTCTATTCAATGCGAGGGAGACGTTCATGTTGATGGACATCATACCGTTGAGGACGTTGGGCGGGCGTTAGGCGTCGCGGTCAAGGATTGTCTCGGTGATCGCCGTGGCATTCGCCGCTATGGTCATTCGATCCTGCCGATGGATGAATCACTTGTGACCGCCGCAGTTGACCTTGGTGGTCGAGCAGCAACAGTACTTGCCGTTGAGTATCCCGTTCCGGCTATTGGGGCGTTCGACGTTCAGCTTGTTGAAGTCTTTTGGGAAAGCTTTGCTGCAACGGCTGGAGCGAATGTACATGCCGTGCTTCACCATGGAAGCAATGCGCATCACATCGCCGAAGCAGTTTTCAAAGCGACAGCTCGAAGTCTCAGGATGGCCGTAGAGCAGGATTCTCGCCAGCCAGGCGTTCCAAGTACAAAGGGTGTTTTGACTGACGAATAAAACTGGGGTGGTGCGAAGAGCTTTTTCACGCCACCCCAGTTCGTTTGTTTTAAGGAGTTCAGGCATCGATCTTTCGGAATACCTGTTCTCAAATACTCCAAGGCGAGCTATTCGTTGACGAATGTTTCGAGGAAGCGTGCAAGGCTATGGAAGTCACAGCCCGGTTCGACGTACCGGACAACAGTTACGAGCGTCTTCGGGTCGACCAGTTCCTCGAAAGGAACGTAATTGAGGTCCAGTTGGCCAGAAACGCTCACCATGACGCCATTGAGGCCGCGTTCGGCAAGAGCACGGTACCCGCCGACACCCAGTTGGCTGCCAAGCATGACGTCAAATGCGTGCGGCTTGGAACACCTGGCTTCGTAGCCAAGTTGCAGCCCGACAACCTTGCGACTGCGTCCAGTTTGTCGTTCGTATTCATCACCTACGAGTTTGGCAAACATCTTGCCGAGTTGAATCTGAGAAATTGTTATGTGGCCGTGGTCGTCTCGCGGGATACCTTCGAGCTGTTTGCTCGGGAGGTATTCAGCTAATCCTTCTGCAAGGACAATGACGCCATACTCTTTCCCTTCTTTTTCTTCACGTACTCGCATTGTTTTGACAATGCGACCGACGACTTCATTGACATTCATGGCATGTTTCGTACTTGTGTTACCATCTGCGTCAGTGATGGTCTCATCCTCACGATACTTGCCGTGGATGTCCTCAACACTAATAACAAGACTGGCTTCTCCAGAAATCGCAGCGCCATAGGCCAGCCAGCCAGCACTTCGTCCCATTGATTCACAGATGAAATACGATCTTCCAGCATCAGCGTCATAAAGCAGATTGCGAATTTCGCCTCCAAGAAAATCAACAGCAGTGAAGTAACCAAATGTGAAATCGATGCCCATGTAGTCATTGTCAATTGTTTTTGGCAAATGAACGACGGGTATCCGTGGGGCATCCGCTGGAAGCCTGTCTTGATACAGCTTGAACTTGTTCGCTGTTTTCAGAGTGTCGTCTCCACCAATGGATATCAATGCTTCAACGCCGAGTGAGAGAAGGCCTTCGTATGTGTTCTTGAGAGGCTTAACCCGTTCCGCGTCATCAAAATGTTCAGGATCCGAAATATGTTTTCCGGGGTTTGTTCTGGCGGTGCCGAGCATGATCCCCTGACCAGATCGAGTCCGTTTCAAAAACTCAGGGGTGACATTGATGTAGTCCTTGCCCTCAACGAGTGGCTTGTCAGATGAAAAATCAGCCAGCGATGAGTAGCCATGCTTCATTCCTACGACTTCGGTGTCGTTTCGCATGAATGAGGTAGCGGCTGTAGAAATAACAGCATTGGCACCGGGTGCTGGACCGCCTGCGAATAATATGGCGACGCGATGAAAATGATGAGCTGCTTTTGGTGGGCGTGAGAGAGACTCGGCCATGAGCTTGGGGGCTCCGTGGGGAAGGGGAGGGGAATGTCATATGCTTGGAAGAAATCTATCAAGCATTGGGCTGCTTTTACAGGGGGGGCGTTGCAATCAGAACGAATTGCGTGTTGAAGCAAAGGCGCGACGAAGAATGCATGATGAAAAGCCGGGCAAACGATCAGTCTGCAAGAAGCCGTTCGACGAACTTCGTATCGATAGTTGCTTCGTGAAAAGCTGAGTGCGAGAGAAGGTCAAGGTGCAATGGCACTGTCGTAGCGATGCCCTTTACCTGAAGTTCGCGTAGGGCTCGGGTCATGGTTTCAATGGCGGCTTCACGGGTTGGCTGGTGCACGATGAGCTTGCCGATGAGTGAATCATAGTAAGGTGGAACAATATACCCGGCGGTTACATGGGAATCAAAGCGAACACCAAAACCACCGGGGGCGATAATTTGCTCAATCTTGCCAGGGCACGGCCTGAAGTTGGCGGATGGGTCTTCCGCATTGATGCGACATTCAATTGCGTGACCACGAGGAACAATGTCTTCTTGCTTGAGTGAAAGTTTTTCACCTGCTGCTACAAGAATCTGTTGCTTGAGCAGATCAATGCCTGTGACCATTTCTGAAACCGGATGCTCGACCTGAATGCGAGCATTCACTTCAATAAAGTAGAAGTTGTTATCTTTGTCAACAATAAATTCGACAGTCCCAGCGGAGTAATATCCGGCAGCCTTTGCCAAACGAACCGCAGCGGCCGTCATGGCTTCTCGTGTCTCTTGTGGCAGTCGAGGGGAGGGACTTTCTTCAATAAGTTTTTGGTGACGGCGTTGTGTTGAGCAATCACGCTCCCAGAGATGAAGCATCGTGCCGTGCTGATCGCCGAGTACCTGAATCTCAACATGCCTTGGTTTTTCAACATATTTCTCAATGTAGATGCCGGCATTTCCAAAAGCAGCTTCAGCTTCTGCAGAGGCCTGCTGCCACGCCGTTGAGAGGGCGAGGTCATTGGCGGCAACCCGCATGCCCTTGCCACCACCGCCTGCCGTCGCCTTGAGGAGAACAGGGAAACCGATTTCCTTAGCTACTTTGAGAGCTTCCTGTTCGCCAGAAAGCAGTCCTGGGCTACCTGGTACAGTTGGGACGTCTGCTTCCCGCGCAAGAGATCGAGCTGAGTTTTTGTCACCGACTCGCTCCATTGATTCTGGAGTTGGGCCAATGAAATCAATATCACATGAACGACAAACTTCTGCGAAGTGAGCGTTTTCTGAAAGAAAGCCATAGCCCGGGTGAATAGCCTGGACGTTGCCAATCTCGGCAGCACTAATCACTCGATCAATTCTTAGGTAACTGTCGGCAGCTTTTGCTGGGCCAATACAGACGGCTTCATCGGCAAGATTCAGATATGGTGCGTCACGATCAGCTTCGCTGTAGACGGCAACTGTCTCAATGCCAAGTTCTCGACAGGCACGAATGACACGAAGTGCAATCTCGCCACGATTTGCGATCAGGATTCGATTGAACATGGTTTCCCTGAATGTTGAATTATCGAGCCAAGCAACAGTGGCTCACAAAAGCTGTGTCGAGAATACGTGCGACACGTAAAAGGACTCGTCATAAGAAGAATCTGTTTTAAGCACCTGGGTCGACTTTGATGAGTGGCTGGCCAAACTCGACAGGTGCGCCGTTTTCAACAAGTACGGACACGATTTGCCCGGAAACGCCTGCTGGGATCTCATTGAAAACCTTCATGGCTTCTACAATGCAGACTGTTTTCTCAGGTCCAATCCGGTCACCAACCTTTGCGAATGGAGGTGAGTCTGGGCTTGATGCTAAGTAAAACGTTCCAACCATTGGGCTTTTGATCACAATCATACGAGCCTCTTCAGCCGACTGTGCCGGAGCAGCAGGCTGAGCGGGGGCGGCTGGAGCAACAGGTGGAGCAACTGCGGGTGCAGAGTACGATGCAACTTCACCGCCTCTCTTGATTCTCACAGCGCTATCGGCATGCTTCAGATCGATCTCGGTGAGATCGTTCTCCTGCATCAGCGAAATAAGTTTGCGAATTTTGCGAACATCGAAGACGTCGAATGATTGTTGGGACCCACTCATGGTGTCCATTTCTCCTCAGGAGGCCGGAGGTTAGTAAAAGTATTTGTTCTGACTAGAAAATGTATCGGCAAACAAGGAAACCCAATTCGACCGAAATGTACAGAAAACGGGCCATAATCGGCCCAAAGGTAGCCATTTTGGCCCATTTTCGTCAAGTTGGGGGCAAATTCTTCGTCTCTTATGTACTGATTTCTCTTGTTTTCGGAAGGGGCCTTCATGGCAGATCGCTCTGGAAATTCATGCCATCAAATTCCGGAAGGGCTTCCGAAGTTGCCGGCTCGGATCAGGGAATCCAGTAAATTTGACTACGGTCGTGTGGTTCTCGTAGCAGGAAGCCGAGGAATGGCTGGAGCCGCCGCGCTTTCTTCAATGGCGGCTCTCAGAGGTGGCGCTGGGCTTGTCGAGGCAATCGTTCCGGAGTCGATTCAGTCAACAGTTGCTGGATTTGACCCGTGTGTGATGACGCACGGTCTTCCGGAAGACCGTGCCGGTCGGTTTTCATTGTCAGCATTATCTGTAATCCATGATCGTTGCCAGAATGCGGACGTGGTTGCTCTCGGTCCAGGGCTTGGTCGCAGTGACGATCTTGTAGAAATTGTTCATGATCTTTGGCAGATACTGTCAATGCCGGTGGTTGTTGACGCTGACGCATTGTGGGCACTTGCCCAGGATGCGGAGTGGCAAAAACTGGAACATGCTGGGACGAGGGTTCTTACACCTCATGCCGGTGAGCTTATACGTCTTCTCGGTTCCAGCCCTTCGCGGGAAAAGAAAAAGGAACGAAAAGAGTTAGAAACGGCAGCTATACGTCTTGCCAGAGAGACAAAGTCAGTCGTTGTCTTCAAAGGGCCAGCTTCACTGATAACAGATGGCACGACAAGCATGCATAACGAAACAGGGAACCCTGGTATGGCGACTGCTGGAACGGGTGATGTTCTTACGGGTGTTCTTGCTGCCCTGCTTGCCCAACGACTCAGTGCCTTCGATGCTGCTCGGCTTGCCGCATGGATTCACGGAGCAGCAGGTGATGACGCGGTGGATCGATACGGGGAATGTTCTTTGACTGCCCGCGACCTCCTTCATTGTCTGTATACACAGACAACACGATGCCTCTCGAAGTGAGCCGCATCATCTTGTTGAGATCTGTCTAGGAACGTCTGCTACGAGCGAACCAGTGCGTTCGCTATCGGCAAGACTCCATCGATCTGGGCGAGCCATACACGAGTCCCGTCTGCGGGCCAAATTTTATGTCCCCCGGTAAATGAGCCAAAAGCAGGAAGAGTAAGCGTTGTGCCAGTCGTTACAAAACAGCGGCATGTCAGCCGATCTCCGCTGGTGCCCTTGATGGTAACGGTTGGATGAACATGGCCGGCAATAGTGAAGGAGTCAGGCTGTGTGTCGAAATGACTTTGGTAATCATGGACAAAGCGAAAAGGTGGTTCAATAATTTCTTCTTCGTACCGGCTGATGCCAATCTCATGAGGACGAAACTTTTTTCCGAGGGATCGCTCGTGATTGCCGAGGATAAGAACCACGTCAGTGTTGTACGGTCGACGAACCTGTTCGCAAAATGCAGAAAACTCATCGAGCACGTGCTCTGTGCATCCCGAACGAGCATGAAACAAATCGCCTGCGATAAGAAGTCGCCGCGCTCTGCATGTCTGTACGATGCCAGCAAGTCGCCGGAGGTCGTGTTGTGCCGATCCCTCAGGAATCGGCATGCCGGCATGTCGGAAAGTAGCTGCTTTTCCGAGATGGATGTCTGAGCAGACAACAGTCGATGTCTGTGGGAGAAATGCTGCCCGGCCAGAAAGCAGTATGATGTCTGCGTCAGTTGGCAGGGTTCCACCGTCAGCGATGGCAATCCGCACCCTTTGGGACTCGTGCAAGTGTGATGACGACGATGAATCTTTTTGTGTCATGTGCGTGCAGCGTGCTCAAGTTCTTCAGCCATTTGCGTAATCCGTTGCCGCCAATTCTGGGTTGTGAGACGTGACTGAATCTGTTCTGCCCAGATTGGAAAAGCGAGTGGTGAAAGTCTTGGGGTATCAATCACTACGATCTCTTTCTTTGCGATTGCCTCAAGTGATTCAGAAAGTCGCTGGAATTCAAACTGGTTCTCCAATACTTCTCGACGAGCTTGTTCAAGGAGAAGGTTTTCAGTGTCGTATTCACTCAGAACATCAAAAATCAGACCAGCAGATGCCTGCGTTTGTTTTGCTGATCGCGTCCCTCCCTGAATCAGTCCAGCAACACGAGCAATTTCACGAAATTGTCGTTTTGCCATTTCAGTTCCGTTGAGGCATGCAAAGAGGTCTTCAAGCAGTTGGCCAGGCTTGAAAAGTTGTCGAAAGTCACGTGCGTCGAGTTTTAGTTGTTTCGCTCCAGAAAGCTCAAATCCCCAATCATTGGCTGCAAGTGTCAAGGTGCTCGGTGTCTTGTTTGCAATTCTCCATGCAAGTAAAGCTGCCAGTCCCTCGTGAACAAGTCGGCCCTCAAAAGGGAAGATAAAGAGATGATGTCCATCTCGGCTGCGGGTCCGTTCGATCAGAAGCGTGTCATGCGTAGGTAAGCGGCTCCATGTGGCTTGCGTTGCGATAAGTGGTGCAATGGCTGCCGTTTCAGGAGGCAGTGGAGGTGCCGATGAATCTTGTTGGCTTTCTCCAGCCAGACGCACCTGTTCAAGCACTGCTGCAGAAAGCAGTGTGGACAGAGGCATTCGTCCACCATTCCATCGAGGAACTTGCAGTCCATGGCTTCCCCGGGATCGTTTGACCCAGGCAGTGAGTCCATCAAAACGAAAGAGTGTGAGTGGTCGTCCAGCAAAAAGAAACCGATCTCCGGTGGTTAGACGGCTGATGAAGGATTCTTCGACGGTGCCGAGTCGGCCACCACGACACCATTTGACCTCGACAGTTGCATTCGACGTAATTGTGCCGATATTCATTCGGTGCCGACGAGCCAGTGCGGGACTGGCAATGTACCATCGCCCAAATCGTTCCTTGATTCGGCAGTAGTCCGGGTAGGCGGAAAGAGCATGTCCACCGCGGGCGGCGAAGTCGAGCGCCCACTGCCAGGACTGTTCATCGAGATTTGCAAACGCGACCGTTTCCTTCACTTCTTTATACAGGTCGTGCTCACGAAAGCCTCCACTGCAGGCCACTGTCACGATGTGCTGTGATAAACAATCAAGAGCATTTGCGAGAGGACGTCGGGGTTCAACGGAGCCAGCTGTGGCAGCCAATCGCGCGGCAGCGCATTCAATGAGCTCCAATGCATGAGTTGGGATGCAAATAAGTCGGCCAACTGCACCAGGCGTATGACCGCTTCTGCCAGCCCGCTGAAGAATTCTGGCAATTCCTTTTGGGCTTCCGATCTGAAGCACCTGTTCGACAGGGCCGAAATCAACACCAAGGTCAAGGCTTGACGTGGCAACAACACATTTGAGCGATCCGTTGCGAAGACCTGCTTCAGCAGTGTTGCGTAGTTCACGATCAACGGAGCCGTGATGAAGCGCGAGTTTGTCTTTCCAGTCTGGTCTGGCCTCCTGGATTGCATCGTACCAGCGTTCAGCTTGAGAGCGAGTGTTTGTGAAAGCAAGAGTTGTTGTGGCTGACTCAATTGCTTGAACAACTTGTGGGAGGAGCCGAAGCCCCATGTGACCTGCCCATGGGAATCGCTCAATTGGGTCAGGGATAATCGTCGAGAACTCAAGCCTTCGTGGTGCATTCGCTTGTATTAATTGAGCATGCTCACACTGCATTGGTCCGACAAGTGTGGCAACGGCTTCATCAAGATTCGCAAGGGTTGCAGATAATCCCCATGTGATCACTCCGGGACGAATGGCCCGTAGCCTTGATAATGCAAGTTCAGTCTGAACACCTCGCTTCGTTCCAAGAAGTTCGTGCCATTCGTCGACGATGACGGTGTCGAGATCCGAAAATATTTCCTGACTGTCTTCGAGTGACAATAAAATAGAAAGTGATTCAGGAGTGGTGATAAGAGCTTCGGGCCAATTCTGTCGAAGACGGCGACGGTCAGCAGCTGATGTGTCACCAGTGCGGGTGCCGACCTGCCAGTGGGAGCCAAGCATTTCAGTCAGGTCGGCCAGTGGCTCTTCAAGAGCACGGGCGGTATCTGTCGCCAGAGCACGGAGTGGAGTGATCCAGATAATTCGGACGCCAGTTTTTTTATGATGCGTGGCGGGAGCAGCGCTTCTACACAATGCGCCAAACCATGCTGCGAGGGTTTTTCCTGTGCCCGTCGGGGCGTGAAGAAGGCCGTTTCTTCCAGCTGCCATCGCTTGCCAAGTTGCACGTTGGAAATCGAATGGCGTTTGTTTGCGATTTTTAAACCATTGTTCGCATGTCGCATCAAGAGTAGCCAGCTCAGCAAACGGTTTTGGAGATGGAGTATCTTTTTTTTGTGACGAATGTTGTCTGCCTGGTGGTAGCCGCCGTTGAGGAAGTGTGGCTTTAGGTGCTGAGGGCATTGGTTCTGCTCGGTTTGTTCGCCAGCTAGCTACTGTTCACCAGTTGCTTGTGCAAGAAGTGCTTTCAAGTCGCTGAGTGTTGCTGCCTCATGAGGAAGTTTGTCACGTCTCCATCTCGCTATTCGTGGAAAGCGAACCGCTATGCCCGACTTATGACGGGTTGATCTCGATACATTTTCAAAGGCCAGTTGAAATACAAGCGTTGGCCGTACGACGCGAACTGGACCATGCCTTTCAATCGTAGTGCTACGGATAATCTTGTCGATTTCAATAAGCTCTTTGTCAGATAGCCCACTATAGGCTTTTGCGACGGTGACAAGTTGATCTCCGTCCCAGACACCAAGCGTATAGTCGGTGTGGAGGCCGGCACGGCGGCCATGCCCAGCCTGGGCATAATGGAGCACGGCATCAATTTCGAGTGGCTCCACTTTCCATTTCCACCAATCTCCACGGGGCCGTCCATGTGCATAGCTGCTTGTGATTCGTTTGAGCATGAGCCCTTCAACACCACGTCGGCGGGCTTGTTGTCGGGCGAGGGCGAGCTCGTCCCATGAATGACCATTAATAAGAGGAGAGTGAAACATTCTGACATCACTATTTTCGGCAGAATTATCGTGAAGTTTAGCTGCCCCACCAGAAAGTGCCGGTTGTCGCTGAAAAGCCGATGGCACGATGGTGAGGAGTTTCCTTCGGCGAAGAGAAAGTGGCTCTGATCGAATGTCCGTTCCCTGATTTTCAAGCAGGTCGTACGCAACAAAAACTGCTGGGATTTCAGTACGAATCTTTTTACCGGCACGTTTACGGCTTGCCCTTCTCGACAGCATTGAGAAGGGAAGGAGATTGTTCGGGTGGGCTGCAAGCAGTTCCCCGTCGAGAACAGTGCCATCAGGAAGATGTTCTGCAGCTTCTACAATTTCAGGGAAGGCATCGTTCATCCGTTCTTCGCCTCGGCTCCAGATTGAGATTCCAGCAGATCTTCGCACAATCTGAGCCCGCATGCCGTCCCACTTCCATTCGGCGTGCCAGTCCGCAGCAGAGCCAAGCTCCGGAGGTTCACTACTCATTGGTGAAGCAAGAAAGAATGGGTACGGGCGGAGGCTGTCAGCGGACGTAGGCTTCGGTGAAATAAGTGACTCAAAGTCTTCCGCAGTCTCGATTGTTGCGGCCATCATTCGTTCGGCAAGCACTGCTGGCTCCAGACCAGACATTTCTGCGAGTGCTCGTGCGACTAAAGTTCTCGACACGCCAACACGGCAGCCCCCAGTTAACAGTTTGTGCCAGACAATTCGTTCACGAGGCGTCAGCCGTTTCCATGTTTGCTCAACGACCTGTCGTTTGTGGTTGTCCGGCTTTCCTTTGAGTCCGCGTATCGTTTCTTCGAAGCAACGAGAGAGCGGGAGTGGTTCAGTGATGTGGTTCTGGTTACTCGTTTCATCTGTGGGTTGGTCCGGTAAGATGAGGGCAAGTGTCTCGGCAAGGTCTCCAACGTGAGCATAGCTTTCTTCAACTAGCCAGAGAGGGAGTTCGGCAAATTCTGCAGCCCATTCTCTGAGTGATCGTGTCGATACAGCCCGTAGTTGTTTGGCCCCACACAGCACTCGTAGCCCGCATGCAGCGTCTTCAGGAGGTGCTGACACAAAGTACTCTTTCAGCACTTCAATCTTTTGGTTTGTACTGGTTGTGCCATCCAGTTTCCAATACAGATCAGAGAAGCGTTTCATTGGGCAGCCTCTGCATCTTTGTTGTCAGTGTCGGTAGGTTCCCGAGTGATTGCCTGAAGATCTGAGGCGTCTTCGTCTGTGCCACCATCATCAGGATTCGTTTCACCAACAAAACGTGTTGCAAGCACCTCTGCCTTGAGGCCTTGTTCCGTAAGCAATCGTGCGACTATGTCTGTAAAACCGTGAGTAACAAGGACTCGTTGTGCACCCGAAGATTGAACCGCCTGCATAAGGTCTGGATAGTCAACGTGGTCAGACAGAATAAAGCCCTTCGGGATCCCACGTCGTCGACGAACGCCACGAAGAAGCATCCAGCCGGATACCATGGCAATAGATGTCTCACCAAAGCGATTGATCCAGGTTGTGGCTGCAGCACTTGGCGGAGCGATAACAATCCCACGCCCGCCGCCTATTTTTCGGCTCTGCGGAGGTATTCGATTAATGGGTGGAAGTCGTACGCCGCTTGCCCGATAGGCTTCAACAAGTTTCATCACGGCCCCGTGTCCATATATTGGTCCGATCGAAGGATCGAGTAATGAGGTAAGCCGCTGTGCCTTACCAAGTGCATACGCCAATAGCACGCTGGTGCGACCAGAGTCGGCGTTTGCTCTCCACCACGCATTTATTTCTTGAGCAACAGTTTCTGGATCAGGCCAACGATACACAGGTAAGCCAAAAGTGCTTTCTGTGACAAATACATCACACGAAACGGATTCAAAACAGTCGCACGTCGAATCATTCTGGAGTTTGTAATCACCAGTTACGACCCAGGTTGTCCCCCGGTGACTCACTCGGACTTGTGAGGAACCCAAAAGGTGGCCTGCTGGATGGAGCGAAATATCAACTCCATTTATGGAAAGATGCTCGTTGTATTTCAGAGTATCGATGAGTGCCTGGCTGCCCATGCGGGTACGCAAGACATGCTTGCCAGGTGCAGCACAAAGATAACGATCACTACCCGGCCGAGCATGATCAGCGTGGGCGTGGGTGATAACAGCATGAGATACTGGTCGCCATGGATCGATATAGAAATTACCGACCGCGCAGAAGAGGCCGTTGGGTGTGATTTCAAGAAGATCGGGCACGGCGAGTTGAACCTCCTGTCAGGTGGCTCACTGTTTTCCGTACTGTTCAGCGATACGCTGCGTTACCCACAGCCGGGAATCGATAGCCACCGAATCCAAATGGAGCGTAGCGTGGCCAGTCGCCTGGGGCGACCCCCGGCTCTGTTCCGTACATTTTCCATGTCGGCGTCCGCGGTATCGTCGGCGGAACGTAATAGCGGGGTCGGCCCTCAATTCCGGTCACATATGGGCTTGCTCCTGGTTTGTAGGGTGCTTGATTTCTGGGGGTTCGAGAATTCTGGTAACTCGAGGATTTCGTCTTCCTCCAGCGAGCAGCTTCAGCGGATGAAGCAACGCAGGCAGTCGCCAGGAGTGTAAGAATCACAAAAGATGGTTTTTTAAAATTCATAGTTTCTGGACACCAGATGGACGGAAATGGATTCAGTCAGAGTTTCAGAAAAATCGTGTCTGTTTAACTCTACTCGGTGAAAGATGCCGGAGGGCTGAAGGTTCAAAAAATACATTCCTACGGGGCCGGTCGTATGGTTTATCTGTTTTATGAGGACATGGAGTGGGCATGCATGTCTGAACGGTTTGGTGTTCCTGATAGTCAGTCACTTGTCACACATGATCTTTTTGCGGTCCAGCCCACCGAATCCGAACAGGCATGTCAAACGCCTTCTCGAAAAGATCAGTCCTCCGCTCTGCGCCCCAGATATCAACTTGAGGATTGGCGTCAGACACAACGACAAGATTTGCACCATCGTTATCAATACTGGCAAGAACATCTTTTACTTGCTGTGATCGACTCCGATCGAGGCCCCCGGCGAGCCGTAAGATAGCCGCCATACTCCGAACCCGCTGCTGGTCATCAGAGGAAAGTCGTGAAAAGTTCTGGTGTTTTTTCTTGGGGAATGCTCCGCGATGATAGCGAGCGATGTTCGCAATCATCTCAAGGTCTGGGCCTAATATTCCAGGGAGTCGACTGTTCCGTATGAGGTGGTAGCTGTGCTTGTGGTGTTGGTCGTAATTAATGACATACCCAACATCTTGCAGCCGCGCGGCTGTTTCAAGAAGTTTTCGGTCAGCTGGAAGAAGCTTGAGTGGTGAGGCAAGTTGGTCGTAAATTCTTCCAGCCAATGCCGCAACAGTTCGGCCATGCTCCAATTCACCAGAACATGTCTCTGCAAGCCGTTCGACTGCCCGTTCACTTTCAGCGGGATCGTTTGCCTCACCACCAAAATACTCGTCCACCATCTCGCGGATGAGCCCGTCTCGAACTCCTCGAGTGTGAACCAGAATCGTATTGACTCGAAATCGTTTGAGGAGACCGTCAATAATCGAGAGTCCCGCAATAATAATATCAGCCCTATCAGATGACATGCCTGCCATTGATTTCCTTGATCGAAGCGACATTTTCTTAAGCTGATCAAGCAGGTGTCGGAGTTCCGCGTGGGAAACCTTGTAGCCAGCGACGGGGATGTCAGCCTCTTTCTTTGAAGCCATGACCAGCTCTGCAAGAGTGGTAAATGTGCCACCGGAGCCAACAAGGAAATGAGGTGCAAACAGAGGCCGGCTCGTCTCGCGCTTTAAGCATCCCGTAATTTCCTTATTGAGCTTAATGAGTCCTTGCTGAAATTCGACGCCGTCAGCACCGCTTCCAATTCCACATCGTTCTGTAAGCCTCACTGCACCAAGCGGTGTAGAGAAAATAGATTCCACCAACGAGCCGGTGGCGAAGACAACTTCTGTGCTGCCGCCTCCGATGTCAGCAATGACTATGTTTTTCCCATTCAGGTCGAATGCGTGCTGCACGCTGGAGAAGGCAAGTCGAGCCTCTCGCTCTCCAGAGATAACCTCAACATTGAGGCCAACTTCATTTTGTATTCGCTGGCAGAATTCGGGTCCGTTGGTGGCTTCACGAACAGCACATGTGGCAATTGTACGCAGTGCCGAAACCTGATACCCAGCAGCTATTTGCTTGAATGTCGCAAGAGCGTCAAGAGTTCTAGCCATCGCATCGTCATCAAGTCGCCCGTCGGAAGAGATGCTGCGGGCGAGTCTCGTCGGTTCCCGTTCCTCGTCGAGAATTCGGTAACTGCTTCCCCGGAACACTTCAGCAACGAGAAGTCGTACGCTGTTGCTGCCGATATCAATTCCAGCTAGGCGGCTTGCCATCTCGGCATTGAGGTAGATTTGTTTCTGATCAGGTGGGGTAGTCATGGGAGCTTGAACTCGAAAGAAAAATTTCACTCTCAGGTTTTTCTATCATACTCGGAGGGCTATTGCCGCTGATTGGGTTGCACTTCTAGTTCGTATAATTTCAACTATTGCTACCTCACACTAATTTACCGCTTTCTGTAATTTTCACACGTGACACGAACATTTTCAGGAACTGTCTTTAGTAACCGCGAGGGTGTAACGTTTCCTGAAAACGGCTGTGGGATCACAGTTGGAAACTTTGACGGTGTGCATCTTGGGCATCGGGAAATTGTCAGACGACTGATCGGTTTGGTGCAGCCGCACGGTCTACCGGCTGTCGCGTTGACGTTTGACCCTCATCCTGCGGAACTGCTTCACCCAGGCCTCGCCAGGCGTTTTTTAACAACAACACAACGTCGTGCAGAACTTCTACTCTCTCTGGGTTTAGACGCAGTGTTTGTTCTCAATACGACCCCAGAATTGTTGAAGTTTTCGGCCGAGGAGTTTTATAGCGAGGTGCTTTGTCGATGTTTTCATCCGGCTGCTATCGCTGAGGGTGAAGATTTCCATTTTGGTCATAATCGACAGGGAACGTTATCAGATCTGAAGCGATGGGCTAACAGAGATTCAATTGAGTTGACAACAGTATCTCCTGTGCGGATTTTTGGCACTGCAGTCTCGAGTTCAAGAATACGTGGCTTGTTAGAAAAAGGAAATGTAACAGACGCAAATGAGTTGCTCGTTTTTCCCTACAGGGTAGAGGGGCAGGTTGAGCAAGGACAGCGACGTGGCGAGGAGCTTGGTTTTCCGACGGCAAATCTTGGAGGTGTGTGTACGCTTATTCCTCAGGATGGTGTCTATGCAGGTGTTGCTACGATAGCTTCTGGTGCTCGGCATGGCGCAGCCATCCATGTCGGGAAGAACCTTACGTTTGGCGCTGCGAAGAAAACTATAGAAGTTCATCTTCTTGGTTTCTCAGGTGATCTTTACGGGCAGGTGCTGCAGGTAGAATTTTTTCAACGCATTCGGGCAACCGAAAAATTTGAGGGAGTCGATGCACTTACGAAGCAGCTTCATGCGGATGTTGCGCAGATCGAATCCCTGTCACAGCTCAATTTAGAAAAACCACAAGCTCAACGGGTTTCACTCTCGTCAGCTTCTTTTTCCGGTTAAACTGTTAAGACCATGTTTTGATAGATATCTTTTATTTCGCGTAATTTCGTGTTTCAACAAAGGAAAATTTCATGCGTCTCGATTGGTCTGCATTTCTCAAAGTTCTTGATGAGTCAAAGCGGGTTGTGCTCACAAGTCATGTTCGGCCCGACTGCGATGCTCTTGGTAGCGAGTTAGGAATGGCCGGGATTCTCGAGGCTGTGGGTAAGGATGTCCGGATAGTGAATGCTCAGGAAACGCCAGCCAGTCTTCAGTGGATTGACCCTCGTCGTAAATTGGAGTCATTAGCACAAGGTATTACACCAGCAGACCTTGATGATCGTGATCTGCTGATAGTTCTT
>CAXEMW010000025.1:0-21460 GCA_963997395.1 uncultured Planctomycetaceae bacterium
TCAACAATCTGGAAGAGCGACAAAATATTCTCACAAAAAAGCACTCGACGATGGTGATGAATACATCGTCTAAACCACGTGAGACATTTGTCTTAAACCGAGGACAATATGATGCACCGACAATACGCGTAACACCGCGAACCCCAAAAATTCTTCCACCACTGAGTCGCAGCGTCAGTGAAAAAAGACCGGCTGGTAAAAATGAAGATTCAAAAGGCCATCAGCCAACACGTCTCGATCTTGCAGAATGGTTAACAGACCCGAATCATCCCCTAACAGCACGCGTCGCAGTGAATCGAATCTGGGCACTATTTTTCGGGACCGGAATTGTTTCAACATCAGCTGATTTTGGCTCACAGGGGGAATATCCGAGTCACCCGGACTTGCTTGACTATCTGGCAACGCGTTTTGTCAGTCATGGATGGGATCAGAAAGCACTGATTCAGATGATCGTTTCGAGTGCCACTTATAGACAGCAGTCGGTGACAACCGCTGAACAGCTAGCAGTTGATCCGGGTAACAGATTGCTTGGTCGAGGCCCTCGATTTCGACTTCCTGCAGAATTTATTCGTGACCAGGCATTGGCTGTGAGTGGGCTTTTAGTACCACGTGTCGGTGGACCGAGTGTTCATCCGTACCAGCCACATGGGCTCTGGAAAGAGATCAGTCACTTTGGAAGTACACCGGCGACAAAACAAGTTTTTGTTCAAGACCATGGTGAAAAACTCTATCGCCGAAGTTTGTACACGATCGTGAAGCGGACAAGTCCACATCCCGCTATGGCAGCCTTTGATGCACCAAATCGCGAAATGTGTGTGGTCGATCGGAGTAAAACAAATACACCCCTTCAGGCACTCGTGACATTGAACGATCCTCAATTCGCCGAAGCGGCACGTGTGTTTGCCAGTTCTATCTTGCGAGACCAAGCAGCCAATGACGATCGTTCGTGTATCGAGCGAGCCTTCGAACGCATAAGCTCACGGCACCCGGAAAGCTCTGAGATTGAAATGATTGCACAGCTCTTAGATGCCGAGAGAACACGCTTTGAAAAGTCACCAATCGATGCAGAGCGTGTTGTTGCTGTTGGTGAGTTTCCTGTGGCGCACGATCTCGATCCGGTGGAACAGGCTGCATGGACGCAGATAGCGGCATTGTTACTCAATTTAAGCGAAGTTCTTACCAGACAATAGTCTTTTATACTCATTATGACTCCACTTTCCTTTGATGTTGAACTGCGGCGAGCGCAGTTGCTGACGCGCCGGTCATTGCTGGGCAGTTCGACAGTGAGCCTTGGTGCATTTGCACTGGGGAACCTCCTCACGAGGGAGAAGGCCGCCGGTGCTATTGAAGAAACTAAGTCTGAGGGACTTCCTGAACTGCCACATTTTGCTCCAAAAGCCAAACGTGTGATCTATCTGTTTCAGTCTGGTGGCCCAAGCCATGTTGATCTATTTGATTATCACGAATCCATGGATTCTTTACACGGGACAGATCTTCCTGACTCTGTTCGTGGTGGACAGCGATTGACTGGTATGACATCGCGTCAAACAAGTTTCCCTGTCGTCAAGCCACTGTGGGGTGGTCATCGTTGTGGTGAACACGGCACCTGGATCAGTGACATTGTGCCGCATACACAGTTGATTGCTGACGATATTACAATCGTTCGTTCTTTATGGACCGAGGCGATCAATCATGATCCTGCAGTGACGTTCATCAACACTGGATCACAGCAGATGGGGCATGCGTCTTTGGGTGCCTGGCTTAGTTACGGGCTTGGGCGTGAGAGCGATGACTTTCCTGCGTATATGGTTCTACTGAGCCAAGGCAGCGGCAAAAATCCTGGACAGCCACTTTTTTCACGGCTCTGGGGTAGTGGGTATCTGCCATCAAGCCATCAAGGTGTCATGTTACGTCCCGGTGTGAATCCTGTACTGTATCTCAAAAACCCATCAGGGGTGTCACGTGATTCTCGACGCCAGCTACTTGATACACTTGGAGATCTGAATCAAAAGCACGCTGCTGCGGCGGGTGATCCTGAAACACTGGCTCGGATCGAGGCCTACGAGATGGCCTATCGCATGCAGACGTCGGTTCCTGATCTGACAAATGTTTCTGATGAGCCAGAATCAACATTTGAACTCTACGGTGATGACGCCCGACGCCCAGGGAGTTTTGCTGCGAATTGTCTGCTTGCCCGGCGAATGGCTCAACGTGGTGTACGGTTTATTCAGTTGTTTCATCGTGGTTGGGATCAGCATATTTCGATCAAGGATCAGTTGCCAAAACAATGCCGAGACGTCGATCAGGCGTCAGCAGCTTTGGTGAAGGATCTTAAGCGACTAGGAATGCTGGATGATACGCTTGTGGTATGGGGTGGAGAGTTTGGCCGAACAGTGTACAGTCAGGGTGCCTTAGGGAGTCCATCGGCGGGCCGGGATCACCACGGCCGATGCTTTTCAAGCTGGCTGGCGGGCGGCGGAATCAAAGCGGGATACGATTACGGCCAAACGGATGAGTTCGCGTACAACATCGTTGAGAACCCGGTTCACATCCGTGATCTCAATGCCACAATTCTGCATCAACTCGGTATTGATCACGAACGCTTCACATTCAAGTTCCGTGGTTTGTCCCAGCGGCTCACAGGTGTTGAAGAGGCACATGTTGTCAATGATATTTTGAGTTAATAAGGTTAGGTAAGAGAATCTAGTTTTTGCAATATTGGGAGTAGCATTATGGCTTGGAAAAGAGCAGGGCGGATCGTCATTTTTCTTGGATTGATGATCTGTGTCACAGGCCATCTTTTCGGTGCTGATCAACCCAACATCGTGGTCATCATTAGTGATGATCAGGCATGGACTGATTACGGGTTTATGGGCCACCCTGTAATTCAGACACCACATCTCGACAGGCTTGCTGAGCATAGCCTTGTTATGGATCGAGGATATGTTGCGGCACCATTATGTCGTCCATCACTCGCGTCAATGCTCACCGGCCGGTATCCGTTTCAGCATGGCATAACAGGAAACGATGTGAACGGACCTACAGATCGTGCAGCACTAGATGTGCCGTTGCGGGAATCGTTTCATAAACTTCCGACATTCGTCAAAACGCTTGTCGCCCATGGCTACCTTGCGCACCAATCTGGAAAATGGTGGGAAGGTTCATGGAAAGACGGTGGGTTTACCGATGGAATGACCCATGGCGACCCAAAGCGTAGGGGTCGACATGGTGATGCGGGGTTAACAATTGGCCGTGACGGAATGCAGCCGGTCACGCATTTCATCGACACGGCCGTCGCTGAGGAGAAGCCGTTTCTGTTGTGGTATGCACCCTTTCTGCCACACACACCACATAATCCACCACAACGCTTACTTAAAAAGTATCAAAAAGAGGGCCGGGCTGCGGACCTCGTCAAATACTATGCAATGTGTGAATGGTTTGACGAAACATGTGGAGAGTTACTCAGCTACATAGATGAAAAGAATCTGACCGACAACACGATGGTGGTGTATATCTGTGACAACGGATGGGCAGCACCAAGTACCAATGCTGATGATCCAAATCAGAAACTATGGAAAGGCTATGCTCAGCGGTCGAAAAGTTCACCGTATGAGAATGGGATTCGAACGCCAATCATGATCTCATGGCCAGGGGTAGTACAGCCTGAACGATCGAAGCGTTTTGCTCATGCGATTGATCTTTTTCCCACGATTGCAGCAGCTGCAGATGTGGAAGCTCCTGCCGATCTTCCCGGAGTCAACCTTCTGGACGCAGAAAAGCGGAATGCTCGGAAGTGTGTTTTTGGTGTTTGTAATGCAACACATAACATGACACTCGGTCATCCAGATGAAACACTCCAATATCTCTGGTGTGTTGAGGGCGACTGGAAACTTCTTGTACGGTATAACGGATCGGATACAACGAAGTATCACAACCTTCATGTGTGGGATCAGGCCCCGGTGCGACTGTACAACGTGGCTGAAGACCCGTACGAAGAGAATGAATGTTCAGCGGAACACCCTGATATCGTCGCGAGGCTCAAGCAAGAGATTGAAGGCTGGCACAAGCCAGAGATCACGGCAAAAGCTGATCAAGTGTCTCTTGGTGGTGACTGTTGCCTTACAGGTGGACGTCGGGCATTTCTTATGAATCCACTGAGCAGTAAAAATACTAGTGAGAAATGATTTTTGTTGCATTATCGGCCACTGTTAATGGTCGTAAGACCTCATAGTGGTGTGTTTGATCCAGTTGGAAGTTACTTTCTAACCGAATGCTTGCTTTTGTTTTCCAAGTGGGAGTAGGTTCAATATAGAGGGTTCGCAACAAGTAGCAGTTGCTGAACGACTCAGAAAGCGAGAGCCATCCCAGCTTGCCCCTGGGGTGGCTTTTTCATTGGAAATCATCCTCTTGTTAATACTTCAGATAAAAGAATCAAAGTTTCATCGTGTGTATGCAGGATAGATTCCAGAGTCATATTTGCAGGCTTTATTTATGCCTAAAAAAAGTAGGTGCAGATCGTAGGTGGTAGGTAGTGGCGAGCACCCCTTGGTTCGCTTCTGCCTACTCCTCCGTCTGCCGCGATGACTCTTTTCCGTGCGCGTGAATCCTATTGAATCAGTTCGCTCTCTTGCACCCATCCTCATGGGACGCTAAACAAATTGGAACCATTAAAAGTCTTTGCCTTTCTGCTTTTGATGAAAGAATGTTGCCCCGGTTTGGTCAGGCCTGGGTGGCGTTTTTTTTGTGCGCTTCTTGGCTAATCAGTGCCTCAGGCCTATTCGTAGCAAAGACATTTAAAGGTTTCGTATTTCGGATAGTGATGACCCATCGTGAACAAGGACATTTTGCATGGCGTATCATTTGTAACTTCCGCAACAAATATTCCGCCACGTGCTGTTCTGCCTTTCGCGTTCGTGACGGAGTATTGTGCAACACAAAATCCCGTGTGATGTCTTCATGGCAACTAGAAAGATCTCTTGTGTGGGCCCGTCAGCAGGTTTTCATGGTTCTCCTGCTGACGGGTTTTTTAAACGTACAGTGAACATGGAATCCAGCCTTTTTATCACTATTACCTGTGAAGCCATTCTTGGGTGTGAGAAGACTCATGTTCCTGGCAAGGACGCTGCTGAACTTTTTGAAGATCTTAAAGCAGAGATGGATGGTGTGCCTGTCAAAATAAATATTGATTGCGCAAGAGAGGAAGAATCTTTGTGAAGCGTCTTCCTGTGGCGTCGGGTTGTGGAGAGACATTCATCAAGAGCATGGATGGTCTGGGTTCTGGTTGCAGTCGCTTCTGTAGAGAGCTGTAAAGTGGAGGCAGCAGTTCAAAGCCCACGCAAATAAAGTAATTGAACCAAGAACATACTTCTGAGTGGTCATGGATTTATACGGAGAACGAGAGTAAAGGAGCAAATGCATTTCCTATTTTACAAAGAGGATCATCTGACGCTCCGCATACACAGATTGAGTAGACTTCAGGTATAAGAGAAGGCCCACAAGAAAGTCAGCGAGGAGATGCTTTGTTTGAGGCCATGTTGAGCGATGTACAATTTAGACTGAAAGCACATCGTGTACGATCGTGGATCCCAAACCTAGTCGGAAGTGGTTTTCAGAACTGCTCATCATCTTGCTTTATATTGGGTCTACGCCCCACCCCAGCCGGCTGCCGTTTCCCCTTGCGGAACTATGACTTCCCGCTTTTGCTTGGTGAAATTCCATAAGAAGTGAGGGTGTCTTTTAACCTGCTAATAAATGCCGCTTTGTTTGCCGATATACGATGAAACGGCATTCCTTGGGGGAGAGATTATGGGGCTGTATTCTGCTGGTACGAGGTGTACCTGTTGTGGCGGACGCCTGAGCACGGGGAAGCTATTTGAACCTTGTCCGCATTGTGGTGTGGAACCATACGCACACTTAAAGCGTACGAGCGAAAACGAAGACGACTGCGGCGAGTATCTTGTGCCGATTCCAAGTTTCTTGGATTCCTGTCCACGTTGTGGATGGGACAAGCGACAAGCCGCATAGCTAAACGTGAAACTACATTTGGGGGGGCGAGTAATGACACGATATCTCTCTGTGGAACAGATAACGAACGCAGTATGGCTGCTGATGATTTCAGCCGCTCTTGTCCTTGGTGCAAAGAGTTTTTCTGACTCGTCTCGTAGTGTGTGCCATAACTGTCCGGAGAAGGTTGAGCACGTTGGCAGTCTTAGTAAGTTGATGAAATAGTTTTCACGCAGCAAAGTACTAATCATCTGTTTGTATCCGGTGCCGCCCGTCCGTGTGTGTGATGTTTGTGTGGTGTTTTTGCCCGGTTGATAAACAGCATCTTTCTGTGCGAACGTGCCGTGCCTTCACCGGTTCCCCTTCCGCCAATCCCACGGTGCTATTGGGTTCTTATCAGCCTACAGGCCAATCTTGTTTTCCTTGGTGTATCGTTAAGCCTCTAGTTCTTCAGTCTTGTCACACCTGCGATACCACCACGCCATACCGATGCGGACCATCATGGTGTTGATGTTCCGATATTCAATGAAGATCTAGCCTCGCGTCCTGCCGTAGCGATCTATGCCACTACTCTTGATGGCGGCCGTCTTTCCAAAAGTAGCGGCTAGCAGTGCTTGGTTAATGCTCATACCAAAAGGATTGCCCGGGAGCAGTGGTATCTTACTCCGACATGTAATGATGAGTGTATGAAGGCATGCATGGTCGCACGAACTATTAGTTGTGGTCATTACTTGCAGAAAGTGACACACACACAAGTTCCTTGTCATTCCGCACGAAACAACATCTATTGGCGAAAGCCGGATGAACCCAGACAACTGATCGACCAAAACATTCGTTGGTAGGTTCAAGCACATGCATTCGACCACGTTCTTCGTAGGCATCACGTGTCAGCCGCGCAAGAATGAGGTCACCTGTTTCACTGAACAACCAGACACGGAGTGGGTCATCTGGAACTGGCTGCCGAATCAGAAACGCGGTTCCATGTTTGGCCGGCCTGTCCGTGTCTGATGTGGGAACACCCGTTTCCCATAATCGGTCACCAGATTCAAGGTCGACGGCGGTCAGCATCCCTGTATGGCAATCACATCCATAAATCGTATTTTTCTCGATGTAAGGAGTGCTGTTGGCACAGTACATGGCATTTTTTGGCCCACCTTGCCAGAGAACTTGAGCGCCCGGTGAATCCTTAGAAAGGGAATAGAGAGCACCGATCTTTCCAATGCCACTGGCAAAGAGAACCTGGTCGCCGTTCAATTCTCCTAATTGTGGCACCATAATCGACATGCCGTACATAGGTTTCAGTGGTTCTGACCAGAGTTGACGACCGGTAGCAGGTTCAAGGCTATTGAGGTTATCGGCATCCCAGATAAGAAGTTGCTGGATGCCAGCAGATTCAATGATCGTCGGAGGGCAGTATCCTTGCTCACTTGCAGTAAGAGCCCGCCAACGCTCTGCACCCGATACACGATCAAAGGCGACCGCCACGCTGCCTTCCCCGCCAACAACACATATTACAAGGTCATCCACGATGAGTGGGTGGCCGCAGAACCCCCAAATTGGTGTCGAGGCGTCGTAGTCTTTTTTAAAATCTTTCTCCCACAGGAGTTTGCCGTTCTTGGCATCAAGGCAAAGGAAATTTCCTTCCGATCCAAGTGCATAGACTCGGTTGTCATGCACCGTAGGCGTACATCGTGGACCTGCTGCATACGAGATCGAGTAAGGGCAGTCGTACTCGTGCTTCCAGAGTTCTTTTCCGGTTGTTGTATCAAAACAAAGCACTCGCTCAGTG
Source organism: uncultured Planctomycetaceae bacterium (assembly GCA_963997395.1). GTDB lineage: Bacteria > Planctomycetota > Planctomycetia > Pirellulales > UBA1268 > UBA1268. Next base: position 7,793 of record CAXEMW010000025.1, read on the forward strand.
CCAGAGAGAAGTGATCGATTGTTTGGATTGTTCTCTAAGGCACCCTCAGTTTTTATATAGTCGGTTACATAAAGGCACTCACCAGTAACGGCAGGGCCAGAGTATCCGCCCCCAAGTGGAACTCTCCATAAAATTGGAAGTCCGTTTTCGGGAATACGCTCTATGATCCCCTGCTCATGCCAAACACCATCACGATTTGGTCCTTGCCATTGTGGCCAGTCATCACCCCTGACACCCGTGTTATATGGCAATGCCGCAAGGGCAGTGGACAGAGCAATAAACATGAGAATTTTTTTCATGATTGTATCTTTCTCTACTCGAGCGAGACCTGGTTGAAGGATTACGGCGTAGCCTCTGCTGTGGGCAGGTCTACAGAAACGTCAATTCCATTAGGCCGCCAGTCTAGCAGTTCTATCTCGGCAGTTCTTCTTCCGCGAAATTCATTGATCTTTGGCTTGAAGGCAATGTTAAAAGGCTCGCCCGGTGGTGGAAGGTGAGGGATCCACTCGGCACCACCGAAAGCGACTGCTCGAATCTGGACTCCATTTTGAACAAGCTTGACAGACATATGTTTATCGCCATTGCCCATGGTTCGTGGAGGCTCTGCACAGGCGACACCAGACGCACACAAATAGGGGCGTTTGTTTCCTTGACCGAAGGGGGCGAGGCGTTCGAGTTCGCCGATGCTTTGAAGCGTGACACCTGCCAGAGTTGTTTCACCATCAAGTTGTATCTGGGCCTGTCGTAGTTCATTCGGCATTCGCTTTGTGACTTCCGCAAGAAACGCTTCTCGGAAGGCATCAATCTTTCCGTCTTCAATGCGAAGACCCGCTGCCGCGGCATGTCCACCACAAGTTAGTAAGAGTTCCCGGCATGCTTGTAGAGCCGCATGGACATCAAAACCGGGAACACTACGAACACTTCCAATCGCTGGTTTTGCGAGCAGTTCATCGCGGGCCAGCATGACGACAGGACGATGCCATCGTTCAGCAAGTCTTCCTGCAATTATTCCTATAACACCAGCGTGCCACCCACGGCCTGCAAGAACAAGTGCAGGATCAGTTTCTGGATGAAACTTTTCTTTTGCCTGTTTTGTTGCCGAAAGCTGAATGCTTCGCTCTTCGGTCTCACGTTGTCCGTTTAATTCATGAAGATAGTTTGCCAGTGTCGTCGCACGGTCTTTGTCTGAAGTTGTTAGTAACTCAATACCGCACCCGGCCTGACCAAGGCGACCAGCAGCATTGAGTCGGGGGGCAAATCGAAAAGCAATATCTTCACTATCAAGAGAAGACTTTTCACTGAGTTTGGCAAGTTCAAGAAGTCGTGCGACGCCAGGCCCACCCTTTTCACGCAGGCACTTCAGACCATACTTTACATACACCCTATTTTCATCAAGCAGTGGGACAACGTCGGCAACCGTACCAACCGCAGCGAGCCCTACGCACTGAAGCAGCATTTCTCGTAGTCGCGGAGTCACCTGCTTTGCTCCACATGATCGTGTGGCAATAGCCCATGCAAGTTTGAAAGCAACACCGGCCCCGCAAAGGTCCCCGAATGGGTATTCTGATCCAGGGAGCCGAGGGTGGACCAGAACATCTGCCGCAGGAAGGCGATCAGCAAAGTTGTGATGATCCGTGATAATTAATTCGAGGCCAATTTCACGTGCCACGTCAGCCTCAGCAACACTGGCAATCCCACAGTCGACGGTCACAACGAGTTCTGCACCGTCTTGTTTCAATCGTCGTAAAGCATCTGAATTGAGGCCATAGCCTTCGTCAAATCTGTCTGGCACATACCAGTGTGGTTCAACATGAATTGCTTCAAGGCAATGGCATAGGATTGCCGTCGATGACATGCCGTCTGCATCGTAATCACCATAGACAACGATCTTTCGTCCAGCTTTTGCAGCGGCAAGAATACGGTCGGCGGCCTCTGCGATACCAAAAAGTTCTTCAGGTTCACGTAGATTAGCCATTGAGGCATCAAGAAAGCCACGGACCTGCTTTGGGTCCGTGACACCTCGTGCGGCTAATAAGCGTGCAAGAATAGGGGATATTCCTGCAGACTTTTCTAGCGATGCAACCGTTGTCGGGTCGTGTGGTGCGATGTTCCAGCGTTTTGGCACGGTAGCCTCCCTGGCCAATAGCATTTCAGAAATAAAGATTTTCCCAGTATAGCCGCTTCTTCACTAAACGTCGGTTATAGTGGCATGATCAGAAACTAGTGACACAACGATTGCTTTTTGAATCTCATTTTTCGAGATATCGCGATGTCCTCAATTATTTCAAATTCTGGGAAAGGCAAAGAGCTTTCTCGCAGGCGAACAAAGCCACCTCGTGAGGAGTTAGGCAGAGGAGTGAATCTCTGTGAATACTGTACTGCGAAATGCTGTCGATACTTCACATTCCCATTAGAGAAGCCGACAACCAGGCAAGAATTTGATGCCTTGCGATGGTCCTTGCTCCATGAGCACGCCACCGCTTTTACTGAAGATGGAGAATGGTATATCTGTGTGCATACAGTTTGTAAGCACCTTCAGGAAGATAATCGTTGCGGTATCTATAATTCCCGCCCATCAATCTGTCGTGAATACACGACAGAACATTGTGAATATGAGGACGAGTGGGTGTATGACCAATATTTTGAAACCCCCGAGCAGGTTGTTGAATACATGGAGGCAGTGCTTGGCCCAGGTGGTGAAGATGTTGGTGATGGTAAAAAAAAGAAATATCGCCAGCGATCTATTCGAAGTCCAAAGCCAGCATTATTACAAATCCTATAAATTCATCGTATGCTCTTATAAATAGTTTTTGTTCAGTAGTTACGAGAATGTTTTGAGGAGGCATCATTCTGTCACGAATCACACCACGGACGCTAAAAGGTTTTCGCGATCTACTGCCATCTCAGGCGCTCGCAAGGGAGCGTATTCTTGAGATAGCTCGCGGGGTCTACCAGTCGTATGGCTTCTCACCGATTGAGACACCAGCTCTCGAGTATCTTGAGATTTTGACCGGTAAAGGAAGTGACGAAACGGATAAGCAACTTTATCGCTTCACCGATCATGGGAAGCGAGAGGTTGGCATGCGATTTGATCTCACTGTTCCCTTTGCACGTTTTGCTGCGCAACACATCTCGACACTCGGTACTCCATTCAAACGGTATCACATGGGTACCGTCTGGCGTGGCGAAAATACACAGCGAGGACGGTATCGAGAATTCATGCAATGTGATTTTGATACGATCGGTACAACCAGTGCGATTTCAGATCTTGAAACAGTCTTGGTCGTGCATGACCTGCTCACAGCTATTGGTGTCGACAAATTTACAATTCGTATTAACGACAGAAGAATTCTTTCAGGCATCCTGGAGGTGCTTGGGCTCACAGGCAAGACAACACATGTGCTTCGATGTCTTGATAAGACCGGAAAAATCCCTCGCGATACGCTAGCCAACGAACTTCAGGAACAGGGTGTTTCTGTCCCATCGGTCGATTGTCTTCTTGGTCTCGGTGAGCTGGCTGGATCGGCAACAGATGTTTTGAGTGAACTTCATAATTTAGTCGGAGAATCTGCAGTCGGTGTACAAGGAGTTGAAGCCGTTGGTGCACTCTTGAACGGTTTAGCTGAAGTTGGGGTTGTTGATGATCGCATTGCGATTGATCCATCGATCGCAAGAGGTCTCGACTATTACACAGGTATCGTCCTGGAGAGCTTTCTTGATGAATTACCTGATCTTGGGAGCGTCTGTTCGGGTGGTCGGTATGACAACCTTGCAGAACTCTATACAAAACAATCCCTGCCAGGAGTTGGCGCGTCACTCGGGATCGATCGGCTGCTGGCAGGCCTCGAGGAACTTGACAAGCTGAAGTCGTCCGAAACGCCAGCATCAATATTTCTAGTGTATTTCGATGAGTCACATCTCGGTGATTATCTACGGATCGCAGCGAGGCTTCGAGAGCACGGCCTGTCAGTCGATTTCTATCCAGAGCCGAAAAAACTTGGGCAGCAACTTAAGTGGGCAGGCAAAAAAGGGTTTCAGAGAGCGCTTGTTGTAGGCAGCGAAGAATTCAAGTCGGGTACAGCGCAATTAAAAGACTTGGCTACTCAGCAATCAATAGACATTACGTGGCAAGGTGATTTGAACATTCTTGCTGATGCGATCAAAAATGAACTTGGCAGATCAAAGCGTGAGAGATAATAGGTGACGGTTATTGTTTTTCAATAGCCCGCAAGCGTTTGGCAACTTCATTGGCATCAGCCGGTCGCTTGTCTCGTTCGTTTGAGAGGAGTTGCATAATAAGGTCAGCAAGATCTTGTGGTATGTCAGGAACAAGGATATCAATGGCCGTTGGCTTCCCTCGGGAAATAGCAGCAAGAATGGAGACCATTGATTTTCCATCAAATGGAAGCTTTCCGGAAATCATTTCGTAAAGAATGACTCCGAGTCCAAAGAGATCACTTTTTGCGTTCACTTCATCGGTGCCAATGCGCTCAGGAGACATGTAGGCGGGTGTGCCGATGACAGCATTGTCGAGAGTCAATCGCCCTTCTTTATCTCCCGCTTCGTGAGCTAGGCCGAAGTCAATGATCCGAACGTGTTGATTCGGTTCTTCAAGGAGAATGTTATCGGGCTTGATGTCTCGGTGGACGAGATCCTTCTCGTGAGCTGCAGCAAGTCCTTCGCTTATTTCTCGTCCAATACGTACGGCCTCGGGGATGGGGACCAGTCCGCCTTGCTGCGATCTATATTCGGAGAGATTGGGTCCGTTAATTAATTGCATAGCAATATACGGAAGTCTGTCGTGTTCACCAATTTGATAGATTGTTACTATTGATGGGTGGTTAATTGATGCGGCCGTTTTGCTTTCACGAAGGAATCGCTTCTTGGAAACTTCGTCCTGAGCTCGACTTGGGTGCAGGATTTTGATGGCAATGTCACGATCGAGTTTGGCGTCAAAACCCTTGTAGACGTGTCCCATTCCGCCGCGGCCAATGAGGCCCTTGATGGCGAAGTTGTCGACAGTCGAAGGGGTTGTTGAAGTGCTTGGCGGAGCCGAGTGCCAGTTTGCTCTCAACGGTTTCAGCGAATCGCCACTCTGTGGGTCAAAGGTGACGGTTTCGGAGAGGGGCGAATTTGCTGAGTGCGTGTCGTTTGATCCGTCCTGAATCACAAGGCAACAAAAAGGGTCTCCTTTGTGCATGCAACTCGTTTCTTCAATCAAGATGGTTTCACCGTAGTGGTTGGCAAGCCCCCGTGTGATGCCTTTTGCAAGCAGACATAACTGACGACTTGACGAGTAGACAAGGTGAAGTTCATTCGGTGAATGCCTTACAGACTCAAGAACCGGGGGTTCAGCGCCGGGCTTTGCGGTACGAACCATCGTGTGGATGATGTCCTCAGTATTCTCAATGAGATCAAGTGTGCGCCACGAAGGATCGATATTTTGGCTAGCAACCTTGATCAGGTGTGGTGCCAGGAATTCACCAAATCGTCCAATCAGTTCTGGTAATGGCTCACCGCATGTGTCCGCAATTTTCTGCAGAAGCTCGATAGCATCTTCATCAGGGTACACTTCATTTGGCAGATATCTGTTGTCACTTGCCGCGACTGTATCTCGAAGCTTGAGCCATGTTGTTTTACCCGAGGTGGCTTCGTCAGCAAACTTCTGGATGTAGAAAAAAATAAGGCCGTGCACAAATAAATCTCATTGTCATCGCCAACATATTCGGTGAGTGTCAAATAAGTTGGTGTAAGTAATTCAGATTAAATGTAACATACTTGGATTCGGCAAGAGAAGCCAGCAGCAGCCTCTTCAAGGGTTTATAAACAAAACCGTTATGGTGACTGGCGGAGACGGTTTCGGTAGAGCAAAAGGCCATGTGCAGCGTGGTAAAGAGCGCCACACTCAATATCGATATCTGCAGTCTGTTCAAGTGTTGTTGCCAAACGGTCCGCAGCACGTAATACCCATGGTTCACGAAGTCGATCTCCAGGAAGCGCGACAGCAAGAAATTCAAAAATATGTCCGCTTGAACTAAGCTTTGCAAAGACATCAACAGACGAAGCTGGTCGTTCAAAAAATTGTGTAGAAAAACTGCCGTCTGCTTGCTGGAAACGACGCGATAGATCGATACTGTTGGCGATCGTATCCTCTGCTGATTTCCATGGTTCGGGAAGTGTCTCACCCGCTTCAGGATGCCGGCCGCGGTATCTATTCACTGCAGTCGCCAATCCGTAGAGACGGTGGGATCCACCACAGGCGCTGGAATGCAGATCAGCATCAAGTTCCATCTTGATGACTCGAGCGAGATCCCATTTCTCTCCATTTGACGCTTCCCATGTTTCGTCTTCGGGGAGATATGTGGCGAAGGCCATCAATGTCCATGTTGCTTCCTGCCCAGAGTGAAGATCGGCCTGGGCTTGTCGCAGCAGGTCATCGACGGTTGCTGACGTGTCACCCACGACCAGTGGTGTTTCGAGTGGAATTCCCCTACTGCCGCACTGTGAGAAATACCCAAGCCACTGATCTTTGTGTCCTTGTCCGAGGGTGCTTCCCTCCTCGACAAGAGCGATAATTCCGTGCTCGCCGTGTCGCAGTTTCCACCCTTGGAGAGTGCCGCCTTCAAGTAAGTAGTTCAGTGCAGGCACGGTGACGGATTCGTGCATGATAGTAAATTGCTCACCGAATGCGAGTATCCCATGAACAATTTGCCAAGCTCCCTGAAGTTTAGTTGTGAGTTCTCTTCCGTCCTGAGTTTGCTTGAGTATTTTTGTAATCCGTTTGCATAGATCATCTGGGTTAATCGTTGTGAGATCGCCCGGATGAGATACCTGTTGTTTACTCTTCCTGCACCCAACAGGGCCTAGGCAGAGAACGATGCCAATGGCAGCGACTACCAGGCACAAATGATTTGAAGTGACAAACATTTTACTATTGAGGCATTTCTTGTTGAAGCAGGACACACTAGAGCATTGTTACGCAGTTTCCCTGGTGCAAGTAAAAGTTCAGCTGAGTAAGAAAAAGCGAGCTGCCATCAGGCCTACGAATGCTTTTTATAGCGGTGATGCAATGGTATGAACGTGGACACTCGCTGATCGGTGTGAAATGTGAGGGCGGTGTAATAGCCCAAGGATTCCATTGGTTTTTTACTCGTGCAACTACTGATTAAGAGAATAGAGAAGAATATTGAGTGCGATTTTTTCAGCATCTTCTCGATCATAGCCGGTGCATTCCATGGAATTCTGCTTTTCAAGCGCACAAGATATGTCGAAGGGAGAGAAGATGACCGCCCACCGATCACCCATACGAATGCCTTCTAATTGTGGCGGCACCTTTCGTTTCTCAGAAGAAAGAGGCCCCCCTCCTGCAGCGGGTGCTCGAAGTGTCACTCGACGTAGGTCAAAGCCTCCATACGTAGATGCTGAGAAGAGCGGGTCATCATTCGGAATCGACTCAATAGTGTGATCAGGGAGACCAGCTGAAAACTCTTTTCGGAAAGCATCGGTAAAAGGTTGAGATGCGCAGACGCTATCAGCAAGCAGGGTACCTCCTCGCTCCAGAAACTTTCGAAGATTTTTTCGTTGTGCATCGTCAAATACAAAGGCTTGTCTGCCATGCATAAAAAGCATGTGATGTTTGAAAATTGCTGGATCAATGAGGTCGAGCTTTACTGGCGTATCGTCGACGAGTATTCCAAGTTCTCGTGCAGCAGCTCTGAGAATGTTTGCAAGTGCTTTGGGGGCGGCGTCACAAAGCCCACCATGACGCAATTTTCCAATAGTTAGTTGGCCACGACCAATTGAATCGTGTTGCACATCGTCGGGTTGACTTCGAACAAATAATTCATCTTTCTTTTTTAATTCTCGATTTGTTGCATAGGCGATGACATTGGCCCCGATTGCCAACGATGCATCAATTTGATTCCGGATGGGCTCATCAAATTCACCAAACGAAGGGCCAGCAAGCTCCCAAAGGCAAGACAGGCTTGGAAGAGGAGGGGATTCATTCTCCGTTTTATTTAAGGGTGCATAGATCAGGCAGGTGCGGCATCCGTAGTCAACGCCGAGTAACGGACGCTGAAATTCTGGAGCAACAGTTTTCTCGGCATACCACGCAGGATGTTCCGGTGGAAGGAGGCTCAGTTGGTGTTCGGGTTCAGGGAAAATCTCACTCACCAGTTGGCGGAAAGATTTGTCAAAAGCTGCTCCTTCAGTACAGGTCGCCTCAGCAAAAATAAATCCACCTTGGTCAATATATTCCCGCAATCGACGACCGGGTTCTTTACCAAGATCTAAGCCAGCGGTACCTCCGATCCAGAGAACTGGTGACTGGGCAAGGTCCTGTGTGTTCGCTTCCTGTGTGTTGAGAACATGCCACGAGAGGCCTGCCGGATAATCCTCACGCCATCTTTTTTCAATAAATTCAACGAGATGTGAAATGTCATGTCCGTGCTGATTCCAGTCATTTCGAGGCCCGTGACGGCTTTTCGCAATGACAACAGGTCGACGACCCTTTGCAAGAAATAACAGGGCAAAACTTGTCGCCACGACTGCGTCCTCAGACCCCTTGCTTTGAAAGCTTCCCGAAAGAGGGTCTTGGGATGAGACAAGCATTTTTGCCCCTTCCAAATACCAGTCATGATTACCGATGAATCGTCTGGCAGTAAATCGTCCTACTCGCTCCAATCCGTAGAGGTAGTACCGGAGCCATTGCTGCCCACCAGGTGGATTTCTCGTAACAGAAAAATTCTTGCCGAGCCATTGAAGTCCGTTCTCAAGAGTTTTTGCCGAAGAGCCGCCACCACAACACGAAATATTTGTTCCATTCACGAATGCGTCGGGACGCTCGGTATGTTCGTTAGTTATCCACATGCTTGCGATGCCTGCGCAGGTCATGCTGCCTGTGCCATTTCCACCTCCGGCGGTGTAACTCCATGAGCCATCCATTCGCTGGGCTGCTTCCCAATATTTTTTTGATAACTTCCACACATCCGAGTTGACTCGTACACCTGCACGTTGGGCTTCGTGTAATCCGAGAATTGCAAATTGTGAGTTCGAATTGTCAGCACCCGAACGGTTTGCTCCATAAGACCAGCCACCCGTTACTCCAGGGCCATTTGATTGACGATCTTCAAGCCAACGGGTATTTCGTTCGAGAATGGCTAGGTCCTGCTTCGGTGAAACCATCGCAAGGGCTTGGGTTTGAAGTGAAACCGAGTAGGTGTCGGTAGGTGTCTGTTCCCTCAGCCACGTAAGTGCTTTTTTCATGGCCTGCTCATCAGCATCAACGCCAGCATTTGCCAGAGCAAGTACGACCAGTGCTGTTGCTCCTACGACAGTTTCATCTGTCCGCATTGCTGACTTCCATGTGCCGTTTGGGCTCTGCTTACGTATAAGCCAGTTTTTTGCTTGTTCTATTGCATTGCTTATTTGCTTGGGTTGGAGTTCATCTTCAGCAGGAAATGCAACCGGTACAGATACGAGCTGGATGGCAGCAAGCAACACAATGCACGAAATCTTCTTGTAACCGCTCAATAACACGTGATGCATGAAGCCTTCCAGATGAGGGGGATGTGCCTGTCTACTGAACCTCATTCTACGGCATTGTCATCGATAGAGACATGTCTCACGTGCCTTCTTATCGCTGCGCCAACGTTTTTGTTTGCCTCTTGGTGGCACAAAGTCCGATACTTTATGGAGAAGTGGTTGGGATTTTATCACTTCTGCCATCATGTTCATAATGAGTCCCCTAAGGAAGGAAACCGACTTCGTGTCGACTGCTGGAAAACAAAAGTCACTCGATGATGTTCTGCACGAATTTTCCCAGCATCGACTGCTCATGCAGGAAGAGCTTCAGAAAATCATTGTCGGTCAAGACGAAGTGATCGAGCAGCTATTTGCAGCGATCTTCACACGCGGTCACTGCTTGCTAGAGGGAGTGCCGGGTTTGGCGAAAACCCTCATGGTTTCAACGGTAGCAAGAATTCTGGATGTTGATTTTAAGCGAGTTCAGTTCACACCGGATTTGATGCCTTCGGATATCACAGGGACGAACGTGCTCGATGAAGACGAGTCGGGCCGTCGTAATTTCAGGTTTGTAGAGGGGCCTATATTCACCAATGTTTTGCTCGCTGATGAAATCAATCGTACCCCACCGAAAACGCAGGCGGCCCTACTTCAGGCGATGCAGGAGCGAGAAGTTTCGGTGGGGCAAGAAACATATTCGCTACCAGATCCCTTTTTTACGATAGCGACACAAAATCCAGTTGAGCAGGAAGGGACATATCCGCTACCCGAAGCGCAGCTCGATCGATTTATGTTCAATATCAAAGTTGGATACCCAAGCGCAGACGAGGAAGAGCGGATATTGATGGCGACGACTCGACCAGAGCGTCCGGAAGTCCGCAAAGTACTTTCCGGTAGAGCGATTACAAATATTCAAAAACTTGTTGCTGGTGTTGCTGTAAGTGAGTACATCATTAAGTACGTTGCGACGCTCGTTCGTTCAACTCGCCCCAAAGATCCTGAGTCGCCTAAGTACGTGAAAGAGTTAGTTGACTGGGGGGCCGGCCCACGGGCTGGTCAATTTTTGATACAAGGTGGAAAGGCAATGGCGGCTATGGATGGGCGATTTAGTGTGTCCATCGAGGACATCCGCCGGATTGCCGTGCCGGTGCTCCGCCATCGAATATCAACAAACTTTCAGGCTCAAGCAGAAGGCCTTACGAGCGAATCGCTTGTCCAGAGATTGCTGCGAGAAGTTCCGGAACCCTCGGTTCCTCCGTTGGTGAAATGAGTGCTGCATGTCGCGCGCAGTTGAAGAATATCTCAAGCCGGATGTGGTGCAGCAGATTGCAAGGCTTGATCTGCGTGCCAAGTTTATTGTGAAAGGCTTTCTGCAGGGCCTTCACGCGAGCCCGTTTCAGGGCTTTTCTGTCGAGTTTAGCGAGCATCGGCGGTATGCGGCTGGTGATGATCCGAAAGATATTGATTGGCTTGTCTACGCGAAAACCGATAAGCACTACATAAAAAAATATGAAGCCGAGACAAATATCACAGGATATCTTGTAGTCGATACGAGTGGGTCGATGGGGTACACCTATCGACAGCAATTCACAAAACTGGACTACGCCATATCGCTAGCCTCAGCACTTTGCTGGTTAATGGTTCACCAGCAAGATCCTTGCGGATTAATGGTTTTTGGTGAGAAAATTACTGCGAGTCTACCGGCGCGATCAAGGCGTAGTCAGATTTCAGAAGTCCTCTCCCTTTTGTCGAAGACTGAGGCTGGTGGTGCATCTGAGATTTCTGCCAGTTTATTGCAGATCGGAGCAATGCTTCGTCATCGTTCGCTGTTAATGGTTTTTAGTGACTTGCTCGCGGAACCTGCAGCAATTCGTGATGCGATGCTTCGGCTTCGTCATCGAAATCATGACATCATATTATTTCACGTACTTGATGAAGCAGAAGTACGATTTCCTTTTCAGGGAATGGTAGAACTCACAGATCCAGAAAGTAGCCAGAGCATGGTTATTGATGCCGATGCTGCTCGTCGTGACTATGTGACTGGCGTTGATGACTTTCGAGAGCACTATAAGAAGGTTTGTCAACAAGCGGGAATCGATTATGTGCCTCTTGATACAAGCATGCCGTTTGATGCTGCTCTGATGGAGTACTTAATCAATCGTCAGCAGCGAGCTTAGGTAAACACGCCCATTCTTCAGCGAGTACTATTGATATTATGGGCCTTTCCTTCTTGAACATTTTGTTGCTGAGTGGGATGGCGGTTGTCACGATTCCTGTGCTGCTGCATCTTTTTATGCGACGGAAGCCTGTGCCCCACCGATTTCCAGCACTCCGGTTTCTGCAAGCTCGATCACATATGAAAAAGCGGCGGTTGAAACTCCAGCATTTGCTGCTCTTGCTGGTACGTGTTCTGGCTCTTTGTATTCTGGTTCTAGCACTCTCTCGGCCTGTTCTTCGTGGTTCGGGCTGGATTGTTGACCAGGAAGGACCAGTTGCTGTTGCATGTGTGGTGGATACCGCACCGCGTATGTTGTTGCGACAAGAAAACCGTACGAGACTCGACGAGGTTCGAGATATTGCTTTAAATCTTTTTGAAAAGCTTCCATCAGAGAGTAAAATTGCAATTGTTGACACCGGTGATGGAGAAGCGAGTTTTTCAGCATCCGCAGTTGTTGCAGCAAATAGGATTGAACGACTGACAGCCGGCGCATCATCGGTCAATATGGCGACAGCAATGAATGATGCTGTACGTCTGCTAGAGAGTTCAGACATAGAGCGCAAAGAGCTGTATGTGTTTACGGATCTGTCCCACGGTGGTTGGGAGCAGCCTGTGGAATCTGATTGGGACACACTTCATCCGAGTGTCAATCTTGTTTTTATTGATGTCTCAGCAACCCATCCCCAGGATTTTATTCTCGAAAGTCTTGAACTTTCTGCTGAGCGTCTTACTGTCGGTAGTCCACTGAATGTATCAGTAATAACGCGACGAGTGGGTTCAGAGTCTTCCCGGTCGGTTGCTATTGAATTTCAGGATCAGGAGGGCAGCTTTGTTCGCCGAGGGGAAAAACCCGTTGTCTGGAAAGCCGGCGAAGAGGAAGAAGTACGGTTTGAAATTAATGGCCTAGAGCCTGGCGTTCATCAAGGACGAGTACTTATTGAGGGAGGGGATGGCCTGCCTGCAGATGATTCAATTGAATTCACTGTAGATGTTGGTCCACCAACACGGGTGTTGGTGGCTTCTCCAGAACCAGTTGGAACAACAGGTCTTATTTTTGTCGAAGCTGTTGCACCCTTTCCTCTTGTAAGTGCTGGACGCAGTAAGTTTACTGTCACACTGGACTCTTTTGAATCTTTAGAGAAGGCATCATGGTCTGATTTCCTCAGTATTGTTTTGATTGATCCACCACCGCTACCTCCGCGTACATGGGAAATGCTTCATCAGTGGGTCAGTAAGGGGGGTGGGCTTGTCGTATGGCTGGGGCCTTCAGCTGGCAAGCCCATCGAGTTTAGTTCAGCAGAGAGTGAGTCTGTCCTCGGCGGACGGATCAAACGAGTATGGCGGTCTCCAGACCGTTCGAATTACTTTGCTCCTTCCTCGCTCGATCATCCTGTTCTATCGGCCTTTCGTCGCGTTGGGGATTCGGTGCCATGGCAGGATTTTCCGGTCTTTCGTCACTGGGAGTTTCAGCCAACTTCTGAGAATGATGATCCGCAGTCGTCACCGGCACTGTCTCTTGCCAGTTACCGCAACGGGTTACCAGCACTTTTTGAGCGAATTCTTGGTAATGGGAGAGTTGTGATCGTCACGACACCAATATCTCAGGCAGCAGACGATCCGCAAGCGTGGAATCAACTCGCTACTGGTTTTGAGCCGTGGCCATTTGTGATGCTTGCAAATGAGATTCTGGAATACGTTGTGGAAACTCCAGATTCTCTCAATATCAAGTCAGGCGAAGTTGCGAGGCTTCGTCTTCAGCGGCATGATTTGCTGCGGGGTACTTCTGACGAGCCAATGCGACAGCCCTGTCTCTAGCATTGTCATCAGTTTTATATCTACTGTGTAGCTTGCGATGTTCTTCAGATTTCTGTTCGAAATACGCTTCAGAACGATTATAAAATCACCTCAAAAAGCAAGTTCTCGAC
>CAXEMW010000026.1:0-21291 GCA_963997395.1 uncultured Planctomycetaceae bacterium
CGAGGAGAAGAAGACCTACACCCCGTTCGTATTCGAGGGCTGGGAAAAGGAAGCCAGGGAGCAGAGCTGCCACTTGCGGCTGGGGATTACCTGGGAGGGCGCACTTTTGTTTTTGGAAAAGGTCGGGTTTCTCGAGCAGAAGACGACACAAAGCAACTCGTCTCCGCTCCCCACCCGATAAGTTTGTGACGTTCCAATCCCCAGGCGGAAGATTCATGGCATCCATCGCAATTTCAACCTGCCGGTCGAGATCCCATAAATTCTTTGCATCAATTTCATCCTGAACAGTTGCTTGTTCAGCAAGAAGCTTTTCCATCTGATCATCAGTGAGGGGCTCAGCGAAGCTAGCATTAATCTCTTCGTATCGCTGGAGGACTGCTCGGGACTGCTTTACTCCATCCATCACATTTTCAAATACTGTTTTCTCGGCATCAAGTTCTGGCTCTTGCTCCAGATACCCAACACTAAATCCTTCCGATAATCGCGCCTCACCCTCATATTCTGTATCAATGCCCGCCATGATTTTCATCAGCGTACTTTTGCCCGCACCGTTGCGCCCAAGCAACCCAATCTTGGCGCCTGGATAAAAAGCTACATTGATTTCTTTCAGCAGTTCGCGTTGACCAAATTTTTTGGTGAGATCAGTAATCTGAAAAATGAACTGGGGACCCATCGGTTCTCCTATGAGTACGTTTCCTCGATTTACGCGAGAGCAGATAACGCAACTGACCGTTATCCTATTTCCGCCAGACCATCGTACCGCATCACTCGGTGATCGACGAGACACTGTCAATGGAATGAGTGGCTACCCAGACAATGCGACGACCATCGCAAGTTTGCGGAGTTAGCGGCAGTCGTTGCAGGGCTTCATAGCATCCACTACGATCAGTTTACTTCGAAAATTTGCTAGATAGAAGGAGTTGCTTCCATGGCTGAATATGCAGATCCCGACGTTCTCGTCTCAACTGAGTGGGTGGCTGAACACCACGGCGATCCCACTGTCCGGATCGTTGAATCGAATGAGGATCGGGCTCTTTATACTCAGGGACATGTTCCGGGGGCTGTAGAGATTGATTGGCAGGTTGATCTTCAAGACCAGATCGTTCGTGACTACGTTGATCGAGAGGGATTTGAAGAAATCTGTCGAAATAATGGCATCAGTAACGACACCACGGTTGTTTTCTATGGCGATAAGAATAACTGGTGGGCCTGTTACGCTTTTTGGGTATTTAAGCTGTACGGCCACCCAAAATGCAAGGTTATGAACGGAGGTCGAAAAAAATGGCAGCTTGAGGGACGCACCTGGTCAACTGACCGGACGACGTATCCGAAGACAACTTACTCTGCCCCCGAACAAGACAGTTCTGTTCGAGCTCTTAGGGACGAAGTACTGAAGCACCAGAAAGCTGGTAAGAATCTTGTTGATGTTCGGAGCCCTGAAGAATATTCTGGCGAACGTTTGCATATGCCTGACTACCCGAATGAAGGCGCTCTTCGCGGAGGTCATATACCAGGGGCAGTAAATATACCGTGGCCACTGTCCGTTAACGAGGACGGGACATTCAAGTCAGCCAAAGAACTTGAGAAACTGTACTGCAAAGAAAATCATCTCAAACGTCGCAGTCCAACGATTGCGTATTGCCGAATTGGTGAACGTTCAAGCCTTACGTGGTTTGTGCTGAAATTTCTTCTCGGCTTTGGAAATGTCCGCAATTATGACGGTTCGTGGATGGAATGGGGCAACTGTGTCGGTGTCCCAATTATTAAAGGGTCCCATCCTAGCGGTGAACCAAGAGCCGACTCAGCGACTCAAGAATCTTAGAGTACGAGGATTTAAAATATGGAAACAGTGAACGAACGAATCGACCAGATTGTCGAGGAGTTTGTTGACTTAGACGGCCGAGAGAAACTCGAGTTGCTTCTCGACTTCGCAAACCGTCTACCGCCATTGAGCGCTGATTACGTTGCCAAAAAAGAAAATGAGGACCGTCGAGTCCATGAATGCCAAACCTCTGTATTTCTTTGGCCAGAAATCACTGATGGCTCGATGCAACTTGTAGCTGAGGTTGCCGAAGAGGCACCAACTGTGAAGGGTTTTGTTGCAATTCTCTCCGAGGCAGTGGCTAGCCGCCCTCAGACTGAGGCACAGGAGCTACCTGATGACCTCCTTGAAAAAATGGGGCTGGCCGACGTACTTGGTATGTTACGAAGCAGGGGACTGCGGGCCATAGTAAGCCGGGTTCGTCGGGAGCTAATCGACGCCGAATAATTTTACTTTGGAGTGACTGGCAAACGGGCTGCTACTTTGTGACAGTACGCAACTTTCTTTACCGACAAAAGGAAAAAAACTGGGCAATGACCATACCAGACTCCCAAAAAAACACCGGACCACTTGTTGCCGGAGTTGACCTCGGCGGGACCGCAGTCAACACAACGCTACTGGACGGTGCTGGAACATTTCTTATTTCTAATCTTTGTGAACATCCTGCACGGAGTGTTGAAGGACCAGCTATCTGCTTGCAACAAATTGTTGATGGCCTACAGAAAGCCGTTGCCGAAGCAGGAAGAACACGCGAAGAAATCGCCGCAATTGGGCTCGATACACCTGGGCCAGCAACAGCAGATGGAGTTCTTAGCAGCCGTGGTTCAACAAACTTTGTTCACTCTGATTGGGCCGGTTTTGATATTCGTGGTGGCCTCGAGAAAATACTAGGTGTTCCTGTTCATTATTTAAACGACGGCAATGCAGCCGCGGTGTGGGGCCACACAACCATCTTCGGAAATCAACCGAACAAGACATCGGTATCTGCCATCATCGGGACGGGGCTTGGTGGTGGGATTATCCATAAGGGAACTGTCGTTGCTGGTAGCCGTGGCTTTGGTGGTGAACTTGGCCATGTTTTGATCCCAACCGAAAGTCTCACGGCAATGCTTCCGGAACTAGCGGGAGTCAAGGCACCTTGCAACTGCGGTCGTGATGGTTGCCTCGAATCACTCTGTTCGCTTACAGCAATCAGGAAAAACCTCCTGCCTCATTATCTCCAAAGGCACAGCGACCATCCATTGGCATCTCTTGATCCCGCCAAGGCAGCGGTTCAAGTTCGTGGCCTTGCTGCTTCTGGTGACGACATGTGCCAAGAAATTTTTCGGGTTCAAGCAAGAGCTCTTGGGCTGTTCTTCGACCAAATGATCAATGTATTCGACCCCGACACACTGATTATTGGGGGCGGGGCCATTGAAACCGAGGAAGCCTTTCAAAAGTGGTTTATCAACGAGGTAAGACAAGGCATGCCAAGCCAGAGAGAAGAACAGCTCAGCATTGCAATTGAGATCATGCCAAATGGAGATACCGCGGGTGCCCGAGGTGCTGCAATCGAAGCTCAACGAGCACTTTTACCCAAGCAATAATCTTAAAGATTGCTTGGGTAAGGCTCTACAGATTCATCAAACCGTTTTCTAGGCAACGGTCTTCGCTGGTATCGAATCAATGATGGGGAGCATCGGAAGTGCTGCGGCCTGCCGCTTTTCAGGCAGGCTCGGGGCAGATTCATCCTGGTCTCGTGGTGGGCCAAATACTGCCAGTTGGGCAGTTCGTAAAAAACCTTTCCACGATCCAAAGGTGGCTTCGACAGCTGCAGGCTCGTACCCACAATGTGCCATACACTGTTGACATTTCGGGTTTCCACTCGCTCGACCATATGAATCCCAATCAGTGGTATTCATGAGGTCCGCAAAACTTTCAGCATACCCCTCGTCAAGTAAATAACATGGCTTCTGCCATCCAAAAAGACTATACGACGGCGTCCCCCAGGGTCTGCACTCCAGATCCCAATTGCCTTTTAGAAACTCAAGAAAAACTGGAGACTGATTAAATTTCCATCGCCTGGTTCCCCCCTTCAAAATCTTTCGAAAAAGACCATGACTTCTTTCACGACTCAGGAAAATATCTTGCTCTGGTGCTTTCTCATAGGAATAACCTGGGGAGACCATCATTCCCTCAACGCCAAGTTGCATCACTTCGTCAAAAAACTGACGGCAACGCTCTGGCTCAGCATCCGCAAATAGAGTGGAATTCGTCGTCACACGAAAGCCGGCATTCCGTGCAGCGCGAATTGCATTGACTGCCATTTCGTAGACTCCGTCACGACAGACCGATGCGTCGTGCTCTTGTTTCAGCCCATCCAGGTGAATCGAAAAGGCGAGATACTTTGACGGCGTAAAACGTGAGAGCATCTCCTCAAGCTTGATCGCATTCGTACACACGTAGAGATACTTCTTACGGGCCACGATTCCAGCAATAATTTCTTCAATCTGTGGGTGCAACAAAGGCTCACCACCCGGTATGGCAACAATCGGAGCGCCACATTCATCCACCGCATTGAAACACTGTTCTGGCGAGAGATGCTGTCGCAGAATCTCACGTGGGTGTTGAATTTTCCCACAACCGGCGCACGCAAGATTGCATCGAAAAAGGGGTTCGAGCATTAGCACCAGCGGGTACCTGTGATTTCCTCTGATACGTTGCACTGCAACATGTCGCAAGACTGCCATCATTTGTCCAACAGGAACACTCATGCCAATACCCCTTCAAACATTTTGGATGATTTCTTTCGTGGTCGAATCTGCTCACGATTCTGTTTCGTGTTTTCACTCCCTAACGACGCGTGCCATCGTGCGATTGCGATCAGTGGAAAGGAAATTCGATAGTAGTGATACCGAAGATAAAAGACCTTCGGGAAACCCGTCCCAGTAAATGCGGTCTCATTCCAGTCGCCATCAGGCCGCTGAGTCGTGAGCAACCATTGAACACCCCGACGTGCTGACGGAGAGTTGTAATCACCGGCCGCCACAAGACCGGCAACTGCCCAGGCTGTTTGTGAGGCTGTCGGCTCTCCAACACCTTTCAAAGACGGATCAGCGTAGCTTGCAGGGCTTTCACCCCACGCACCATTTGTTTGCTGCTTTGACTTGAGCCACTTGACGCCTTGTGCAACAAGTGGATCATGCCGGGACACACCCACCGCTCGAAGACCTTCGATAGCCTGCCACGTACCGTAAATATAATTGACTCCCCAACGACCAAACCAACTTCCGTCAGGTTCCTGAGTCGCACGAAGGTATTCAATAGCTCGACTGACAGCAGGTTCACCCACTCCATGGCCAAGGCTGCCGAATGCTTCAAGCACACGGCCTGCAAGGTCCGGTGAACTTGGATCAATCATTGCATTGTGATCTGCAAAGGGAACCTTGCAGAGCAGTTCATGATTATTATTTCGGTCGAAGGCGCCCCAGCCTCCATCACTATTCTGCATTGCAGTCAGCCACTCGATGCCACGACGAGTTGCTTTTTCCACATGACTCAGACGTCGACAGCCGCTGTCTTGAAGTGACAGATTCTGTTGCCTCATCCATGATGAAAATGCGATCAGAACCATCGCTGTGTCATCAACATCTGGGTAATACTGGTTGGCATACTCAAAGCACCAACCAGATGGAGCGGCCGGAACTCGACGAGACCAGTCACCCGCAAAACGAACTTCTCGGTCAAGCAACCAGTCAACAGCGGCACTCATACTGCTGGAAACATTGCTCACCGGCGAAGTAAGTTCAGCGAGTCCTCGTAATGCGATCGCCGTATCCCAAACAGGTGACCGACACGGCTCAACCCGAATTGTTTGCTCATCGGGACGCTCAAGGAGACCTTCTAATTGCTTCCAGCACTCAGAAACTTCAGCCGAATCTTCGGAGCAACCCATGGCACGAAGCGCTACGATACTCCAGACAATAGGGGGGAAAATGGCACCCAGACCATCACTCCCTCGAAAACGCTCAAGCATCCATTGTCGACACGCCATGACCGCTCGTCGCCGAAGTGGACGGAAGCCAAGGCGATCGATGGACTTGATCACAGAGTCAACAATCCGAAAGAATCGCGACCAAGCGTCATTGCCACCAACTGGACAATTTCTTGTGCCCAAAGAACAATCTGCAAAGAGCTCTTGAATGCCTCTATCTTGCGGTAACGTTCGTACTGGCTTGAAGGCCCATATTAATGAAAGCGGCACGATCATCGTTCGTGACCAAGCTGAAACCCGGTAAAGGCTTATAGGAAACCAATCCGGAAGAAGGATCATCTCGGGAGGAACAGCCGGACAGTCTGAGTAAGAAATTTGTCCAAGGAGCGCCAGATAAAAACGAGTGAAGCTATTTACAGCCCACGGCCCACCAGCTTTTTCGATCGCGGTACGGGCCCGCCTCATAGGCTCAGAATCGGCATCACAACCGCATATTTTCAAGGCTAGATAGGCCTTCACACTGGCACTTGGATCGGCCGCTCCCCCCGGATAGATCGACCAACCACCTTCTGGCAACTGTTCTGCAAGAATACGTTTAGTACACCCGACCATCGTGTTTTGATCAAGACGGCCAGCCCACCCGCAAATCAGAAGATATTCACTTTCGAGAATAGTATCCCCCTCCAGCGGCCCCCTCCAGTGACCATCAGCATTTTGGTTTTTAATAAACCATCGTGCCGTTTGTTTCAGTGCTAGATCTGCCAAACTTTCCGTTACTTTTAAACTGCTATTCGTGTGTACCTGCTGACCAGACAACTCAGGCTGACAGCCCATGTTTTTTATGTTGAAGGATTTACCGACACTGTCGTGTCGCTGTTTGGGGTCAGATCGGCCGTTGGCCGAATCGCTACTCCATGCAGAAGTTGTTTCACTTCGTCCAGAAAGAGTCATAGGGGCGTCCGTGCTCCGTCGTTCCACCGCACGTATCCAACTTTAGCCATTCCTTCGGCTAAGATTAATTGAATCGTGGTATCTGCGGAGAATAGAGAACAACGGTGATCATCGGCAAGTCCGAACCAACAAGAAAATACCTTTACTTCTCACAATTCCCAGATAGACGCCCTGGAAAACGACCGCTTTGTCACACTAGGAAGCATGCGTCAACTTTGCGGCCCCGGGAGGCTCACTGAGACAGTGGTTCCCTGCTGCAACCGTGACTCGATTGAAATGCTGCCACCATTGCCCTCAATGAGGCGAAACGCCTTTGAAAGCCCCAGCCCGATGCCTCGCCCGGCCTCACGGCCACTAAAAAAGGGGTCGAATATACGGGCCATTGTTTCCCTATCCATTCCTATTCCATTGTCGCGAACGGTGAGTAGAAACAACCCTTGACCGCTTCGAACAGCCTCAACGGCAACGGTTCCACCATGAAGGATTGCTTCGATAGCATTTGAGAGAATGCCACGTAACGAATCTTCGATCTGCCCGCGATCCACAAAGACATGATCCTGATTTGAGGGGACATCCAGCGTAAGCCGTACGCCATGTTCTTCTGCCGTTGACTCCATTGAAGACAACACGCTCTGAAGCAATTCTGCAAGATTGACCTCTGTTCTATTCGGCTTTGGTGGCCTTGCAAAAATCATCAGCCCACCAATCATATCCCTTGCTCGAAATGCCTGATCCACAATCGTTGCCAAACGTCGTTGGCGTTCCGGCTCACGTTCATCATAAAGAAGCGCTTGTGCACGCGCAGCAATATTGGCAAGCGGATTATTGATCTCGTGACCTGCCCCATAAGCAAGCTCTCGTATGGCTTCGAGCCGGGCGGAAGAAACACTGCCGGCAAAGTCTCCAAAAAGACCTCTCAGAGACTTCGCTGCAACCAGTAGCTCCTCAAGCATGGCAACCTGCGGATCTCCTTCACCAAGAGATACAGCACTTGCCACCTCTTGTTGAGACATTCCTGTTTTATCAGCCTGACGAGGCAGTGATTCTCGAAGGAGTTGATCAAGCCAACGAACAGCGGTTGCCCGCGTGCCCGCTGTCCGTTCAATGTTTGCATCAGCGTCCGAGAAAAGCATGCCCGTTATCGAACACAACTTCTCAACAGAAACGAACTCCGCCTGCTTGAGAACAGTCATTCCCTGAGGGCTTGAAAACGTGACAAGACTCTCTTCCAAACGCTCAAGCCAGTGGGCTGCGGCCTGACCTGTGGAGCAATTATTCGCATCGAAAGCACTCCCGCTTCCGCTTAGCTTCTCTTCTGAAGCAAGCCAGATGGCCACTGTTGGATCAGATGCTGCCAGTCGCCAGCATCTGTCTCGCCACGAGCCACTCGTTCTACGGTCCTGCTGAAGCAGTGACTGTTCTTCCGTAATTGTTTGAAGCGAAAACGACACCGCCCGCGTCAAGCCCATCAAGGCTTGACGCGGGACTGGAAGTGCCAAATATGGCTTCGAATTACGGTTCACAAGTAACCATCCAACGACGGCCATCATCTCATGATGCTGCCGGGACGGATTCAATGTCGAGCAGAGTACAAATTCTGTCAACTAGAACATCTGCTTCGAATGGCTTTTGAAGGAACTCATTAGCACCACATGCCTTAAGATCTTCAATCTTGTCAGGTTCGCACATACCCGATATGCAAATGATCCTGACTTCATCCATAGTCGAATCGCTACGAACTCTCTGGCAGACTTCTTTCCCGTTGATATCTGGAAGCATGACATCCAGGACAATAAGGTCTGGACGATAGTCCTTTACCATCATGCCCGCATCAAAACCATTGTTGACACTGCGGGTCTCGAACCGTCCATCACGCTCCAGGACATCCGTGATCAGTTCAACAAGATCTTGGTCGTCATCAACAACAAGGATTTTTCTGCGACCACTTTCCAATGCATCCGTTGGAATGCCATTATCTCTCATGAAAAGGAACAGCTGATCTCGTGGAATCCGTCGAAACCGGCTACCCGGAACACGGAATCCTTTTAACTGTCCCGAATCAAAACAACGAATAATCGTCTGCTGGCTCACCTTACAGATTTTGGCAGCTTCACCAGTCGTGTACACAGTCTTCTGCATCTGCTTACCACCCTCTCTCTAGCCGTCCTTCAGCTAGTCAAAGCGGAAACCCTTACCATGATTAAGTACCATGATGATGTTTCCTAAGGCCTCCTGATTGCCATTGATCGGCATCTCGCTCGATCCACCGATCGGTCCACTTCGTCCGATCGGCCCCAGACCTCCCCGCATTCCTTCTCGGAGAAAATCGCCTAGGCTCTACCCGACAAGAACAACTGGGAAACAGACGACCTCTGCGAGTCGCCCGCAGGGCTTGCCCTACCTGCCATCCTTGCCAGATGCCGGACTGTACTGACATCTTACGCAGTGAGTCAACACCAACAAAAACACCTCAAACCCCGCTGTTTTTACAATTACGTCATTTGCTCAAACTTTTTTCTGAGCTTGCAAAGTCACAAAATGAATGAACTGTGGTGCTGTGTCCGGAACTCGCGGTACGGCCGCCGCAAAGCAGACTTCCAGCGTCAATAATCATTTTCATTCTTTTCGAAGCCGGACGTGGTCAAATAAACGGTCATCAAGTGAAAACGCCTTCAGTTCGAGCGTCCCTCCATTGATGTACACCATGACATAGTGGTGGCCATACCGAACGTTATTCTGAAAGTAGGGTCGAGTCGGAGCAGGGCTTTCAAGGCCACCACCACCGCCACCAGTAATCATGTAGAAGGGTGCCCTTTCTTCGACAGCTTTCTCTGCTTGAATTGGCCATGTTCTTTCATAGGAGTGGATATGGCCATTCCAGACAATGTCAACATGATGTTCCTCATACAGTGGAACCAATTGGCGAACTCGAAGATCTCCGAGGGTCCCTTTATTGGTTTTCCATAAATTTCCATAATCATTTTCATCACTCGAAAAAGGTGGATGGTGATGGCAGACAAACTTCCACGTGGCAGTCGATGAAGAGAGTTGCTCCTTGAGCCATGTGTACTGAACCGATGCCGGGTCAACATTCTGGTTCGTATCAATCATGAAAAACTGTGTGTTTCCATAGGGAAACGTGTAGTAGTATTCCGGCGCCGGTAGCGACACATAGTTGTAGTAATGTCTGGCGTTCTGTTCATGATTTCCAAGCACTGGAAAAAAGGGTACATAATTAATGAGAGGTCGCATGCCTGGGAAAAAATGTTTCAACCAATGGTCGTGATTTCGGCCCGTTGAGACGAGATCCCCAATGTGGAGTGCGAAACTTGGGCGTTGGCCCCACGCGAGGGTTGCCAGTTGTCGTGAAACCTCAGGATTCCCCTGAGTATCTGACATGACAGCAAAGGCAAACGGTGTTTCTCTCTCAACGGCGGTTCGAAATGTTGCTACGGAGCTTTCATATGCATCCCCATCTTGGGTTGTTGATACAACCTTATAAAAGTACTGCGTGTCTGGCTTGAGTTGCGTAAGGGTGACTTCATGAATCATTTGTGCATCGGCCACTTCCTGTCGCTTCACGGCAGACGTTTCACCGTAGTGGACAACTGACGTGGCCTTTTGCGTGGTATGCCACATAACAGTCATGGATGTTTTGGTTCCAAATTGCAGATAAGGTTCTACAAGCAACTCAAAGGGGCGTTGCTGAGGTTGAGGGTCTGCCTGCACCGCCTGTTTGTGATGGGCAAACTCCTGAGCCACCCACTCGGATGTTGCGGCCTCACCGTAGACAGAGACCTCTTTGATTCGGCCAGCATGTGCGTGGAATTCATTGGCGTCGACGTAGGCTCCAATGCAATATTGCGCATTGTCAGGGTAGAGGATTGTTCCGTGCTGCTCGTTGCTTGAGAGCTCCTTCTTGCCGTTGACATAGAGATTTGTTGTGGTGCCGTCAAAGACTGCAGCCACATGATAGAGTTTTCCAGGGACGTGTTCAGAACGGGACTTGAAGTATGTCATTCTCCCGTTGCCGTCGTCTGTTCCTGATGTTGCCAGAGCAAAATAGAAGTGGGTGTCATCGTATCCAAGCACCCATCCTTTTTCAGCATCTCCGTTATCTTGAATGGCTCCGATGATGCCACCCCATTGTTGAGGGACATCGACACTGCACACCGCTGAGACGGTGAGTGCCTCTGAAGGTAACGCCGTGAGCACATTAGTAATATCCTTGGCCAGAATGCAGTGCTCGTCCTGTCCGAGAAACATCAATGATTGTCCTGCGTCATCTTTTAGAAACCGGGCTGGCATCTGCAGTTTGGCGTCAGGCCCGAGACGAGCCTGAAGTGACTGGTTCAAAACGTATTTGGAATCAAACACCCAATGTCCCAATGGGTCCGGGCCATCGTGTGGAAAGACCGAAGCGTTATTGAAAAGCAAAAAAGCAGTCAGAAGAAAACCGTTTTTGATTGATGTATGGCATGCTGGAACCATTCCAACTCCAATCGTGTGAGAGGGCAGGGGGCTTGAAGACGTGTGTGCGTTTGGTGCCTCATCATTGATAATGGAGGCGGTTGTCAGGAATAAGGTGTCACTTAGGTGATGAACTGCTTATCACAGGAAAGATAGCATGCTATAAAACATGAAGTGTGTCACACGCACGTCATTCGTGCCCTGCTTACAAGGGACACCGTGATCTTTTCTGATGGTTGCATGCTATCGCCTGATGGCACTCTCGAATGGTGGATAGAGAACAAGGGATTCCTCTCTGTCTTTCCACGTGCGAGAGACAACCACTGGTCGTCAATTCAACAGCACAACAACGTTTTTGTAGCCAATAAAGACTATTCGGCAGATGGCACGACCACTTCGAATAGCTCAATGACTGGCTGCTCTGAGATGCTAATTGTTGCAAAGCGACCGAAAGTCCGTGGTACGGCCTTGTTCTCACTCCCAAGACAAAGTCCCTCAAAATATGGGCCGGGTATTACTTCAAAGACACGCACGCAGCGGACCTCACGATGGAGATCAGCCTCAATCAGAATTCGGCCCAATGGCGTGCCGCCGTCTTCAATCCGGGCTACCACTTCCTGAGGCAAACAATTCGTGTTAATTCTGACAATGCCGTATTGGACGACGCGATTCATCTTTTTTTGAATTTCATTCGGTCGCGATGAAATACCAAATGCATTGTCGTTAAAAACCGGGCTTCTGAGTAGAATTTCTCTCGTATAACTAGGCCGCTCACCTGCCTCATCCGGGGCCACGCTCACCACCTCGAGAGAAACCGAATGACCGTGGAAAGCCTCCATCGCCACAGTCATGTGCGAGTGGTGAGCAAGCAATGAGTGAAATGGTGCTGGAAGATTTTTTGAATCAATGGCACGAATTGTTCCGAAAGTCTCTACTGGACGAAAGCTCTCTATAAGTGCTTGAACGCAGTTTTCGGCATTGTCATTGGTGGAAGTGTTGGTGTCGGCCATGCTCATAGTATGCCGACAACTGCGGAAAACGTGCACCCAAGACCACGGAAGTGGGGCTACACGCTACTTTCGGCGGTCATCAGGTCGTCGATTGCCTGCTGGGGGACCGCAAGATCGAGAAGAAACTCCAAAACTTCTCGCAACCTCGAATACCTGCAATCCCTGATTGCATCAGCTGCTGATTTTCTTTCATTCGCCACGATTGTGGCAGCTTTCGAAAATACGCCAGCCTTCCGATAAAGCCTTCTCGCGGCCTGAATTGCAGCTGCTGTGCCTGCTCCTGCCTCCATTCGCTGATTCGAACATGCCGCTTTGATTCTTAGTAGCTCGTCTTTCCCATCACTGTCAAGATTTTCAAGGGCAATCGCCCACATCACAGTTGGCCTGCCGCCAAGGACATCACCAGCAACTCGTCTGTCGTTCTCAAGATCCCCCTGCCAATCTTTTAAGTCGTTCAACACCTGAAAACCGGTGCCCACGTGTAACGAGTACCGCGAGACTGACAACGGGTCATGCGGCTGTAATCCAGCCAGGCGGATACCCATCGCCACTGCCGCTTCGAATGCTGGGGACGTTTTGAGGCCATATATCTCCAGCGATTCCGCCGAAGTCACCTCGTCATCGGCGTCCCGCCACCATAATTCAGCACCCTGGCCGCGAGCCAGTCTCACATGTGCATCTGAGAGTATTGCCAGCAAGTCACTACGAAGACCTGAGGGGCCTTCGAGTCCAGCAATGAGCCGATACCCAGCACCTACAAGGTAGTCACCAATATTTATTGCAGCCGGAGTCCCGTGCTCAACGTGAACCGTGGGTCGTCCGTACCGAGAAGTGTCGCCGTCCTCTATGTCGTCATGAACAAGTGAAGCCTTATGAAAAATTTCGATGGAGACAGCTGCTGCCCGGGCAGTCTCACGGCTCACAGCAGGCAAGGTTGAGCTCTGTTTTTTGTCACCAAGATCAGCACGAAGGGCATCGAATGCGGCAAGTGTCACGAATGGCCTCAGAAACTTACCTCCACGTCCCAGAAACTCACCAGCAAGGTGGGCCGTCACAGACAACGAGCCCTTTGTCCCGCCCCCCTTGCCATCACGATCCCTCGAAGACGAGCCGAAACCATGTCCGAGGTGGTAACGATCTGCAAGTTCAGTGATTGAATCTTCAGAAAATAATTCCGAAGCCTCACGGAGCAATGGCAAATAATCACCGACAGGTCCCGGTGAGCCACCAGCGACGCCAAGCAGACTCAATACCCACTCAACATCAATGCCTGCATTGAGAAGAGCTTGGTCGCATGTAACTCCTGTTTTTCTTGATTCATCTGCAAGCTGATAAGGCACCGCGGCAACAGGAAAAGAAAACGCCGGAAGCATGCCGAACGCTTTTTCGAGATCCTTCAGTCTCGCGACACCAAGGATACCTTGATACTGGCCAGACAGCAGGCTACCAATCGCCGAGGCAGCTTTTCTGGTTGAATCAACAACCCATCCACTGTCATGGGCAGCTGACCAAATCGTGCCTATGCCACAGCTCGGCCCACATACTGAAGGGCAATTTTCATCCTTCGCTGAATCTCGAGCGAGCGGGCAGTCTGGCAAGAGAAGGAGTCTCTGACCTGAGGCTGTGGAAGCGATACGATACCGCCATACCTCGGACAATATTGTGACCATCGTCCATCCAGTAAACGAAATATCTACATCTGCCCTTACGACGAGTTCCTGAGCTTTTTTTCGTAGTCCATCGTGCAACTTAACGTCTGCAGGAAGACCCTCACATGACCATGAGGCAACCATATCGGCAGACAGAGCTCGGAGGCGTTCGCGCATTTCTTTGGACGGCGGAATACGCTCATGATTCTGACTGATACCTTCTGGGTCGGGTGAAGATGGCTTACGTGACTGGGGCACAGTTTGTTTCAGGGCGAAACGCATAGAAAACTCCTAGGGACTTTTACACAGTAACCGCATAGACCGAGGAAAGGTAACGTCAAAAAGCACTGGCTAACGAGTGGAAGCCCGAAAAACACGTATTTTTAACAGATCAAACGAATGGATTCACTGATTCATACGGGTCAGCATCAATTAAGCCCTTTATTTGTTACCAGAACCAGGCTTTCCGGTCGTCTGTATCAATCGAAAAACCGGTTGAGAAGCGAGTCCACCTGAAGCAATCCACTTCGTGTGAGCTGCGGAACCCCCGATGTTTCAATGGGCTCCAAAAACCCTTGTCTGGCTAACTCGCTCCAGGCCTCTGACCATTCGACGACTGGGTCTACACCAAACTTGTCGGAGAGCCGCCCTGTATCAACAGAACCCTTTTTAAGACCAAGCACCAACTCTCGAATAAGTAATTCTCGAGGATTTGCTACCAAGCCACGACCAAGCGGCAATTCATGAGCATCAATGGCCGCCAGATAGTCATCCCAATGGGTCTTATTTTGGTAGTGAATGCCTGAAAGATGACCAAAGCTGGCTACACCAAGAGCAACAAGATCACTGCCTTCCCACAACATATCCCGATAATGGAATTCCACCTCTTTAGGATTGCGAACCAATGTATAGGCGCTTGATATTGAGTAGCCTGCTTCCACAAATCGATTAAAAGCCCAGTCGACCCAACCCCTTTTTGTGGGCCAGTCAGCCACCGGAGTTGCCTCGCCGTTATCTTTGCTACTTCTAACAAACACTGTGTTGTATGGCAGTTCCATCTGATAGATCGTCAAGCTGTCAGGAGCAAGACGAAGTGCTGTTTCAACAGTCTGCTCCCAGGACTCGGTCGTCTCCCCCACCATTCCGGCAATGAGATCAATATTTGTGCTTGGAAATTCAGCTTTCTGTATCCAGTCCCACGCGCGAAAGATTTCATTTGAGAGATGAGCGCGTCCATTCGACTCCAGAATCTCATCATCAAAGTTCTCAACGCCAAGAGACACTCGAGTAACTCCTAATCGCTTGAGTGCAGCAATTTTTGGTTCAGATAATGTGCCCGGCTCACACTCAAAGGTGACCTCTTCCGCGTTATCCCATCCGAAGCTTCTATGCAGACCATCAACCAGACGCTCAAGTTGTTTCACACTGAGAAACGATGGTGTACCACCACCAAAGTACACGTACTTTAACGCTCGCCCTCGTATTGCCGCCTGATCAGCAACCATACGAGCCTCTTCAATTACTGCGTTGGAATATCGCTCAACATCAGATGCCACGACATCGGTATAGACCCGAAAGTAACAGAACTTACATCGCTTCCGACAGAACGGGATGTGAAGATAGAGTCCAAGCGCAGCATCGGTGGCCAGTGCTCCAAAGGCGTCTACCACTTGAGGGACAGCCTTCTCAGTCCAACGATCGAATGGCGGATAATTGGCGACAAAATAGCTGCCCGGTTCAGTTGTTTCAGCCATCAGTATTTTTCTTTGTGTTCTTACGCAATGTGATGTCGAGTCTACGACGCCCTACATGCCTCGCGCTGCTAAAAGGTCATCAAAGTCCCGCAGGTGATATTTTACCGAAGTTTTATCAAGAAGCCCGCATAAACTTCGTAATGCGATCCCCATGCCATCTGGACCACTCGTTCCACCAAATTGTCCCCCACCGCGAACGTGTGGTTCGAGATCAAGAAAAACACCAGGAACCCCTCGCCGTTTGAGACGCCGTGTCAGTGCAGGCAGCATTTCTTTGAGATCTTTTAATATTTTGACATGGCCGCCCGCTCCACGATCGGCTGGTACAAAATGGTCAAGCATATCCTCATTTACATGCTTACCACGCATCGATGCTGTCACTTTGCGATAATCTTTAATGTGCACCCAACCAAGACCAGGCTTCATAGCTTCCCACTGATTGAAAACCTGTCGTGTTGAGAATCCCTGGACAAGAAGATTCGCCGCATCAAACACGAGCACCAAAGCTGGGTGATTCACCCTGCGATGAATCTCAGCAAGTAGATCACCGTTTTGGCCAACCAGATTTGCCTCAACCTCTAGACCAAACGTCAGATCTGAGCGATGGCATGACTCCGCAATCTGACCGATCTGGTCAACAGCCTGCTCCAAATACGATTCTGGGTGCTCTCCCCGAGGAGGGTAGAAAGAAAATCCACGAATGAGCTTGGTTTCAAAAGCATGAGCTCTCTCACACGCCTTCGCCACATCTTTCTGTAGATACTTTTTGAAAGATACAAATTTATTTTTTGTTCCATCAGGTCGATCAATCAACTTCACCTTTCCAATTGGTGATGCGATTGAGGCAACATTAAGACCATATCTGTCTTCTAAGTGCCTTACCTTTTGAATCTCACTCTTTGTAAGATCCATTACATTTTTGATGCCTTTTCCAACGTCAATAAATCGCAGGCTGTAATACTCAAGACCTAGGGCTGCCATCGCAGTAAATTGTTCTACGGCCGTCAGATCGAACGCAGACTCATCAGCGAGTGCAGAAAGAAGAACATGGCGAGATGATCGAGGCATTGCGTCAAAATATCCTGGAGGAGGGTGGAATAAAACGTCTGGACTGAACAAACACTATCTATCTGTGTGAAAGGCTTCATTTTGCAGCTGAAAGATGCTGGCCATCCGGTTGCGAAATGGTAATACACGACGAAATACCCCCGCGAGGAGTAAATTGAGCGACAAGAGTGAACTTTTTCGGCTCGAGCACTGCAACCAAATCTTCAACAATTTGATTACTGACGTTCTCATAAAATATTCCCGCATTCCGATACGCCTGCAGGTACAATTTCAGGCTCTTGAGTTCGACACATCGAGCTTTTGCAATATAGCGAAAAGTTAGTGTGCCAAAGTCAGGCTGGCCGGTTTTCGGACAGACAGACGTAAATTCTGGACACACAATTTCGATCAGGTAATCGCGTTTGGGAAACTGGTTTTCAAATGTCTCGAGAATGTCCCGAGAGGGCTTTGGGTCAAGGTTTTCATTGAGAGTATTCATACAGAGGATTGTGCCATGAACAAAGCGTCTCGGAAAGGCAAGGCTATAGTTCTCCTTTCAGGTGGGCTTGATTCAGCGACAACTGCGGCGTGGGCACTCGCAGAAGGGTACGAGGTTACGGCGATCTCATTTGACTACGGGCAACGGCACCGAATCGAACTGCAGGCGGCGAAGGCTGTTGCAAGTGACCTCGGAATTTCTGATCACATCACGCTAGCAATAGATTTAGCTGCATTCGGTGGTAGTGCACTTGTCGATCAATCAATTGCCGTACCGAAAAACAGAAGTGAGGATGCTATCAACAATGGAATACCGGTGACATATGTACCAGCCCGTAATACAGTATTTCTATCGCTTGCTCTGGCACTTGCAGAAACACGCAACGCCTCAACAATTATTCTTGGAGTGAATTCTATTGACTACAGTGGGTATCCTGATTGCCGGCCCGAATTCCTGAATGCCTTCGAGTCTTTAGCCAACTTGGCAACTAAGTCAGGAGTCGAGGGAACACACCTGACAGTACTGGCACCACTCGTGTCACTTACGAAAACTGAGATTATTCGCTTAGGGCTTTCGCTGCACGTCGACTATGGACTGACAACGAGTTGCTATGATCCAAGAGAAACCGGACAACCATGTGGAGAGTGTGACTCATGCCTGATCCGGGAAGCGGGTTTCGCAGCAGTGAACCTACCTGACCCAAGGATTGCAGCCTTTATGCATTCAAAGGAAACAAACTGTGGTTCAGATTGCTGAGTTGTACCCATCGCTGCAGGGTGAGGGACGGCTTGCAGGAACACCCAGTGTCTTTGTGCGAACAAGCGGATGCAACCTACGATGCACCTGGTGCGACACACCGTTTACGTCGTGGGAACCGACAGGTACAAACCGAACTGTCAACAGCCTGGTTGAAGAAATCATCAAACATGGGCTCAGACACGTTGTGATCACAGGCGGCGAGCCACTCCTGGCTGCAGACATTCATTTTCTCTGCAACAGTCTACAGCAAGAGGGACAGCACATCACCATCGAGACTGCAGGAACTGTTCTACCAGCCGAAGGACCACCAGCAGCAAATCTCATGTCCTTGAGCCCCAAACTAGGGTCTTCAACACCTAGCGAAGAAACCGGATGGAAGCAGAGACATGAGAAACGACGTCGTAGAGACGATGTCATTCAACTCCTTCGGGCCACACCGAACCAGATCAAATTTGTCATTGACTCTTCCTCTGATTTGGATGAAGCAGTTTCATGGCTCGATGATCTGGAAATTAAACCTCAGTCGCGGGAGGCTCGACACGTCTACCTCATGCCTCAGGGTGTCTCGCAATCACGACTCCAAAAAGAGTATATCTGGCTCGAATCCGCCTGCAAAAAACTTGGTTTTCAACTCTGCGAACGACACCACATCACATGGTATGGCAACACCCGAGGGACGTAGGATTCTGTTTCATTCGAGACATGTTAGGCAGGCTTCGGGGGAGCGTGCCCACGTGGACCGAAAGTAAGCACAGTCGCAGCTCCAACGCCCACAATCAAAATGCCTGCAAGAAAGAACGGGCTCAACGCAGATGTCGGAGTATGCGATAAGCTCAGTGTGGTAAGCGTATTGATCACTGGTGCGCAACCGAATACTACAGGCATAACCGTAAATGGCTTACCCCCACATGCAAAAGCCAAAATTGTCCCTAAAGCCCCAATCGCACCAAGAGAACCCGCAGCGGTGCTCCAGGCTGCCCCCACGATATTCCAACTGCCTTTATCACCGAGTGGCTGCAAAAGCGAAAGCGGCACAAGAACCGCGATAAGAAAATAAGCTATTCCAATACAGATTAAAGGACGGAAGCGACTTCCTCCCATTGCCAGTTGGCCTTTATGCAAAACGGGACCATAAACTCCCCAAGTCATAATCGCCAAGGAAACAGCCAAGAGTATCTCGATAAACCGCTCTGCTTTCTTTTCAACAGGGACGGCCTCACCGCTATCTACCTCCGCTGCAGCCGTAACTTGGGTTGGATCGGGCTTGGAATGCGATTGAGGTTTGAAGACCAACACAGTAACGGCACCCGTGATCACGAGAATGAGTCCAGCAAGAAAAGGCGCCTTCAATTGATCGAATGATTTGTTGAGATATGCACTCATGAGTGTATTCACAACAGGCGCGCCACCGAACACAAGGGGCATCACATAAATTGGATTGCCTCCAGCGGTAAGCGCGAGAATGACCGCTAAGGCCCCAAGTGAACCAGCCACACCCGCAAGCATGCTCCAGAAAACGCCTTTTGACGTCCAGCCACCTTTCTCCCCCCCTCGCCATAACAATACACCAGGCGCGATCACGGCAATGAGGAAGTATGCTAACCCAACGCAGACAAATGGTCGCAACGCTGATTCCATGTAATCCCTCCCAAAATGGAGGACTGGTCCGTAGACGCCCCAACAGAAAGCTGTCAGAGCAATGGCTGCGAGCATACCGAGTACATGAGTCATGCAACGTTCTCCAAATTCGACGGATGGGCTTTGCCCTTGCGAGAAACCATAGCCAGCAATTCTCCTGTTGCATGTGCTACATCATCAACGGAAAGCCCTACCATACAGTCATGGTGCTTCAATGGACAGGTGCGCTGCCCACACGGTGAACAAGGCAGTTCTTTTCGTAGTTCTATAAGATTCTTGTGGTCTGACATTCCGAGCCGTGGATCCATAGGGCCGTGAAGAACAACCGTTGGCGTACGGAATGCAGCAGCAATGTGACGGGGACCACTATCCGTCGTAATCACAATAGACGCACGACGCAGCAATGCTTTCGACAACCCAAATGGGAGTTTATCAACATCGGCAAGGCTTCGCACTCTCGAATCATTAAGTGATGACTCAAGAGACCGAGCATCATCGCGTTCACCAGGTCCACAATGGACAACAATCCGACCATCTGGATACGACTGGAGCAATTGCTTTGCGAGAGAAACAAACCTTTCACCCCCCCATGATTTAGCAGGGCCATAGGCAGCATTATCATTAAATACAAAGAGTGGCTGGCTATTGCTTTGAGTCCAGCCTTCAAAGAACCTTGACATTAATGAATCCATTATCTCTTCATCTTTTGGCAGGGTTGCCAACTCAAGCTCCAAGGGCTGCCTCGGTACGCCTATTTGCTCAGCAAGATCCATCGAGTGCTGTGCTGTTGACATGTTTTCAACCTGCCAACCATGCCTGACAGGGAAAAGAGGATCCGTCAGAAGGAACCTTCTTCCGTGCCGTGCGTAACCAACTCGTCTCCGGCATCCGCCCCACCAGGCAAGAGCCGCTGATGATAGAGAATTTGGAACAAGAAGTGCGATATCCGGACGGTCAGAACGCAATGCTGATGCTGCCTGCTGCAAGCTCGATTCCTGCTTTTTGCAATGGCGATCATATGCAATAAATTCGTCAAACCAATCCGTTCCAGCCAAAATATCCTGAAACAATGGCTTCACAACCGCAGTGAGTTTGGCGTCCTTACCAAAATGCTGTCTGACTGCACGGATCATGGGTGTGGACATAACTAAGTCACCGACCCATCGCGGTAATACTATTGCGATATGCATTGGCCCTGAAAGTTCCTTACAAGCCATATGTGAAATGGTATTTTTTAAGTTTACTAATATCTGCAACATATGAATTACAACTTTCCTGATATCTAGAGTTTATTTTAATTTGTGAATTAGTATATTTTCTTAAAATCTTTTTAATTATTAAAACTACAGTTTCTACATCTGTACCAGTTCCAGAACCAAGATTAAGCGTCACATTAGTATTAATTTTTTCTATTAATTTTTCAAGAATCTTTAAACAATCATCTATATAAATGAAATCTCTTATTGCACCCGGGTTATTTATAGTAAGATATTTTTTTTTCTTTATTGATTCAATAATTTGAGGAATTAAAAATTCGCAAGATTGATAAGGACCAAATAAATTAAAAATTCTAAGTATTATCAAAACAAAATTTGATTCAGAATACTCTTTTAACAACCTTTCAGCATTAAGTTTAGATAAACCATAATTTGTATTTGGGTTAACTAGAGATTCCTCTGATAGTAGATTTGAAGAAGGACCATAGACTGCAGAACTAGA
>CAXEMW010000027.1:0-20664 GCA_963997395.1 uncultured Planctomycetaceae bacterium
AATAGATTTGAGCAATCAAAGTATGAAAATTTTTGTGCTGTAGAAAGTTTCCGATAGAGAAAACAAATGGATTTTTTGGTGCCCATGAAGGTCGCTTGTGAGTAATTTCAGCAGGTGGTGTAAGGCCGTTCGGAACAACATGAATAGTCTTTGACTCAACATTGATGTGTTGAGCTAAATCAGTCGCTGTATATTTTGAAACAGTGACAATAGCAGTTGCTCGGGTCACGAGCTTTTGGACACGGGCAAGCCGCTTGCGAATTCGTTCTGGCTGATCGTCAGAGGCTGTCATGTGTAGAAAATTTAGATCATGTACGGTTAAGACAACAGGTATCCGTTCATCAAATGGCAAATACTTTGATGTCTGATGAGTTACATGCCAGATCGCAGGTCTATCACTTTTATGAAAGTGACGGCCAATAGGCCGTACCCATCGCTGAAAGCTCTCTTTATTCCAAGGACGAACTTTTATGCTGCTGTAATTGGCATTTGGTGTTGCTTCAAAATAATGGTCACAACCGTCAGGTATAAAGAAGACTGGCTCAAAACAATTATCCGAGCGAGCCAGTAGCTCTTGAGCAAGGTAAAGAGAG
Organism: uncultured Planctomycetaceae bacterium; assembly: GCA_963997395.1. Taxonomy (GTDB): domain Bacteria; phylum Planctomycetota; class Planctomycetia; order Pirellulales; family UBA1268; genus UBA1268. The sequence continues at coordinate 594 of CAXEMW010000027.1, forward strand.
AAGCGGCCCAGACCACAGTTGATATGACGGAGTTTTTCGAAATCGATAACAACCCGAGGCAATATGTCGGGCAGGGTCGTTTTCGTACCGCATGGTGTATCAAGGTGACTTTTCGAATTCATAGAGAAACTATTTCGTACTGAGAATTCTTACCGAGTAGCAATATTTCAGTTTTCCAATTCGTGTGAAAGATTGATTTCAGTCACGTGCGAGATTTTTTGAATAGATGGAGTTTCCTGCGAGAAACGGCTCACTGTTGGAACGGAATGCCTTCCGTGCCATATTGGTATTGCAAGCGATAAACAATTTCTGGCTGAGGTGCCCTTGCTTTGGTCAGGCTTTCATATTTGATTATCAGAAAAGGCAGCCATGAAAATCCATGAATTTCAAGCGAAAGAACTCTTGCGGACCGCGGGTGTACCGGTTCTGAAGGGAAAGGTTGTCCGAACTCCTCACGAGGCGGCACATGCATTCGAGTCTCTTGGTGCTCCAGTTTGTGCAGTGAAAGCGCAAATTCATGCAGGCGGTCGTGGGAAGGGGCAGGTAGAGGGGTCGGAGCAACGTGGTGTCGAACTTGCCAAGTCGCCGGAAGATGCTTCTCGAATTGCACAAGGTCTCCTAAACAAAACACTTGTGACTGTTCAGACAGGGCCAGAAGGTCAAATTGTTCGGCAAGTATTTGTTGAGAGTGGTTGTGATATTCAGCAAGAACTTTACTGTGCCATTCTTGTAGATCGAGCAGCGGGATCACCGGTACTTATCGCAAGTACTGCTGGGGGAATGGATATTGAAGAAGTAGCAGTGAAGACACCAGAATTGATTCTGTCAGAACCCTTTGATCCGGACCGAGGACTTGGTGCCTACCAAGCTCGTCTCATGGCGTCGAAGCTTGGCCTGCCGACAGCTAGTTGGCGATATGCAGTGCAATTTTTTCAGTCTCTTTGCAATGCATTTGTTTCACTCGACGCATCATTATTGGAAATCAATCCATTTGTTCTCACTGGAGATAAAACTCTGGTAGCTCTCGATGCAAAAATGACATTTGATGATAATGCGATGTTTCGTCACAAAGATGTCCTATTGCTTCGTGATGAAACTGAAGAAGAACCAGCAGAAATACGAGCCGATGCTGCAGGATTATCCTATGTGAAACTCAATGGAGAGATAGGCTGTCTCGTGAATGGTGCTGGTCTCGCGATGAGTACGATGGACCTGGTGAAGTTTCATGGTGGTGAGCCCGCTAATTTCCTTGATGTCGGAGGTGGGGCAAATGTTGAACAAGTCACCGAGGCATTTCAGATTATCCTTTCGGATAGCAATGTGAAGGCAATACTAGTCAATATTTTTGGTGGTATTATGAGATGTACAACAATCGCAAATGCCCTTGTAGAAGCCTCCAAAACAATAGGTTTTACTGTACCTCTCGTGGTCCGGTTGGAGGGCACTGAAGTAGAAGAAGGTAAGAAGATTCTTGCCGCAAGTGACACCTCAATCATCACAGCAGATGGGCTTACCGATGCTGCTCAAAAAGTGGTTGATTCGATAAAAGCGTAAGCACGGTTTTCTTTTAATATTAGTACCTCTTTAGCTATAGCAAATTTTCATGAGCATTCTTGTCGATCGTAATACACGTGTTATTTGTCAGGGCATCACTGGAAAAGTTGGTGAGTTTCATACTCGAGGCTGCCTTGAGTACGGAACAAGAATGGTAGGTGGTGTTACTCCCGGTAAGGGAGGAGAAACAATTGCCGATCTTCCGGTCTTCAATACAGTTGCTGAAGCACGTGATGTGACAGGTGCGAATGCGACGATGATTTTTGTTCCTCCACCTTTTGCAGCGGATGCCATTCTTGAGGCCGTGGCAGCAGAAATCGAGCTTGTCATCGCGGTTACAGAGGGCATACCCGTGCTCGATATGGCGCGAGTTTTACCAGCCTTTGAAAACTCCAAGAGTCGACTCGTCGGTCCTAATTGTCCCGGAGTTATTACACCTGGCCAATGTAAAATTGGAATTATGCCGGGCTACATTCACACACCAGGAAACGTCGGGGTCATGAGTCGTTCCGGCACGCTTACGTATGAAGCGGTGTGGCAACTCACTCAACTCGGTCATGGACAGAGCACATGTGTTGGCCTTGGTGGTGATCCTTTGGTCGGATCAAGTTTTATAGATATCTTGGAACTTTTTGAACAAGATGATGACACGCACGCTATTTTAATGATGGGGGAAATTGGTGGCTCAGCAGAAGAAGAAGCTGCAGCTTATGTGAAGGAACATGTCACAAAGCCCGTTGCAGCCTTTATAGCCGGTCGTACGGCTCCTCCTGGGAAACGCATGGGGCACGCCGGCGCAATTATTTCAGGCGGCAAGGGAACAGCCGAGGCAAAGTTAGAAGCACTTCGTGATGCTGGAATTGAGATTGCAGAAACTCCGGCTGATATGGGGACAGCAATGGTTCGTGCAATGGAACGGAAAGTCTGATCGGTTACCGATCACGAATGTTCTGCGCGTAGCGAATATCCTTATGCATTTGTGCTTGAGATTCGCTGTCATGTTGGCCTCTGACAGCAGGCATAAATATGCAGTGCGTCATCTATGCGGCTGGGTTAGGTAGGGCTTCCTCTGGATCAATAGGGGTCCCTTCAGGGGTCCCTTCAGGCTTTTCAACCGGATAAAGATCCTCCCAAGTTGCCTGGTTCACTCGCCATCGCCACCAATTATTTTCCTGATACCTGTCCAAGAGACCCACAAAGCGCTTCATGTCGTTATCGTCAGGTGGGGCAATAAGCGCGTTTTCTGTGAACTGACCGTCTTTATTGTCGTCAAGGTATGCCACCTCGTTGTCATCGCGTTGTTTATTGTCGTTTAAATCAACAAAAGGTTCACTCCAAATATTTGGTGGCGGTGGCACAAAAGGGGGAGGAATTTGTCCTGCTGGTAGATTTGTTGGCTCTGGTGGAAGTGGTTTTTCAGGATATTGAGGTGTGTCATTCTCATTACCAACAGTTGGCCAAACTTCTCCTTTGAGTAACCGATTTCGTTTATCGCCATCGGGTTCGATAATGCGGGCAAAGGTTCGTAGCATAGGTGTACCAAAATCAAATTGGAGCTCTGAACGGTTTAGCCTGTAACTTTCTGGAAGTGGCATAAGAGAGAGTCCGATGAGAAGCCCCCCTGCGGCAACATAACCCGTTGTCCCACCAATAAAAGCTCCACCAATCTTGTCAATCATTGAAAGAAGAGAGATTGCTTCACTGGGGATATATTTTTCAATAAGAATGTGAATACCAACGGCTGTTCCTATCGCTAGGACCAATAAAGCGACGGGAAATGCGTAACTTGGAGGCATATCAATAGCGATGAGGATTTCCGTGAGCGTTGGAATGAAAGTCAATGTCACGACAAAGGCAACGAGAGCCTGCATTCCGGCAAGTACGGAACGGAACATCCCGTGTGTGAACCCATAGGCAATAAAGCCAAGTACAATTGCAATGGCGAGCAGACTTACCAGCGTTTGGAAAATTCCGGCCAACGGTACCATCATTCGACTTTCTTACGTAATGAAACAACTTCCATGAACGGTATACTCTTACTTTGCGACTCGCATGACCTCATTAAGACTTGTAATTCCAGCAATCACTTTTCGAATGCCAGACTGCTTGAGCGTTTTCATTCCAGATTTTCGGCCGGCTTGTCGAATATCTTGAATCGATGGTCGACCCACGAGCAGATCTCGAATGTTGGCATCAAAAACAAGCAATTCATGAATTCCGGTACGGCCCCGGTAGCCTGAGTCCATGCACGACGTGCACCCAGCCTCCTTATAAAGAGACACTTGCTTTCCGGGAGGAAGGCCAAGTTTCTGTAAAAACTCGTCAGGAGGGCTATATGCTTCTTTGCACCGTTTACAGAGTACCCGAATGAGACGTTGCGCCAGCACTGCTGAAACAGATGACTGTATGAGTGTTGTGTCTATTCCAATATCAAGAAGACGAGTGATTGTCGTCGCTGAGTCATTCGCGTGTAGCGTTGAAAAAACAAAATGACCTGTCAGTGCAGCCTGCATAGCAATTTCTGCAGTTTCCTTGTCTCGGATTTCACCAACAAGAATAACATCTGGATCTTGTCGTAACGTGGACCGGAGAATATTTGCAAACGTCAGTTCAGCAGCAACATTGACAGCAGTCTGTGAGATGTTATCGAGTCGATACTCAATCGGATCTTCAATGGTGACAATATTTTTTGAAAAGACATCAAGTTCCCCTAATGCCGTATAAAGTGTTGTCGTTTTTCCTGATCCTGTGGGTCCACAAACGAGCATCATGCCATGGGGTTGGTGAATGATCTGACGCATCTTTTTTGTGACAGACTCACTCATGCCGATGCCTTCCAGACCGTTCTTGACGATACCGCCATCAGAATCGAGCAGCCGTAGTGCCATTTTTTCACCAAAGTTTGTCGGCCCCGAGGCTGCACGGATATCAAACTTCCGGCCTTCGAAAAGGACTGCAAATGTGCCATCCTGCGGACGTCGTCGCTCGGCGATATCCATATCGGAGAGCACTTTCAAAGCAGAAATCGATGACTTCCCTTCTGCAGCCCAGAGTGTCGTGAGATTTTGCATGACACCGTCAACTCGACAACGCACAGCCATCTCTTCACCACTTTTTGGTTCAAAGTGCAGGTCAGTGGCTCCGCTCTTAATTGCCTTTTCAAACAAGTCTTGTACAACCCGAATAGCTTTCGATGCAGCCCGATCCATTCCTTTGCCCTGCCCCTCAATTGGCGAGCCATCTTTTTTGAGGAGGACAACAGAGCTGTCTTGTTTGCTAGAAGAAAGTTGTTTCATCGATCTGTCGAGAAGAGACTCAACGTCATCGATCCCTAAACTTCCAGCAAGTCGGATCAAAATCTTTTTCAGAAAGGCAACACACAAGATGCGTTCTTGTGCAGGCGCCTTTTTGTCTCTTGTAAAGGTGTAGAAAAAGAGGGCCGCAATAAATCCAACGGCAAAAAAAGGAGTCGTAGAGAGCCCCCACATTACGGTAATTAAGAAAAAGATAGCACCAATGCAGACAGAAGCTACTGGCCATGATGACTCCCCAAAAACCATCTCAGAGTCGGAGGCTATCCATACAGAAGCCGATGCCCATATGACACTGAGCAGAACCCAGAGCCCACCAAGCCAGACGATATGAGTCAGGTTATCCGGTTGAATCCAAAAATCCATTATGATTTTTCTTAGGGCTTGTTATGGCAAGAGACGCTATGAGTTCAAGGCTATGAATAAGCCGATGACGCATGCATTTCTTGATATGAAAATAGTGTACCGCAACGGCTCTCGATCGATACCAAAAGTTGCTCGATGACAATTTGAAATCAAAGTATTGACCCATCTGTCAAATAGTAGATTCCAAATGTTGCCAACACAACCTTCAAGAAGTTGTCGATCGTGAAAAAGATAACTCTGTTACACATGCAGATGTTTTTCGCCAACATTCATACATTTAAAGGTTGCAGACAATAGTAGAGTCACAAAAGGGCATGCGTGCCAATACGAGTAACGAGACCTCGTTAAAAGAGACACTTTAGTCAACTGTGACTTTTTCATTCGTAGCTGACCACAGTATTCCAATGCAAGACCTCATCAAGAGTTTTTCCGCCTTTTGATCTCGAGTAGGACGCTTTCGGTATCATTGCCAGGAATAGGCCAGGTCGCTATACGACGGGCGGTCACTTTTTTGAGAAATCCTCGGTGGCGAGATTCTTGTTTCTCAGCTTCCCATCGTGGCCCTTTGATAACAAGGAGCCGGCCGTAGGAGTTGCTTATTGGTTCAAACCAAGTCAGTAATTTCTGGAGTGGAGCGACAGCACGGACGACGAGCGTATCAAATGAACGGCCTTTCCTGCGCGTATCAAGAACAACTTGTTGAGCTGGTTGATGGTGAATCGTTAGAGGTAAACCAAGTTCAACAAGTATAGACTTTAATGCCGCAATACGTTTTGTTGAAGTGTCGGATAATTCAACTGTGAGATCACGACGCAGGATAGCGAGTATGACACCAGGCACGCCTCCTCCTGTTCCGACGTCAAGAACCCGTTCGTTAGTTTTTATGTGCGGGCCTATGGCAGCAGTGTCAGTAACATCTCGCTGAACAAATTGTTGTACGTCAGTATGCCTGGTGAGATTCAAACGATCATTCCAGGCCCATAAGATTTTGGCATAGGCAGCGAGTTCAGGAATGGCCTTGTCAGGTAAATCAAGGCCGAGTGGCTGTATCTCGTTTCGTATTGCTTCAGCAAGTACATTCTTCGGCTGATTATGATGTGTTTGCATGAAGTTTTGAACATCATTGAAATACGAGGTAAAGACCCGATATAAAGCATGTCAAATGACTCACAAGAAACTCTCAATCCAGTTGATTCAATCAATGTTGAATTTATCGAGCCGTAATTCGTCGGGCGACTGGCTGTGAAACAACAGGCTCTAAAGTCTTCCGGACCTCATTGAGTGCAGTGGCAAGTGTTGCGTCATTTTTAATGATTTGGCCAGTGCCATCTGGGCGAGCGGTTTGCTGTACCCAGAGATCCGGTGAAACGCCGACTCGGCTGTATGGCTGGCCGGTCGGTGAGTAAAAGTGAGCAGTGGTCAATCGCATGCCAACGCCAGCTACATCCATTGGGAAAATTCCTTGGATCGATCCTTTTCCATAACTGCGGGATCCAATGATTTTGCCACGGTTATGGTCACGAATGGCTCCGGCAAAAATTTCACTAGAACTTGCGGAATCACCGTCAATGAGAAGGGTAAGTGGCATATGCCAGGTGCCACTGTGACTTGCAGTGTAGTTAAAATCTTCTTCAGGACTACGACCTCGTGTCGCAACAACGAGACCACGGTCAATGAATAAATCAGACACATCGACGGCTGCTGACAGGAGTCCACCGGGATTTCCTCGAAGATCAATAATAAGAGATCGCATTCCGGAGGCGTCAAGCTGACGCATTGCGGTATCAAGGTCAGCAGCGGTCTTTTTCTGAAATGACGTGATGTGTAGATATCCAATCCCATTCAATCGATCGAGCAACTCAACATCTTCGATACTTGGAATCTCAACATGTTCACGTCGTACCGTCATAGCTCGTGCTGGCCCCACCCCTCGTAGCACAGCAAGTGTTACGCGTGACCCTTCTGGCCCCTGAAGCATTTGTGCAGCTGCATCAACATGCATGCCAGCGATAGGTTTTCCAGCGATCCCGATCAAGTGATCACCTGCTTTAAGTCCTGAGCGTTCGGCAGGACTGCCGGAAATGACATGTACTACCAATAGACCGTCTTTCGCACTTTTCAACTCGACACCGAGGCCAACAAAGTTGCCTTCGATTTGAGCGTAGAGGTCATTGAGTTGGCCTGTCGTTAGAAATGCAGAATACTCATCAAGACCGCCGACAGATGCGGCAGTCATCTCGAGGAAAGTAACAGCAGGGGGAATGCCAACTACTGACTGTGCGGCACGTACAATCCAGATTGCAACTGTCTCAGCGTCGGTAAGGGATGCAATACTACGACCTTCAATAATCTGCTGTATGTGTCGTTGGAATAATGCAATGCGATCAGGTGTTGCTTGACGTGCGTGAACGGACTGAAATCGAGGATCACTGATTGCAACTTGAAGAGCTAAACAACCACGGCTGATGAGTTTATGAAAGTCTGGGTTGGTAACGTGATGGGAATTTATGCGTCCCAAGCATTCTATGAAAAGTTGTCGTGCTTCTCCTTCTGTAATGTGCTGTAGGGCCTCTTGGTAGGCTTTCTCAGCAGATCGACGATCAAGGTCACAATGAATCTTTGCTAGATCGTATCGCTGATAGAGTTCATTGGACAGCTCACCTTTGCGGGCAGCTGTTTCACAAAGACTTACCAGCTCTGGCCATTGACCAGCAGCCTCAAGTTTTGTTGACCGAACAGCCAGATCATCAACAGAAATGTCACTCGCATTGGTGAAACTGGTTGGCTGAACGGCAAGGAAGCCACCCACCAAAATGATGATAACGGTCTTGAGAATGGAAATTCGCCATGGACGAATAGGACATCGAAAGGAAGTCACGGTCATCATGTGAAGAGGGGTGGTAGCACGCACAGGCAATCCATTTTCTAGCCAGCATTCAGAGCGGCAAACAGCGGTCGATCCCATGACCGCAAAGGATTATGGATCACGTTTGAAGGCTGGTCAAAAAGTAGCTGGAGACAAACATGAAAACTTGGAGACTACGAGCCCGCAGTCTCGGCCTGATTGCTGTAATCCGCATTTTTCAATCAATTTTCCCGATTATGCTGCCACGTTGGTACGATAGAAAGACATTCTCTCTCTCTTGAAATACTAAATGACCTCCTCCCGTGACGTAGTAGAACCGCCCGACCCTCCTCCGCAGACGTTGATTCTCCTCGATCGCGTCCGACAGGGGGACTCTGCGGCTGTGAATGGACTTCTTGAGAGACACAGAGCTGCGATCCGAAGGATGATTGATCAGCGGCTGGATAGGGTTGTCCGAAAACGTGTTGATGCGAGTGACATTGTTCAAGATGTCCTTGTTGAGGCAAATCGCAGATTGGGTGACTATTTAAACAACCCCACGATGCCATTTCAGTTATGGCTTCGACATATGGCACGTGATCGAGTTATTGATGCCCATCGACGACACAGAGTGGCAGGCACTCGTAGTCTCGATAAGGAAGTGTCGCTGGATTCACCAGTGGATGCAGATCACTCACAAACAAATCTCGCTCAGAAGATTGCGGATACAGAACTTACTCCAGCCGCGGTTGCAACATGGCATGAGCTTGAACATCGTTTCGCTAATGCCGTTGAGAAGCTTGATGAAATAGATCGTCAGATTGTTTTGCTGCGACATTTTGAACACCTATCAACTGGGGATGTAGCAGAGGTTCTTGGTCTTACGAAGCCAGCGGCTGGTATGAGATATATGAGAGCAATGCGACGACTCAGAGTTTTACTAGCTGATGCAAACTGACTTTGGACACAAAATATCGTCAAGTATGTATGGCATGCCTAGTATCCCTTGTTAACGTGAAGATAATAATCCTTCGTATTTGCAGAGTGCCGTGTCAAAAATAGAGAAAAATAATTCAATTGGAGAAGAGCTATCCTCGGATGAAGAGGAGCGTTTAGCAGTCCTGCTGGAAGACTTAACAACGGGGCCAGTCGATCAAGCGCACGTACGGCTTGAAAAGCTCTGTCTCCAAAATACTGATTTAGCAGGACAACTCCGCGAACTATTTGCAACTGTGTCTGTCACCGATGCTGTGGCAATGGAATCTACGATTATCATGCGCGATGATTGTGGGGGAGAACTGGCTGCTGAACAGCAAGGTATGAGGCCATTCATTGGAGATGAGTTTGTACCTGGCGTTTCTTCGCTGCCAGCTCAATTTGGAGAGTATGAGCTGCTCGAGGAAATCGGCCGTGGAGGCATGGGGATTGTCTATCGCGCTGTTCAAAAAAGCCTTCAAAGAGTCGTTGCAGTAAAGATGCTCTTGCGTCGTGATCTGGCAAGTCAAGCAGATCTCTCACGGTTTCGCAGTGAGGCTGAGGCGGCTGCTCAATTGGATCATCCTGGTATTGTCTCCATCTTTGAAGTTGGAGAGCATCAAGGCCATCCATTCTATTCGATGAGATATATCGAAGGGACGACACTTTCTAAACGATTACAAGTTGGTCCAATTCCACCGAGAGAAGGTGCACAAATTTTGCTTCGTGTAGCTGAAGCTGTTCAAGCTGCACATGCACGCGGGGTCCTTCACCGCGATCTGAAACCATCGAACATTCTTATCGATCTAGCAGGTGAGCCACATGTCTCTGACTTCGGTCTCGCTAAAAGACTTGAAGGAAATCAGACAATGACGCACACGGGTGCAATTCTTGGTACTCCCTGCTACATGTCACCGGAGCAGGCTGCAGGGAGTCGCGGAGATGTTGGACCGGCGAGTGATGTATGGAGTCTTGGTGCGATTCTCTATCAGGTACTTGTTGACAGACCACCGTTCCAGGCATCGAGTCCGATGGATACGTTACTCGCTGTATTGGAAGTTGAGCCACCTCTCCCGCGCTCAATTAACCGTGAGGTCAATCGTGATCTGGAAATGATTGCCCTGAAGACGCTTCAAAAACCACAGGATCTTCGTTATGCATCAGCAGCAGACTTGGCCAATGATCTTCGCGCATTTCTAGCAAGTGAGCCGATTGCCGCCCGCCAAGGCGGAGTGCTCGATGTTGTTTCTCGGCTTCTTCGAGAAACACATCATGCCGTCGTCTTAGAAAATTGGGGACTTCTCTGGATGTGGCATTCTGTTGTGGTGCTCATTTTGTCAGTCATTACAGATGTACTTGCCTGGCAGGGCGTCGAAAGTCGTTGGCCGTATGTTGTTTTATGGACTGGTGGTCTTGCCTTGTGGGCACCCATCTTTTGGGCACTGCGACATAGAGCAGGTCCAGTAACAGCGGTTGAACGACAAGTTGCTCATATCTGGGGCGGCACAATGATCGCCAGCATGCTGCTTTTTTCCGTAGAGGAGTTGCTCGGCTTACCGGTACTTAAACTTTCACCAGTTCTTGCATTACTAGCGGGACTGATGTTCTTTGCGAAAGCAGGAATATTATCAGGAGTTTTTTACATTCAGTCGATTTGCCTGTTTGCTACAGGTTTAATCATGTGTGGACTTCCTCAGTTTCAGCATATTCTCTTCGGACTGGTAAGTGGTGGCTGCTTTTTCATCCCAGGGTTGAAATACTATCGACAACTGACGGAGTCTGAGCGATAGCCTGCTGAAACTTGTGTCTCAACACTTGAACCAAGTGTGCACTGCGAGTCTTATCAAATCTCGTGCGCCTCGAAGCATTTCGATGCCACTCGCTTTGCTTGCTCCAAGTTTTCTGTTGGTGAAGGTTATTGGGATCTCTGTCGTACGAGCTCCTGATTGATGTGCTCGCCACAAAAAATCTTCAAAAAAAGCATAGCCGGAGGCAAGATTTTCAATCTCAATAGCTTCGATGCAACGCATGCGAAGAGCACGAAAGCCACTGGATCCGTCACGGACAGGAACACGTAGGACAACGCGCGTGAACCAGCACACGAGCCAACTGATGATATGCCGCTTCAGTGGCCAACCAATAACAGCTCCACCAGGTATCTTCCGTGACCCAATAGCAATATCGAATGGCATTTCGTCTGGTGGCGTGAGGGCTGCGATCAATCGTGGGATATCGGCAGGATTATGGCTGAAGTCTCCATCAAGATGAACGACAACATCAGCGGATCTTTTCCGTGCCCACTGAATTCCCTCTAGTGTCGCCGTGCCAAGCCCTCGACAATCAGTACGTAAAAGAAGGTGAACACGTTCATTTTTATTAGCCTCTTCCGCAACGATTTGTGCTGTACCGTCAGGTGAGTTGTCATCAATGACGAGGATATGAGCATGTGGAACGGCCGTATGAATTGCCGTGATAAGCGAACCAATCGAAGCGGATTCGTTGTATGTTGCTATCTGTACGACCGTTGTACCGGGAGGCCATTGAGGAGGTGAGTGGTGCGTGGCCTGCATGACGTGTTAGTGAGGAATGTTGGTAATCTCACAAATTCTAATATAAAAAAAAGGGAGCCGGCAAATGCCGACTCCCTTCCTGTATGAACAATAGTTTTCAGAAACTAAGGTCGATCATCACCAATCGTGTCACCACTATTACAAGTTGACAAAGCCCGCAAAGTAGCGCTGCTAATAGTGTTGGACAAGAATCCACTTGAACCATCAGCCAAGCAGTACCCATTTACGCCACCAGCGTGTGGTGAACTTGGGAAAGCCTGTGAAACAGTTCCTGGAATTGGTGAAACTGATGCTCCAGTTGCAAGACCATGCGTCGATGCATTCGAGTGACCTTCCCAGTAGTTTTCATTGAAGTTTTCTTCAACGATCATGAGAGTGTTACTTGTGCCATCACGATAGGAAGCAAATCCCTTGTCTTGGTAAAGGCCAAGACCACCATTGTCGCTAAGTGTCTTTCCGCTGAAAGCACCAGAAGCAGTCGCACTTGCACCGGTTTCATCACTGGTTCCAACGTTGGCCTTGTAAACACTTTGGCCAGCTGTCGTACCAACGAATGATGGGCAGATCAGCCAATCAACTTCTACAGTTGCATTGGTACCCGTTGGAACAGCGTAGTTGCCAGCTCCATTGATCGCATTGTAAAGATTGTTTTCTTCACCATAAGGAAGAATGGCTACAATGTGACTCCAATGCGTAACACCAGTGACTGGATTTGTTACGGTAGAAGCTCCAGCTTGATTGACACCCATTGCACTAGGCAAGAAGTTGTCACCACGGCTGGCATGCTTGTCAGCGTAGTTGTGTGCAGCTAGACCTTGTTGCTTCAGTTTATTTCCGCATGAACTGCGACGAGCAGCTTCACGAGCCTGTTGCACAGCTGGCAACAGAAGACCAACCAGAACACCGATAATGGCAATAACCACCAGGAGTTCGATGAGGGTAAACCCTCGACGTGACGTAACAGTCATAAAGATTCCTCCACCCTAACGGGTAAATGAGAAGAAAAAAGTAAATCCCAAAAGGTCGGAAGAACAAGCTAGCGCCCCTTGTTGCTATGCCAGTTCCTGATGATTAAATAACGTATTTGGAATCATCTGGACGAAAACTGTTCCGTACAGTCTCCCTCCACCATGCGTAAAGGTATAGCCAGAATCAACTGTAGTCAAGGACTTATAAGTTCGCTGATTAGACAAATCCGCTGATTATCGAAATGACCGTAGACTAGGAGGTTTGTAACGAATTAAGCTCGATAATGTGTGCTGCGACCCCTCAATGGTGGGTGTACGTCCAGTTCTACTCTGTGCGGCTGCATAATTTTTGCAAGTACAGGGTTTTTGAAATTTTTGGACTCATTGGAACAATGATTTCGGTCGGCGACAGTGCTTTGAAGCATTTGCCGGCTGAGACTTTTTCAAACACAGAAAATCGTAAATTATTTCCTTCAATGCGAGCCCCTTGCTGTCAACGCAGAATGCTGGAAAGGACTTCGCCATGAACATCAGTGAGTCGGAACTGACGGCCCTGATATCGGTATGTGAGGCGGGTGTGGTCAATACCGAGCAGATGCATAATTGTGGCCTGCATGTCGTGAACGTGAACTGGGTTAGTGGTAATGTTCCACGCATACTCATCTGTTGCGCCGTGAACATATCCACTTTTTATTCCTCCACCTGCTAGCCACCATGAGAAAGCCTTTCCAAAATGGTCACGGCCCTTTGGGTTGGCTGGGTCACCTTGCCCAAAAGGTGTGCGACCAAATTCACCACCCCATGCCACCAGTGTGTCTTCGAGCAGTCCACGATCTTTGAGGTCCTGTACCAGTGCGGCGGATGGTCCTTCTGTGTCACGACACTGAATTTCTAGTTGACTGTATAGGTTACTGTGTTGGTCCCATCCAGCGTGCATCAATTGAACAAATCGAGTACCACGTTCCAGTAGTCTTCTCGCTACAAGACAGTTGAAAGCAAAAGAACCTTTCTTATGCACATCAGGTCCATACCGATCAAGTACATGTTTTGGTTCATCTGAGAAGTCAATGAGATCAGGCACACTTGCTTGCATTTGGAAGGCCATCTCATAGGAGGCGATCCGAGTATCAATTTCCGGGTCACCGTAGTCTGCTCGGTGCTTAGCGTTCATGATGGCAAGGTCATCCAGTAAGGCTCGACGGGCAGCACGACTGATACCAGGTGGATTTGCAAGATATGGAACAGGCTCTCCTGTGTTCCGAAATTTTACTCCTTGATAGCGACTTGGAAGAAAGCCAGAACCCCAGTAGTAATCAAAAAAGAGTTGCCCACAACTCTTTGCTTGATCAGATGATGTCATGACAACAAAAGCAGGTAACTCTTCAGTCTCGCATCCAAGACCATATGACACCCATGCACCGAGGCTTGGACGTCCGGGGACCTGGCTTCCTGTGAGAAAAAACGTGACACCTGGCGCATGATTGACAGCCTCTGTGTGGAGGCTTCGAACAAGACAGATGTCATCGGCAAGCTTGCCAATCGCTGGAAGCATCTCACTGAGTTCCATGCCACACTGGCCATACCTTTGAAACTTTTTTATTGGTGCAACGACGGGCCATTGGGAATACCCACTCGACATTGTTGAAAGACGAGTGCTACCTCGAACACTATCTGGAATATTTTCACCAGAACGTTCGTAGAGCGCATCCTTTGGATCGAAGAGATCAACATGAGAAGGGCCTCCTCCTTGCCAGAGCATCACCATTCGTTTTGCACGCGGAGCATGGTGTGGAAGGTCAACGAGTCCAGGTATGCTTCCCTTGCATTCGCTGTCGCAGTGTAAGAGCGATGCCAAAGCAGCAAGTCCGATTCCCTGTCTGGCTGATCCAAAGAGTTGACGGCGAGTGACACGAGCCAGATTTTCATTGAATAGATCATGCATGATTACAGCCTTTTCATTCACAGTCTGGGAAACTCATGCGGTGGTGTTTTTCCAGTGATCATTCACGAGTGAGTGCTTCATCAAGATTTAAAATTGCCAGGCAAACACTTCCTAATGCAGTCAGTTTCACTGGGTCATAAGACGCGTCTTGTAGGCATGTATCGCTACCAAGGAATGCATGTGCCGACTCCACAGTTGTGTGGGAGTGTTGGTGCGCATACATATCTGCAAGTACTGCACGTTCGGTAGAGGTTGGTAGTCGGCTCACAACAGTACGGAATGCAAAAATAATTTGTTCATCAAGAGTATTCCTGTTTGTCATGCATCGCTTTGCAAGCGAACGCGCTGCCTCAACCCAGGTTGGGTCATTCAGGGTCGTCAGTGCATGGAGTGGTGTACACGTTTGATTGACACGAACGGTGCATGTCCGACGGTTGGCAGAGTCAAACATGTTTGCAGGTGCAACGGTACGTCGCCAAAATGTGTACATGCTGCGGCGATAAAGGTCTGTTCCAGTTGATTGTGGGTAGGTGAAATCTCGTTCTTTTGTAATTGCAAGTGATTCCCAGATTTGATCAGGCTGGTATGGATATACCGGAGCCCCCCCGATGTCTTCATTGAGTAAACCACTACAAGCGAGTGCCCAATCACGTAACACCATTGCAGGCATTCGAAAACGACTGGCACGCCCATGGAGTCGATTTTCTGGATCCTTCTCCAGTTGGTTGGCATTTATCCTGCTGGTTTGCCGATAGGTCGCACTCATCACCAGCAACTTATGCATGGACTTCTGGCTCCAGCCCTGTTTCTGGAATTCAATCGCAAGCCAATCAAGAAGAGCAAGGTGCCTCGGGTATTCACTTTGTACGCCCATGTCTTCTGTCGTTTTGACAAGACCAGTGCCAAAAAAGCGTTGCCACATCCGATTGACTTGAACGCGAGCTGTAAGAGGATGATTTTGTAGGAATAACCATCTGGCTAACCCGAGTCGATTTTTTGGAAAACTGTCAGGTAAGGGTGGCAGGTTTGCCGGCGGTGCAAAAGCAAGAGCGTCACCAATCGGTGAGAGATAGTCACCTCGATCAAGCACACGTGTTTCCCGCGGCTTGTCGTCATTCATAACCATGACTCGCGGAATCTCATCACCGTTAAATGCGTCATAAGCCTGCTTGGCTTTGTCATACTCAGTAACAACTGCCACATCATTTGTGACTGAACGCTTGACTTTACTATTAAAAAAACTTCGCAGACCACTTTCAATTTTTTTCTTTTCAGCATCGGATTGAATATCTTTTGGCTTTCGAAGCAACGGTGTGAGTGACCGCGGAAGATCTTTTCCGTCTGCCGCCTGACCATCAGAGAACAAGCCTGATTTCCATGCGGCATATGCAACGTCAAGAATTGGCTTTGCATCTTTCTCAAGGAGTTTCATATTTTGTTTTAACTGTGACAGCTGCTTTTTTTGATCAGTAGTTGCCACTTCTAGAAAAGGTGTGGCAACACGGATACGAGATGACTGTCGACCGGGGCGTCCGGTCTCTGAGACCTGATTGAAGACATGGAGCAACTGGTAATAGTCAGACTGTGTCAACGGATCGTACTTATGATCATGGCACTGGGCGCATGCCATGGTAAGACCAAGCCAGGTAGTGCTTGTTGTATCAACGCGATCAAACAGATTGTTGAATCGCTGTTCCTCAGCAATTGCACCTCCTTCACCATTCAAAAGATGATTGCGATTGAAGGCGGTGGCAATTTGTTGCTGTTGTGTTGCGTCCGGCAAGAGATCTCCTGCAAGCTGCTCAATTGAAAACTGATCAAAAGGCATGTCGTCATTCAGAGCATCGATCACCCAATCTCGCCAGATCCATTGCCATGTGTCGCCATCCTGTTGAAAACCATTGCTATCTGCAAAGCGAGCAGCATCGAGCCAGGCGATTGCCATGCGTTCACCATAGTGCTGATTTGCCAACAATTGATTAACCAATTGTTCATATGCATCGGGTGACTGATTGGTGAGAAAGTCATCGATGCTTTCAGGTGATGGAGGAAGGCCAATAAGATCGGCATAGAGACGCCGTATTAATGTTTCCCGGTCTGCTTCTGGTGACGGTACAAGACCCACTTCTTCAAGTTGAGCAAGAATAAACGAGTCAATCGGATTTTTTGGCCAATTCTGGAGTGATGGGGTGTTAATCACTGGCGGATTCATTTGAACAGGAGCGACAAATGCCCAGTGTGCTTGATACGTGGCTCCTTCTTGAATCCATCGAGTAAGAACTTTTTTTTCTCGTTGAGAAAGGTGACGATTGGAGTCCGGCGGTGGCATGCGCAGTTCACTGTCATCGGAATGAATGCGGTCGATGATCAAGCTTTCTGAAGGATCAATCGCACCAGCATCCAATGCGGATTGTCGTTGATCGAGGCGGAGATCGGCTTTTCGTTTGTTTGGGTCTGGCCCGTGACAGTAGAAACAGTTTTCAGCAAGGATCGGGCGAATGTCCCGATTAAATTCGAGTGGCTTACGAGTGGTGTCGTCAGATGCCGTTGCAATGCCACTAAAAAGCAGAACAAGAAAAGACCATCTCGAACAAAAAGAGATTAGCCGCCCGTGCATTTCTTTGGTGTTGGTCTTTGGCATGCAATTCCCCAATAAAGCATTCAGCGTAGGATGAGTATCCATTGATTTTGATTGTTTATTCACACCGAACGCTGTACCAGGAAGTTTAACGACATTGTCGTGTACCCTATGTGTATCAAATCCATTGGACAATGCACTTTTGTGTCTACACGTAGACGTATTCTGTGAAGACAGTCACTTTTCTCATTTAAACAAGTAATGTCTCTTCTTAGAGACTTTTACAGATTCGATGAAAATGGATAGTGAAATGCCACATCGATACAGCAGCAAAGAATCACACTTGTGCGAAGAAGAGCATGTTGATGTGGCAATTATTGGTGCAGGAGCGGCGGGCCTTTTTGCTGCAATATGGGCAGGAAGAAATTCAGAAGGCCATCCGATTCGAATCGCAGTCTTCGATGGGGCAAAAAAGCTCGGTGCAAAAATTCTCGTAGCTGGTGGAGGACGCTGTAATGTGACCCACCGTCGTGTAACAGAACATGATTTTTCAGGAAGCAGTCCGGCAGCAATTCGCAAAGTATTGCGTCGCTTTTCGGTAACACAGACGATTCATTTTTTTTCCGAAGCAGGTGTTGAACTCAAGGAAGAAGAGACGGGTAAATTATTTCCAGTGACTGACTCAGCAAGGACCATTCTTAATGCACTCATTGATCAGTCCAAAGAATCGCACGCGTCGCTTGCACATCCTTCACGTGTGACTGATATCGAACAGCTTCCAGTCAGTGGCACGGCACGCAATGTGACGCAAGAGCCACGGTTCCGAGTTGTTTTAGAAGACGGTATAGTGCTCGCCCGCCATGTCATCGTGTGTACGGGGGGAAAGTCTTTGCCGAAAAGCGGTTCAGACGGTGGTGGCTACAGATTGGTGGAAAATCTAGGTCATACAATTACAAAGCCCTTAGTTCCCGCCCTCGTTCCACTTGTTTTAGAAAAGAGTCATTGGGTGAGAGAGCTGTCAGGAGTAACTGTTCCAACAACGGTCACGCTTTCCAAAGCATCAGGGAAACGGATTGTTTCATGCTCTGGCAGTACACTCTGTACACATGTCGGTCTTTCAGGTCCGGCTGTTCTTGATATCAGTCGTCACTGGCTCATTGCACGAAATACAGATTCAGACGTTCAGTTGAGTATCAACTGGCTTCCAGGCCAAAATGCCGAAACGGTCGATGAGTTCTTTCAGTCTCCGCGTGGAGGAGCATTCACTTTGTTACGCCAATGGCTTCCAGATAGGTTGGCTCGACGAATCTGCATAGAGTCGGAGGCTCCACTTGTCGGCGACTTAACTCGAACCATTCGAAAAAAACTGGTTCAAAATATTATGGCTACGCCATTACCCGTGACTGGCGATCGGGGTTTTTCGATAGCAGAAGCAACGGCCGGTGGCGTTCCTCTTGAAGAGTTAAAACTCGAAACCATGGAAAGTAGAAAGTGTCCTGGTCTTTATCTCGCCGGTGAAGTCCTTGATGTAGATGGTCGCATTGGAGGCTTTAATTTTCAGTGGGCTTGGTCGAGTGGGTACGTCGCAGGTACTGCAGTTGCAAAATCCATTAATGAAGCAAACGCTCGTTAGAGAGATTTTTTATCGTGCGAATCCGACGAAGAAGCTAAAGAGTTGTTGACTGTCAAACTCGGCGTATGAAACAGGTACTGCAAAATCGAGGGCGATCGGAGCCGGCCCAAGTGCAGGCATGGTGATTCTGAGACCGAATCCCGGGGATACTCGAAAGTCTTTAATAGTCACGTTTTGTTCAACCGTACCAAAATCAGTAAAGACAACCCCACGAAGAGAATCATCTGCGGTGATGGGAAACATATATTCAATAGTGTTTAGCCATTCAAATGGTCCACCAACAATTGCTTCCTGGCCTGTGGTTGTGCTTCGCTGCCGTGGACTTGCTCCACGAAAAACAAAACCTCGCATCGTGTTGTATCCACCAGCATAAAAGTTGTCATACGACGGCGTATCAGGGCCAGAGAATCCGAGTATGGTGCCCATCGACAAGACATGCCGGCCTGAACCATCAGGTCGCTGATTAAGAAGGAAGTATTGTCGCGCTTCAAAGACACCTCGTGGATAGATGAAGGTACCTATCACCTGTTCAAATTCGAACGTCGCAAGATGGCCCTCTGTTGGTAGAAAAGGGCTGTCTCGAGTGTCGTGAATAAGCCCACCACTGAAGCCATAGACCGAATTTGTTCCTTGCATCCTTTCGATGTCGGGTACATCGGGAACACGAGGGTTGAAGATATCAACGCTTTCACCACGGAACCCAGCATTCACCGAGAAATCTGGGGCAAAGACAAACTGATACCCAAGACCAACGCGGCCCCCTACGCGACCTTCAGCCCAATCAAAGAAGTAACGAGTGAAATACGAGGCACTCGTTGAGAGTCCGACGCGGGTATCAAATAGATACGGTTCTTGAAAGGTCGCAGTGTATCGCTGTAGTTCAGTACCAGGCGCAGCTTCCAGTCGAAACCTTTGGCCTGCACCACGAAAGGCAGTACCGTTTCGTATGTCATCCCAACTTGTTGGAAGCCGAGTAATATCAAAATTCTGCTCATCGATTACAATGTTTCCAACCAGGCCTGCATTGGAGTTGACCCCCGCTCCGATCATGAGCCGGCCTGTCTGTGTTTCTTCAGCATTTACATCAACGACTACATAGGGTTCGTTGCCGGGAAATGGTTGAAGAGGAGGCTGAGCGAAGCCCGGTGGTGGCAGCCCCGGTTGACCCATTCCGGGAACATTTGGAAGCGGATCAAATCCAGAAGGATCGGCAAAACCAGGTTGTCCAAAACCTGACTGTGCATAGCCCGAGGGTGTGTTAGGAGCCGCTTGAGGTTGAGCGATAGGCTGCTGGGCAACCATCGGGGTTGCTGTTGGAGAGGCGGGTGG
>CAXEMW010000028.1:0-20210 GCA_963997395.1 uncultured Planctomycetaceae bacterium
AAGGTTTACCAGCCGAACTGGCAGAGCACAGTAGCTGAGCAAAATAGCATCGAGCAACTTTATTCGTCTTGAAACTCATATCACAATTATTGAAATCCTCACGTGAGTTCAAATAATGAAAGGTCTCCGTTTTCTATGCCACTGGGAAAATCGCTTGAATAGGCTTAGGCTCTTGGTAGATGGTGCATGTGTTGGTGTGAACGAAACGTGCACCGCGCTGGCTCTCGAGAATGAATCTCATTATCACTATCTGGTAAAAAGATTTTTATCAAAGTTAACAGATTCCTCTGCCCGAACTCTTATTACATTGCTAGGATGTAGTAAGCATTCTGTTAAGGAATCTTTCACTTACCTGTTTTGAACGCTGGAGAATTTGATGAGTTTTCGACTATCACTGCATGAAGAAGTTGCCGCCGCCCTGAACGAACAGATTTGTATCGAGTCCTCCGCAGCGTTCCTTTATTTTTCAATGGCTTCATGGGCCAGTGTTCGCGGATTAACAGGAATGGCAAAATGGTTTCGTACAGAAGCTGCTGGGGAACTGACCCACATGGGCCTTTTTGTTGATTACCTGAATGACCGGGACTGCCAAGCAAAATTTGCAACAATTGAAGCACCTGCCTGTGAATGGGACAATCCTGTTGTGGCTTTTGATCAAGTTCGAACCCAAGAGCATAAATTGATGCAGCGGATGAATGACTTGATCGACTTGGCAGACAAACATAACGACCATCTCACACACAGTTTCATAACACAGTTTGTTCCACAACAAATTGCTGATACTGCTGAAGCTGATGATGTCCACGATCGACTCTCCTTGGTTGGCGGAGACGGTCATGGGCTTATTTTGATTGATCAGGAACTCGGTAGAGATGCTGAGGGCCACTAACAGCGGCTAGCAAAGATGAGGTTCTCTCCTTCACGCTTTTTGTAGATATTCAATTGAATACGCCTTCCATAAAAGGAGTCGTTTCAATGTCCCAAGTATTCATTCACCCGTCTGAATGGAAAAAGTGAAGGCATTATTCAACAAATCCATAATCAGGATTCGAGAACCCCTCTTTTAAATGAGCATGGGCTGCCAGGTTTGTACAACCTTCTTTGCAAACACCGCTCTAATCAAAAGCAAACAAATATTTCCAAATTCGTTGTTGAGTATCTATACCCTCACTTCCCTGCTCGGAAATGCATGAAATCGGTTCACCGGCGGGGACGTGTCGTGTCTCACTAGAAGCACCGATCGCCTTCAGAGCCGCGTGCATGCTTTTACGTGCATGCTTTTATTAGTTTTTCGTGTCACTGAGCCGAT
The DNA here is from genome assembly GCA_963997395.1 of uncultured Planctomycetaceae bacterium. Taxonomy (GTDB): domain Bacteria; phylum Planctomycetota; class Planctomycetia; order Pirellulales; family UBA1268; genus UBA1268. The sequence goes on from CAXEMW010000028.1 coordinate 1,310, forward strand.
TTAACACGACTTGAACAATACGTTTCTATAAACCCTCTGCCAATCGCTCCCCCATCGGCAGACTCCCAACAACTCCTCTGCCGGTGGGGGGGCACCTTTACCAAATACATTCAGTCCCACGAGAGACTAGGATGTAAGAATGTTGGATCGGCCCCAAACTGATTTACTATGTTCGTTCAGACAACCCTTTATCCAGCATCTTGAAACCAACATCTATGAACATACGCGAACTGCTTGATTGTTTAGACGCACATCCATCGCAACATATGCATTGGATGCTTCCTGACAACTCATTCGTACCTGCTCATTTCCATGTGACCGAAGTAGGACGCATTCAAAAGGACTTCATTGACTGTGGAGGAACACAACGAAGCCAAGTTACATGTCAACTCCAACTATGGACGGGTGATGACCTCGATCACCGGCTGGAAACAACAACGCTTGCAGAGATTATTCGACTCGGGAGGCAGGTACTCAAAACCGATGAACTCGCAGTTGAAATAGAGTATGAGGGCACTACGAAGGCACACTATCCGATTGAATTGGCTGACATGACACCGTCCGGTTTACTCTTTACGCTTGGTTCGAATCACACCGCCTGCCTTGCACCAGAGAAATGCGGCGTCGGTACCAGTGGATGTTGTGAAGAAGCGAGTCAACAACAAATCCTGTTTGTTTGTATTCATAATAGTGCTCGTAGCCAAATGGCAGAAGCATTTGTAAATAAGATGTGCCAAAGTTCGTTCCTGGCATCAAGCGCAGGAATTGAACCAGGCACTCTTAACCCGCTCGTTGTCGAAGTGATGCAAGAGATTGGCATCGACATTTCTAGTGCAGTCACTACCGGAGTCAATGAAGTTCTTCAACAGGGACGTCATTACGACCGTGTGATCACTGTCTGTGATGAAACAAGCGCGGAACGTTGCCCGTCTTTCCCTGGACTGGTTGCCCGTGAACATTGGAGCTTCCCAGATCCATCAAAAGTGACAGGGAACCATGAAGAAAAGTTGGTGGAAATCCGAAAGATTCGTGACGCTATCCAGCAACAAATATCCGACTGGTGTCGATTGTCCTGCCTGACGTAACTCTGTTCGAGGAACACGACTAATTAGGATGTGTTGTCGCCTCTTCTGTCATAAACTATGATGAAAGGGTCAGGAGAGAGTCGAAAGACCGCCGAAGGCTGAACGCTCAGGCAAAAGTACTGACATTTTATAATTCTGTTGGAGAGTGACGACGCAAAAGGCGGCGTCCACCGAAGGGGCAAACCCCGAGCCGATGCTCATGGGTGAATCTCTCAGGTCCAAGGACAACAGGGTTCCCAGCATGGTTTCGGCCATACTGTTTCCTCTGGCGGATAAAACACAACGTCAGTTGCCACGGCACGTACAACACGCGTCGGCACAGTCAGGAAAGGAACCTTGTATGTCTTCTGGCACAGCTTCTCCACACACTCTTTCATCTGAATCTCACGCACCTGCGTGTAACAAAACGACTGCATCTGATGACAATCTCGAATTTGCAGGTCGACACATCGGCCTTTCACCAACCGATGAGCAGTTCATGCTTGAAGCCATCGGAGCAAAAAGTCGAGATGCGTTGATTGAAGAAATTGTGCCAGCGAGCATCATGAGGCGTTCGGTGATGGATTTACCATCGGCCGTCTCAGAGCAAGAAGCACTTGCAGAACTGAAGGCTGTCGCCCAGCAGAACAACGTCTGCAAAAGTTTTTTGGGGCAGGGATACTACGGTACACATACTCCAGCAGTTATCCAAAGAAATGTTTTAGAGAATCCAGCTTGGTACACTGCCTACACGCCGTATCAGGCCGAAATTTCTCAGGGCCGCATGGAAGCAGTGCTTGCATTTCAGACAATGATTTGTGACCTGTCTGGGATGCCGATAGCAAATGCTTCTCTCCTTGATGAAGCAACGGCTGCTGCCGAAGCGATGACGTTAGCTCACAGAATGCATAAAGGTCAGGAGTCTACTTTCATAGCCGACCGACGGTGCCATCCACAGACACTTGAAGTTCTGGCAACACGAGCTGAGCCGCTGGGTATTGATCTCATCATTGGTGATGTTGCGGACATGGTTGATGAGGAAACGTATTTTGGTGCCCTCGTACAGTACCCAACCACAGAAGGTGACGTACCGGATTGGCATGGCCTTGCAGATCGAGTTCACGAACACAAGGCACTCCTTTGTGTTGCTGCAGATCCTTTATCATTGACACTCCTCACACCACCAGGTGAATGGGGTGCGGATATTGTTGTGGGATCAACGCAACGCTTCGGTATGCCTATGGGCTGCGGAGGTCCGCATGCGGCCTACTTTGCCTGCCGCGACGCCTTCAAGAGGTCACTACCGGGACGACTTGTCGGTGTCAGCGTTGATCATTCCGGAAGGCCAGCATATCGCCTGGCTTTGCAGACTCGAGAACAACACATCCGTCGCGAGAAAGCGACCTCAAACATTTGTACCGCACAGGTTCTACCTGCTGTCGTTGCGGCAATGTACGCTGTCTATCATGGCCCCGTGGGGCTCAAGAAAATTGCGAAGAGTATTGCAAAGAAAACCGCTCTTCTCGCAACCGGCCTGCAGAAGCTGGGTATAGAAATAACGAATCAACACGCCTTCGACACGCTGTGTCTCCAAACTGGTGAGGCAACCGATTCCTTTATAAAACGCGCGCAGGATGCCGGAATGAACCTCCGAAAGATTGATGCAAATCATATCGGAATCAGTCTTGATGAAACGACATGTGATGCTGACGTATGCACTCTGTGGGACGTTTTCACGCTACCGGAAAATTCTGTCGAAGACCTGAAAACATGTGAGCCATCAACTCAGTCACTTCTTCCAGACACCTGCATTCGGAAAAGTGACTTCCTCACCCACTCTGTCTTTCATACACATCGCAGCGAGACCCAGTTGCTCCGTTATCTTCGTGAATTAGCTGATCGTGACCTTGCACTCGACCGAACAATGATTCCATTGGGAAGTTGCACCATGAAGCTGAATGCAACCAGTGAAATGATTCCAATCAGTTGGCCCGAGTTCGCTGACATTCATCCTTTTGCACCATCTCACCAACTTCAGGGATATCAAATTCTCCAGGATCAGCTCTGCAAGTGGCTGGGTGAAGCCACTGGATATGCAGGCATCAGCCTTCAGCCGAACGCTGGAAGCCAAGGAGAATACGCCGGACTCCTTGTTATTCGGGCCTGGCAACGTGCTCGCGGAGAAGGTCACCGAAATATCTGCCTGATTCCAGCATCAGCTCATGGAACAAATCCTGCAAGTGCACAGATGGCCGGCATGAAAGTTGTTGTCACCGGCTGTGACGACCAAGGAAACGTCGACCTTGTTGAACTTCGGGAAAAGTGTGAGCAGTTCACTGATCAATTGGCTGCTGTGATGATTACATACCCCAGCACTCATGGCGTCTTTGAATCTGAGATCAAGGATCTTTGTGACATTGTCCATGATCATGGTGGGCGGGTGTACATCGATGGTGCCAACATGAATGCATTAGTTGGAACCGCCGAACCCGGGCGCTTTGGTGGTGATGTGAGTCATCTCAATCTTCACAAAACATTCTGTATTCCCCACGGTGGCGGAGGGCCCGGTGTTGGGCCAGTCTGTGTTGTTGAAGACCTCGTGCCTTTTCTGCCAGGCCACGAAACCAGTGGTATCCAAACCAGCGGTGGAGTCGGTGCAATTTCTGCGGCACCTTTAGGAAATGCCGGGGTTCTCCCAATTAGTTGGATGTACTGTCGCATGATGGGCAGCTCAGGGTTACGACACGCAACAGAAGCTGCAATTTTAGCGGCCAATTACGTCAGCGTACGGCTTCGAGATCATTATCCCACGCTCTATACAGGGACACATGGACGCATTGCCCATGAATGCATTCTGGACCTTCGACCACTGAAGGAAACAAGTGGCATCACTGCTGAAGATGTTGCCAAACGACTTATTGACTACGGATTCCATGCACCGACATTGAGTTTTCCAGTTCCTGGCACCCTGATGGTTGAACCGACAGAGAGTGAAGATCTCCATGAGCTTGATCGATTTATTGAAGCCATGATTGCAATTCGTGAAGAGATTCGGCACATCGAGGAAGGCACGTGGCCTCAAGACAATAACCCTGTCATTAATGCGCCACATACCGCTAGTTGCATTGCAGACCAGGACTGGACAAGGCCTTATACTCGAGAGGAAGCAGTCTTTCCTGTCGCTGACTTAAAACGAAGAAAATACTGGCCTCCAGTCGGTCGAGTCGACAATGTGCATGGCGACAGGAATCTGTTTTGTAGTTGTGTTCCCGTCTCAGCCTGGCAGGACTCTGAGTCATAAGTCACGGTCAAAAAATGTTTGATTCAACTTTTTTTGTTGGTTGGGGAACGCTTTCCCTTATCAATGCCGGATTAGCGCAAGGAAAAGGCCGAAGTGGACTGGCATGGTGTCTCATCTCATTTCTTGTGGGGCCAATCGCTACGTTTTTAATTGTGATACTTAGTCGCGTTGAGAATGATTAGCGTGCGAGAGTGCTGAGGACCTCACGCACGGCCAGAGCACCACTGCCACGGCAACAATGGCAAGAATTCCGCCACACTGCCATGGATCATGCCATCCATACAGTACGGCGAAGAGAAGTGTCGCGGTGCAGTAAATCACCGCAGCAGCCAACACGGACCGTGATGGCTGTGTTGATTTATCAGGCTTATCGCGAGCCTGCGTCTTGGACAAGAAGAGCGTTCCTACAGTCATGGCTGAACACAACGAAAGTGTCACACCAAGAGAGCCCAGTAAATCTCGCAACGTTGTTAAATAGACAAGGATCAAGGCGAGACTTGTTTGAAGTACAACTGCCCTGCTTCGACCAGTCCGCCCTTGTAGCCATCCGGGCAAAAATCCATCGTCTGCCATTGCAGTTGCGACACGTGAACCGGCCATTGTCATTCCTGCTGCGGCAGACAGGGTCGAAAGAACAATGATGAATCGCATCCACCACTCAGCAGTTTCGCCACCAAGAGCCGCAGCTGCAACCGCTGCAACCTGTGATTGACCAGCTAAATCAGCAACTGGTGCTGAACGAAGAAAAACATCGTTGATCGCAAAATAGAGAAGCGTTGTAATCAGCGTGCCCACAAGCAGAGCCAGTGGTACCGTTCGTCGGCTTACACGAGCCTCTGATGCAACATAAATCGCTTCATTAAACCCTGTATAACTGAACATGACCCACACGACTGCCATTGCGAATCCACCGATAGTTGCACCTACGAGCGGGATTTCTATTGGCTTTCCTGTGGCTTCCAGTGGCCAGCCAACAACTGAATACCCGAACACAATAAGACATAGAATTGTCAGAACTTTTAGGAAAACAATGGTGGTATTGATTCGTGCTGCAACCCGCCCTGCCTCGACATGGATCAGACAACAGAGAATGAGCACCACAGTCGCAATCGTCTGACTTGGCATCCATGCCGGCAACACCAGGATACCTTTGGCATACTCCTGACATGTCATTGCCGCAAAAGCTATCCCTCCACTGAACCCAGCTGTTAACGAAACAAGACCAGCAAGAAATCCACAAAATGGATGGAGCCAACGGGAAAGATAGAGATACTCTCCACCAGACTTTGGCAATCGACGTGCAAGGCCTCCATAGGCAACCGCACCACACAGAGCAACAAGGCCGCCAACGAACCAGGCAGCCAGCACAAAATCTCGCGAGCCAAGCGACTCAAGTGCGAAGCCTGATGTCACAAAAACACCTGAGCCAATCATGCCCGTTATGACTAGCGCCGTTAATGTCGTGAGACCAAAACCTTCTGCAGGCGAACTCTTGTTCGATGAAGAACTCATATTGCTATCAACCGAGCATGAACTTTTCATCACGTTTCTTGATTACCTGGAACAAGGTGTTCTGTAAGAAAAAGATGCGCAGGCTTGATAAAACGTACAGAATCCAAGTTATTTGAGAGGATCTTCTGAGGCCTTCTAAAACGACATGGTAGACTCTCAGTCTGAATTTTTTCTGTCGTTGACAGAATAGATTACACCAGTTTCAGAATCCATTCATACGACAGTCTAAGATTGGTGTGGAACACAGCCGATGAAGAATTCATTGATCGTTACGTGATCACGTGTCTGTTGACAAACTGCTTGGAGAAATGAACTGTGGCGAATAACGCACCGTACCAACGCATATTCCTTCTTTACTTTCTTATTTCAATCATGACATCAATATTTGTGAGCCAAGCAGCAGCTGACAGGCTGCAAACTGTTGGAAGTGTTGAACGATTACATCCAGATATTGACGCACTCATTTCACCCAACGCCACAATTGAAGTGCTTGCAGAGGGCTTCGAATGGTCAGAAGGCCCTGTCTGGATTGCAAACGGAGACGGGGGTCTTCCTTCTCAATCTTTATTATTTAGCGACATTCCAAATAATCGCATTCATTGCTGGAACACACAAAGTGGGCTCTCTGTTTTTCTTGAACCCGCTGGATTTACGGGCCCGGCGAGTTACGGAAAAGAACGCGGAAGCAACGGTCTTGCACTCGATACAGAAGGCAGACTGCTCTGTTGCGAGCACGGTGATCGAAGAATCAGTGTGCTTGAAAAAAATGGTGGCAAGCGAACGCTTGCTGACTCGTGGGGCGGCAAGCGTTTTAACAGCCCCAACGACTTAGCCATTCATGCCTCCGGGGCAATTTATTTCACAGATCCTCCATACGGACTTCCTGATGGATTTGATGATGCACGACGGGAAATAGACTTTTGTGGAGTCTTTCGGGTGCAGCCAACTGGCACCGTCGACCTCCTCTGTAAGACCATGACACGTCCAAATGGTATTGCATTTTCACCTGATCAGAAAAAACTGTACGTCGCACAGTCTGATCCTGATGAGCCTATCTTGAAAGTATTCAATGTCGGTGACAACGGAATGCTCGATGCTGGAAAAACATTTTTCGATGCTAAGAATCTTTCAGCAAAGCGAAAAGGGAACCCTGATGGCTTGGCGGTTGATACGAAAGGAAACCTGTTTGCAACAGGTCCAGGTGGTGTCTTGGTCATAGCGGCAGATGGAACTCACCTTGGAACCATTCTCACCGGACAGAAAACGGCGAATTGCTGCTTTGGCGAAGACGGTCGCTCGTTATTCATAACAGCCGACATGCATCTTTGCCGCATACGACTCACAACCAGTGGTTGGTAAATAATTATATTTATTGTGAGACAATTTCTTGAGGCGGCGATCTTAGACTGTTGGCCACGCAAAAATCCGAAGCAAGTTTCCATCGGGGTCATTGGTCACAAGTTCTCGAAATCCCTCAGGATGAGTTTTCGGTTCAACAATATTTCCATCTGCTTCTCGAAGACGAATGTATGCAGCCTCCAAATCTGTTACCTCAAAGCCGAGACTCCAACGTCCACTGGCCTCACCGGCATTCTCCCGACTGAGGATTGCGACCCGCGTATCACCCGCCTCGAATAATGCATAGCCGTCATCAACAACACGGACCAAAACCCGAAGGCCGAGAATATTTCGGTACCAAAACACCATATTGTCCCACTGGGATGTCCGTACTTCGACGCTAAATAATGCCGGTCTGTGGTGGGCTCGAAGATCCATTATTATTGGTCACTCTGAGGTCCAGGCTCGTCTCATGATCATCTTATTATAGGTCCGGGTTGTACCCTGAATGCCCCGTATTCGACTAGAGTCCGGTTATGGCTTCTCTCTGGGATGGCTGCCCTTTCGAAATTTGTGAGAAAAGCAGACAATGATGTATTCCGTTGTTGGAAGTCCTTCGTATCCTCAGGAAACCTAGAACCGACAGATGTCTTCTCCGTCACCAATTGATACCGATCAGCCTTCGTCTACTGTCACTGCTCTTCTCCAGGCACGTCGAGATAAACTGGCAAAACTTCAAGAACTTGGAATCGATCCATGGGGCAGTCGATTCGATAACTCCCAAGCTGTTGCATCGATTCGAAAAGAGGGAGAATCCATCGCTCAGGATGCTGATGATGGGCCAACCGTTCGTGTTGCGGGCCGCATCATGCTACTCCGAAATGCTGGCCGATTGGTATTTCTTGATCTTGTTGACCGCACTGGCCGCCTTCAGGTCATGATCGGTAAAAAGCAGGTCGGCCCAGATACCTGGCCAGTCGTGGGCTGCCTTGATCTTGGTGATATTATCGGAGTCGAAGGCAGACTTGGTTATTCAAACTCTGGTGAAATGACAATCTTCGCCAGCAGTCTGACATTCCTCACAAAGTCACTTGAAACACCGCCCGATAAATATCACGGCCTCGTCGATCCAGAGTTGCGTCAACGGATGCGTTACCTCGATCTGATTCATGGTGAGGGTGTACGCGACAGATTTGTTGCTCGAAGCCGAATTATTGAGGCAATACGGCGTGTCCTTACCGACCGTGGGTATCTTGAAGTTGAAGGACCGACACTTCAAGAAACCGCTGGTGGAGCGGCAGCCCGTCCTTTCACAACCCATCACAATGCACTCGATATGCCACTGGTGATGCGAATCGCTTTAGAGCTCCACCTCAAACGATTGCTCGTTGGTGGCATGGAACGAGTTTTCGAACTGGGTCGTGTCTATCGCAACGAAGGCATAAGCCCCCGACACAATCCTGAGTTCACCATGATGGAGGCATACGAGGCCTATGGTGATTACGCCTCCATGATGGACCTGACAGAAGCTGTACTCGTTGCAGCCGCTAAGGCCGCAGGCACACCGGAGACATTCAATTGGATGGGGCACGACGTCAGCCTAAAGCCACCCTTTCCTCGAAAGCGATACGATGACTTGCTTGCTGAGGTGACAGGCTGTGACCCAGAGGATCCAGCGAGCGTGGCGGCTGAGGCGTCAAAGCATGAAATTGAAACAGCGGGCCGGCACCCAGATGTCATCAAGAGTGAACTTTTTGAGGAAACAGTTGAAAAGACCCTATCCGGCCCAATCTTTGTCATTGATTATCCGGCTGCGGTCTGCCCACTGACCAAGAGAAAAAATGATGCTCCGGACATTGCCGAACGATTTGAGCTCTACGTTGCGGGTATGGAATTAGCGAATGCCTATACAGAACTCAATGATCCTGATCTTCAGGAAGAGCTTTTTCGGACACAATTAGCTGGTCTTTCAGACGATGAATCCATGGCTCGAATGGACCATGATTTCATTAAATCACTTCGACACGGTATGCCACCAGCCGGTGGCCTCGGCATTGGAATTGATCGCCTTGTCATGTTCTTGACACAGGCCAGTTCAATCCGTGACGTCATCCTATTCCCGATTCATCGTCCCCACACTGGCGGCTGATGCTGCAATTGGCGCTATGTACAAACTCCTTCTCTGTTGGCGATATCTTCGTACGCGATGGATTGCACTAGCAAGCGTCATTAGTGTGACGCTCGGTGTGGCGACAATGATCGTCGTCAACGCCGTCATGGCTGGTTTTTCCAATGAGATGCAAACCCGTATCCATGGAATTCTCTCCGACATTGTTTTTGAAAGTCACTCTCTCTCTGGCTTTCAGGATCCACAATGGCACATCGATGAAATCAAACGAGCCGCAGGCGATCAGATAGCCGGTATGACTCCAACTGTTGCTGTGCCGGCCATGCTCAGTTTTCAGGTCCGTGGCCAGTGGGTTACACGACAAGTGATGTTCATTGGAATCGATCCGAAAACCCACGCACAAGTCAGTGACTTTGGGAGATATCTTCAGCACCCTGCAAACCGGGAACAACTTTCTTTTGATCTACGAGAAGGTGGTTACGACACGATTGATAGTCAGAATCCAACCGAGACTCCAACCCGACCCGCTCTTGAGCATGCCGGCTGGCCACATCGTCGAATGCGAGTGAATCGGGAACGTCTCTGGAAAGAGCGGCTCGATTCCAAAAAACCTACTGAGAACGCTCCAACACGCTCTGTTGACCAGCAGGTTGATGCCGTGCTTTCGGCAACCAGTCCTCGTGTTGACTCTTCGGAAACATATCCTGAAGCAGCATCCACGAATGAAAAGCGAACAAATCCATTCGAGGCCGCTCGGCCAAACCAAGGGCATGTCATGGACCTGGCTGAAGAACAGTTCACAGGTATTGTGCCTGGTATTGGATTGGCGAGCTTTCGAAACCGTCAGGGAGTTGATCAATTCCTCACACTGCCGGGTGACGATGTCAAAATAACTTTTCCGACAGCCGGCACGCCCCCTAAAGCTGTCAGTGACAATTTCACAATTGTTGATTTTTACGAAAGCAAAATGAGTGAATATGACTCGAACTTTGTTTTTGTTCCTATTGATGCACTCCAGCGAATGCGAGGCATGATTGATCCGCAAACGGGAATCCCTAGTGTGAATTCCATCCAGATTCGTCTCAAACCAAATGCGAAACTCAATGAGGTACGGGATCAGCTACGAGAAGTCTTTCCGGCAGATCTTTATGCAATCGCAACGTGGAAAGATAAACAGGGGCCGCTTCTGTCAGCAGTTGACATGGAAATGGCTGTTCTCAATATCCTGCTCTTCCTTATTATCGCCGTTGCAGGATTCGGCATTCTCGCAATCTTTTTTATGATTGTCGTTGAAAAGACACGTGATATTGGAATTCTGAAAGCTCTCGGAGCAACGTCTTCCGGTATTGCTGGAATTTTTCTGGGATACGGGCTTTTCCTTGGACTCGTTGGTGCCGGTGCTGGTCTTGTTCTTGGCCTGAGTATCACCCAGAACATCAATCAAATTCGACAAGCCGTCGAATGGTGCACTGGGTCGAGAGTATTTGACCCATCCATTTACTACTTCTTTCAGATACCAACGATCATTGACCCAATGACAATTAGTTGGATCATCGTCGGTGCAGTAGCCATTGCTATTGGTTCAAGCGTCTTACCTGCTGTGCGAGCAGCCCGCCTCCATGCAGTCGAGGCTTTGCGACATGAATGATTTGGAAATACCATCAAATAAGATGCCGATACTAGAAACTCGCCAAATCTATAAGCGGTATCAATCCGGGACAACTACTCTGGAGGTTCTTCGGGGCGTTGACTTCTCACTGGAGCAGGGTGGCTTTCTTGCAGTGGTTGGTCAAAGCGGATCTGGCAAAAGCACACTGCTTCATATCATGGGACTCCTTGATGCTCCTGACAGTGGTGAGGTCTGGATCAATGGACAACGAATTGACAATCTTCCTGCTCGGGAAAAAGACCGACTCCGAAACAACTCGATTGGCATGGTCTTTCAGGCATATCACTTACTTCCTGAATTCACTGCTTTGGAAAATGTACTCGCACCCCTACTGATTCGGCATGGCGTATTCGATTGGTTCTCACAAAAACGAGCGGCACAAGAACAGGCTGAAGCGCTCCTCGAGCGATTCGGCCTGAGCGACAGGCTTCATCATCGGCCGAGACAGTTGTCCGGTGGCGAGATGCAGCGAGTCGCCATTGCCCGTGCTTTAATTACCAAGCCACAAGTCTTGCTTGCTGACGAACCCACCGGCAACCTCGATGAAGAAAGTGGTGCGGGTATCATCGAAGCGCTGGCCGAGTTGAACCGTGACAACGGTCTATCTATAGTGCTCGTCACACATGATGCTGATATTGCCAGCCAGGCTCGTGGTATTGTTCGGCTTGCTGCCGGTACCGTCGATATGATGAATCCGGGGGCAACCGGATCAGCGGCCTGACTGACGTAAAAAAATCTGACTTAAGGATACTGAAAACAATGTCTCGAACCATCTTCATGAATGATCGCCTCGTCCCTGAAGAGGACGCTCGCGTCAGCGTTTTTGATCATGGACTACTTTACGGAGATGGTGTTTTTGAAGGACTCCGGAGCTATTCAGGCCGGGTCTTTCGACTGAACGCGCACCTCGATCGACTGTGGGCGAGTGCCCGAGCAATCTGCCTTGAGATTCCGATGAGTAAAGACCGCATGGCACAAGCCATACTCGATACACTCTCAGCAAACAACTTGAAAGACGGCTACATACGACTGATCATCACACGTGGTGCTGGGACGCTTGGGCTCGACCCAAACAAGTGTAGTCACCCGCAGATTATTGTTATTGCCGATACGATCAGTCTGTATCCAAAAGAATTCTATGAGGATGGGCTTCGGATCGTCACTGCTGCAACGCAAAGAATTCAAACAGCAGCGCTCTCTCCTCGAATCAAATCCCTGAACTACCTGAATAACATCATGGCTAAGCTTGAAGGCCTTCAGGCTGGCTGTGTCGAGGCACTTATGCTCAATCACAAGGGAGAAGTCGCTGAATGCACAGGAGATAATATCTTTGTTGTTCGAGGAGAGCGTTTACTTACACCACCTCCCGATGCGGGCATTCTTGAAGGTATAACACGGGCAGCTGTCATCGAGTTAGCAGGTAAAGAAGGTATCGATTGCCGAGAGACCACCCTGACACGACACGATCTGTACACTGCTGAAGAATGTTTTTTGACCGGAACAGCGGCTGAAGTCATACCGGTTGTAGAAATTGATGGACGCACAGTTGGCGAGGGCAAGCCTGGTCCAATCACCCGAAAACTCAAGGATTGTTTTCATACCCTTGTCAGGCAAGATGATTAAAGCGGAGCTTCCTTCGAGGCTACTCGTCACCAAATGCTTCATACCGTGACGCATACCCAGGCTCCTGTGCTCTGATCAATTCAGCTTCGTACTCAGCCAGCACGCTGTCCTGAATGAATTCACGGCATTCCGCATTAATCGGATGCGCGATGTCTGCATATAAACGCACGCGCCCATCATCATCACGAGGAAGGTGTTGCCTCATCATTTTGTTTCCACAGGCATTGCAGAATGCAGCTTTCAATGGATTTTTAGAACTACATTTCCTGCAATGAATACATAATTTCCGACTTGGCATTGCCACAAAGAGACCGTGGGGGCCACCGATCAATTTCAAATCACGAATGACAAATGCACCATCGATCGTAATTGAGCAGAAGGCCATAAGCCTCTCAGTTGTCTTCTCAACAAGCTTGATTCTGACCTCAGTGATTTCCATGGCATTCCCCCATCGGCCATCTCACCGTTATCCCCCAAGTCGGTAGTACATCATGTTACTCCCAAATTACCAAGGGCGATGTCATCCTCACCGTGGCGCAAGTCGAGTAGAGACCACATAAGGCCATCCAGCAGCTTCGAGACGCGCCGCCAACTGCCTCGCTTCATGCGTTGTTCTGCACAGACTAAAACAAGCACTCCCACTCCCGGTGAGGATTGGATGCAATGCATTGTGCTTTGCCATGTCCGTGAGTAATCGATTCACAGATGGTGCAAGATTTTGGGCTGGTTGTTGAAGACTATTGTGCATGAGCGGAAAAGCCTGTCGGAGTGAGTCATCCTGCAAGGCCGTAGCCAGCGCTAATGCGTGACCACGACGATGAGCATCTGGTTCACACGCCGCATATACACGTGCCGTTGAGAGGCCTTCTGATGGGCAGGCAATCACGACATCATATGCAGGGATACCCTCTACCGGTGTAACCTGTTCACCTCGCCCACCAACAACACCAGCCGTTCCTGCAAAAAACCAAGGAATGTCACTCCCAAGCTCTGCAGACAATGTCGCAAGCTGATCCAAGGACCAGTCAAGATTCCACAGTTTGACTGCCGCAAGAAAGGCAGCTGCAGCATCACTCGAGCCGCCACCAAGACCAGCACCAGATGGAATGTGCTTCTCGAGACGAATTGTCAGACCAGCATCACTGCCTGCTCGCTCAGCCAACAGACGAGCTGCACGGAGCACAAGATTACTCTCATCGTCAGGAACATCGCGAGCAAGGGACTGACCCGTTTCACATCCGATTTTTCCAGCAAAAACAACTTCGAGCGAAAACACGCCAGCTGGTGCTCGCCGCACATGCAGCCGATCAGAAATAGAGACTGGGACCATGAGACTCTCGATCTCATGGAAACCATCCTGACGACGGTCGAGAACAGCTAATGAGAGATTCAGCTTGGCAGGTGCATCAAGTACGAGTTCATCCGCTGGGCCTGCCTGTAATGACTTGTGATGCTCCATAGTATTCACTGACCAACACCAGAAAAGATTATGCCACTTCTCTGGCCCTCAGTTCATGCACCTACACGATTTTGTCAAAGAGTTTCACTTGTCATGTAGGATAAAGAATTGATGCATTCCTATTTCCGAAACGATCACATGGTAGGGTACGTAGTGACGAAGGATGGATAAAAGAGTGCTTCCTACAAACTCTGAGCCACGACTATTGCCAGTTCGTTACAAAGTTAATGGTAATGCCAGCCAGAATCAGACCGATTGCGACCAGAGAGGCCAGCAAAATTGCAATACTACGACCCGCCCAAAGATCTTCTCGAATCATCTCAGTACGGTCATCTTTGTCAAACGACTCATTCCAGACTGGAAAAGCCTGTTCGTCATAAACCCACTTGGTTCGTTCTTCAAATTGCTGCTGGCTCATTGGCGACGATTAGTATTCTCAGAAGGATCGAAAACGACGGAGAACGTTCTCCCTTTCACTAGCACTTTACATGCTTCTCCGACCTCACGCCAGTCGGTCTTTTACTGGAAATGACTCATGCCACCCAATACGCCTCCACTCACGATAGTACCGGCACAGCCAAATAACCAACCGCACGTGCTTGATCCGGAGTTTGATCTTCCAGCATGGCTTTCCGATGCAGGCCAACCAGCATGGAGGGCGAAGGCGATCTATCGCTGGCTTCACTCACGACGAGCAGAATCGTTCTCAGACATGACTGACCTGCCGAATGATCTCAGGTCGCAATTAGAGGCTGAAATGCAGATTTGGACGACTACTGTTGCTCGTCATCAAGTCGCTGAAGATGGAACCGAGAAGTTGTTACTGCAACTGCATGATAAGCAACAGATCGAATGCGTTCTCTTGCGCGATGGAATTCGACGTACCGTTTGTATTTCTTCACAGGTCGGTTGCGCCATGGGTTGTGTCTTTTGTGCAAGTGGTCTCGATGGAGTGATCCGAAACCTGACAACTGGTGAGATCATCGAACAATTATTACGGCTCACACGGTTACTACCAGAGGACGAACGCTTAAGTCATATTGTCGTCATGGGAATGGGTGAACCTCTTGCAAATCTTGATCGCCTATTGCCTGCTCTTGCAGTGGCACAAAATCCCGAAGGGCTTGGAATTTCACAAAGGCGAATCACTATTTCAACTGTTGGATTACCATCAGCAATTGACAGACTCTGCCACGAGAATCCTGGTTATCATCTTGCGGTTTCCCTCCATGCTGCTGACGATCTACTACGAACGAAACTCGTCCCTGTAAATAAATCGATCGGTATTGATGCGATCCTAGCGGCCGCAGATCGGTATTGGGAAACATCGGGCCGGCGTCTCACATTTGAATATGTTTTACTGGGGAACCTCAATGATTCTCCTGACAATGCCCGAGCATTGGCTCGCTTTCTAGGCAAACGAGCGGCCTTGGTGAATGTCATTCCGTACAATGCAGTTGCTGGCCTTCCATGGGAAGAACCCACTGATGCGTCTCGTGAGCGATTTCTCGATGTCCTTCGAAATGCCGGCGTCAATGTCCAGACTCGAAGGAGAAAAGGCTCCAGAATTGATGCTGCCTGCGGCCAGTTACGTCGCCTGGCAACCCAGGAGAATTCCGTACCTACAGAGTCTGATGCGTGACATTACGCTAATTGACTGAGAATAAAAACGACCAGAAGGACGCCGCCGAGAATACCAGCCAACCACATTACCCATTCAGCAGTTGCCCTCCAGATAGCTGGTGGCGACTCGTGGTGCGTTGCTGCAAATACCACACTGGCCGCCGCAATCAGGGGCAGACTAAAAAAAAGCATCGGTATGTTTTCAAAAAAAAGCGCGAACATGATGATGTTGTTGAATTCCATTATTCATCTCCCTTGAAAATCATCATCACGATACGGCATCTGCATTAACTACACTGCCACTCATACTGCTGTACCGTCATTGCTCTCTTTGTCAGGGTTTACTGGTGATTTTTCTTCTTTCACGAATGGGTGCATCGGCCCCGCCCAGGCATCATAGATAACAAGCATATTAAGCATGCCGGCGAGCACTGTGTACAGTGTTCCGAGTTCAAAAAATCGTCCCAGCTTATGATGCCACATAGAAATCTGATCAGCTCGAAATTGCTTGTATGGTGGGCGATCCCAAAAGTCTTGTTCGAAGATATACGGATCATCTGTCGCTAGTCGATCGGCAAATTCACGTGAAACAAGCTGTCCTTCTGTAAGTGGCGGCGTCATCCATCCTGCGAGCCAAAATGGCTCGTGGTTTGTGCCCGTCATAGAGACCGACTGGACAACTGCCGGCCCTGCAACAGCTCCAATACCCGCCTGGCAGACAAACCACCATCGAGTATCGTTTGGTCGCCATGATGCATACACCACTCGTCCATCACCCAGCCACAGACCAACGACGAAGAGCGTCAGGATAACGGACATATAGACCGCACCTTTTTTGGTACGGCCCTGATAAAGATGCCCCAGACCAGGAACCAACCACGCAAGGAGTGCAGCAAATTCGGGCTGCTTTAGATCGATTGCTGAACCATCATCCGGGGATACCGCAACTATTCGGCGGCGTGATGGTGGCTGGATGGAAGGTGAGACGCGTTTTGCCACAAATAAATTCCGTAAAAACAGGATGATGGGATTTAATTGTTGTTCATCTTAGCCAAATAACAACAGACTTCAGTAGCTCTCGCAAATATCCCCATTTATTCAAATAATTTACGGACAGCCCGAACACGTCCTCCTGACCGCTCCAATCTGCCACTATGACCGCCATCCGTTCTCGTGATTGCTTCATGTGACCCATTCACGGGGTACAGCTCTCTCCAGACTCGTTCAACCGTCGAAGAATCAACATTTGAAAGACCATCTCCAGCAGCTGCAGCTAAGGAGAGATGTGTTAAGCGGCTTACAAGGCGAGGAAGTCCTCCTGCAAAACGAGCAACAGTGTCGGCTGTGGCAGATGGAATAATGGCTGGATCACCACCGACTCGTGTTATTGCTGTCGATAAAAACGCATACACATCATCTGTATCCCATGGATCAAGATGGACACGCATAGCAGCCTGATTTTGAAGTGAATGCGGAATATTTTCCACTGAGGATGCTGTTGCAGTCCCCACGACGGTTGTCCAACTAAACCGTGGTTCAGCACTGTTTACGAGACGCTCTATCCCAGCAAGTGCATCAGTTGGAGCGTGGTCAATATCGTCGACCAGAATGACCGTTGGCCGTTCCATGAGTCTATTCTCACGAAGCCTGTTTTCTAATTTTTGCCAATTCGTTATCGACTCACAACGACTCGCGTAATCCAGTGGAAACCTCTCGAGGAGAAGCGGGAGCCATTCTCCTTCAGGCACGCCACGCAATGAGAGCAAAACTGCCTCAGCACCCAATCCACTCACGCGACGGAGTGCCGTCGTAGACAGATGGCTCTTCCCAACCCCCTCAACACCAACCACGATCGCAAAACGTTGTCGTTCCTGACAAATCCATTCCAGACGGGCAAGAGCCTCTTCCTGAGGCTTCCCACAATAAAAAGAAGCCGGAGTAAGGGTTGCCTCGAACGGATTCGCAGTAAAGTTCCAGTTGTCGCGTACCATAAGAGAAGGTTGTACGAACTTGACGCACCTGCGTCATGACGAATCGACGCCTATTTTTGTTTATTTATTCGCAGAGATTGTGTTTTATGAGCCACCGTTTCTTTCTTTCCCAAACTCCCACAGAGGATACCGCTCATCTTGAGGGTGATGAAGCTCGTCATCTCGCCCGTGTTATGCGAGCAAAAATTGGCGATATGGTCGAATTGTTTGACGGCCAGGGTACGTCATGGCCTGCTACTGTGGTGAATATTGATCGCGATCACGTTACGCTGAGTCTTGGGCACAAGCACTCAGAAAGGTCTTCCGACAAGCCAGCACTCACACTCGCAGTAGCCCTCCCAAAGGGTGATCGACAGAAATGGCTAATTGAAAAAATCACAGAACTTGGCACCGACTCTCTGGTGCCTCTCACGACAACGCGCTCAGTTGCCGAACCAACTGCTGCGGCAATGAGCCGTCTCCAACGTGGCGTCATCGAATCGTGCAAGCAATCTGGACGCAATCGACTTCTCGAAATTACCCCACCACAATCCTTACACAATCTTCTCACAACCTCTTCTGCCAGCTTGCGGATCCTCGCATGTCCTGATGGAAACCCAATGCAGTCAATACTTTCAAAACCGATTGATAATCTCCTCATTGTTATCGGACCTGAGGGTGGATTTACCGATGAAGAAATCGGCACCGCACAGACTCATGGTTTCCAACAGATGTCACTTTGTCAAAATATTCTCCGCATCGAAACTGCTGCCATAGCAGCTGCGGTAATCGCGGGGCAATGCAAGAACACGTAGTCAGAGGTGCCGTAGTGAAGTGCATTTCCGGTGAAAGATTACCGTCGGATTCGATGACAAACCAATAAGTCGTAGAAGGTCTGAGACTGGTCAGTCTGGCGTGGTGAAAATGCTCGCCTTCGGAACCGGAAAAGCGACCATTACGGTCAGAAACCTTATTGAAGGCATAGTTTTTCAGGATACCTTTACTAGGTTTCAAATCATAGTGTACGATATGATTCTCACCCCGACTTGCTGTAGTCCATGAAA
This sequence comes from uncultured Planctomycetaceae bacterium, assembly GCA_963997395.1. Lineage (GTDB taxonomy): Bacteria > Planctomycetota > Planctomycetia > Pirellulales > UBA1268 > UBA1268. Next base: position 20,061 of record CAXEMW010000028.1, read on the forward strand.
CGGTGGCTTTATTTGCGGGGGCGGTCTTCCAAATCACACGCCATTGAGCGGGGTTGGAACCTTCCAGTTTCGACAAGCCATCTGTTTTAAGATTAACGAACTTTTCGTCCAACCAAGGGGAATTCTCATTGGCGGAGAGTCCTTTTAGGA
>CAXEMW010000029.1:0-19388 GCA_963997395.1 uncultured Planctomycetaceae bacterium
TCTTGTAGGAGGTAGTCTGCGAGGCCAAGTAACTATTCGCGGGACTCAAAGTTCCGTTGGTGCAAACGATGATATCGAACTTGTTACACGTGACCTTGAGCTTGATGAATTTGAAATCCACACAAATGAAAAAGTAGATTTCCGCTTCGGGCGGTCTGTTGGTAAAGGCCGGGGGTTGGTGGCGACGCTTCTACCAAGCCAAGCAGGGAGCGGCCACGGCCCTAATATTGGTGGTGTCGACACGATCCGACTTGAGCGAGAAGTGGAGTTGCGATTAGAAGGTCTCGCAACCGGAGTATTGCCAGGATCAGGTGATCTCGTGTCTCAATCGGAAACAGATGAACAGCCCGTTATGGTTAGGTGTGACGGTGGTCTGACCGCAAATCTGTCAGCGAATGTGATTACTCTTGAAGATGCTGTTGAAGTTCACCGTGACATGCCAGAGCAGGGAGGAGATAACCTTTCCTGTGATGTGCTTGCTCTCGTTTTAGGTGAGACCGATCAACAGATGAAAGAAGGATCATCGAATGGTTTGGAGGTTGTAGAGATTCAAGCCAGTGGTTCACCAGTTCGGGTCCAAAGTATATCTGCAGGTCTTGAAGTGCGAGCTGATCGCCTCGGGTATGAACTTCGCACGGGTAGGATTCTGCTCGACGGAGAGGACCCGGTCTCAATTCACGCTACTGGGGTTGAACTCGAGGCGAAGTCGGTTGATTACACGCCGGGTCAAGACAATACAATTGGCTCACTGATGGCGATCGGCCCAGGATGGCTCCGGGCAAAGAATGAGGAACAGCTAGCTGTTGAATCCCGCTGGCAAAAATGGCTGCGGATTCGTCCAGATGACACAGGGCATGTTGCCTCAATATCGGGCCAAGCTGAGGTGTCTGTTGATTTGCAGGGTAGGCTCACCGGCGCAGAAATGCATTTTTGGTTCGAGCAAACTCCTGCTCAGCCAACCCAACGTTCAGCAACCAACCGTTTGCCGAAGGTAGCCGCATTAAATCCTTTGCGAATGCTCGTTCGAGGTGTTGTTGAAGTAGAAGTTCCAGAAGTTGCAGCACGTACAGATCGCATGGAAATTTGGTTCCGAAGAAATGCTGAATTGCAGGGTAGTCTACAAAAAGGCCAGGCTTCTAAGGGAACTGTTGCCGATGAAGTTGGTGTGCGTGCCAATGCAGGAAAAACACAAAGCGTGGTAGGACAGAGTATCCATCAACCAATTCCTGCAATCCGGCCACCGGTTTCAGCCGATCGGAAATTGCTCGCAACAGGAAATCTTATTCGTGGGCTTGTTGTTCTTTCACCGAATCAGAATGAATTACAGGAGATGTCACTCGAAGGTGAGGTTCAGCTTCTTGAGCAGGCTTCAAGTACAAACAAAGGAGAGCCTCGTCTGAAGATATGTGGAGATCAGTTGCAACTAACACGCCCCTCACAGTTTGATGCGAAAGCAGTTGTTTCTGGGCGTCCTGCTATTGTACAAAGCGATGAGTTTGATCTCGAAGGCCCACTGATCGAGTTTGATCGTGGCCAAAATCGAGTAGCTGTTGATGGCGGCGGACAATTGACAGTTCCTGTTGCTGGCGAGGGTGTTGGTTTGGGTTCATTTGATCTCTTAGGATCTGGTGGTCCTCAAGCCCAAATGAAAAAGAACTCAGGAATTGCTGAGCCTCTGGTGATAGCTTGGCAGGGCAGAATGGATTTTGATGGACAGACCGCCCGCTTCATTGATCGGGTTCAGACGGCCAGTGGAGGTGTGTCGCTGCAAGCAGGCTTGCTCGATTGTATTTTTACCCAGCCTGTGGACTTCAGCAGGCAGCAGGGCGCAGTTCCGTCCCAGCAGACAGATATTGCCCAAATTAAGTGTGGGGATGGCGTTCAGATAAGTAGCACGTCTGAGGTTGATGGAAATCTGGAGTCCCGTGAAAAGTTATTTGTACGGGATCTCTTTTTCGACAGATTGACGGGAGATGTTCGGGGAACAGGGCCGGGGCGATTAACGAGCACTCGCCGAGGCGAAGGGGGGCTTCCCATGGGTACACCCGGTTTGCCGGGGCAAGAGCTTCGACAGCCTCCAGCTATTTCCAAGTCATCTGAAAGTCCAGGAGTGACTTTTCTCGGTGTTGATTTTCAGAGGGGCTTTACCGGCAATATGAATCAACGGCAGATGGAGTTTCAGCAACGTGTAGAAACAATATGGGGACCTGTTGATACGTGGGACGCGAGCCTCGATCTGCATGACCCCAGAGGGCTTGCTGAGAAGGCTATTGCCGTAACAAGTGATACTTTGGGTATTGGCCAGACACCTTCTGTTCCGGGGGTACCGGGGCGTTCAGTCGAACTGTCAGCTGGTGGAAATGTACTTGTCGAAGGTGATTCGTTCACGGCACGTAGTGCACGACTTTCGTTTAGTGAGGTGAAAGACCTTCTTGTGTTTGAAGGGGATGGAAGGAGTGATGCGCAGCTTTTTCGTCAGGATCGAGTGGGCGGACCGACATCGAGTGCATCAGCTGGGAAAATTCTTTATTGGCGAAAATATAATCGTGTCGAAGTAAAAGACGCCCGATACCTTGATCTCGATCAAATTGGTGGGGCAAACATGCCCCAAATCCCACGATAGTCCGCCTTCTAGTCATAAAAATATCGAGATGTGCTCAGTGCTGCTTACCAATAGAGTGGCGATCACCATCAGAGATTCCTGAATCAGCCCAACAGTTTTCATGTTTGATTCAGGGAACACGTCTGGCTTCAGAATCAAGCGATTTCATAATGAAGGTCATGGCATCATCAACAAAAGAGGACACGATATCTTTCGGATTGTTCTCGTCTAGAATCGCAGTGTGCGGAATTCCAAGTGCTATTAACTTGCTGCTTAATCGGACAGCACCATCGTGCCATCTTTCGTCGTTCCTATTGCTGACAAACCACTGGTGCCGCGGCCAGTTGAGTGGATGGACATGGAGGATGGCAGTTTCTTGTCTCGCTTGTTCAGGCTCATCATAAATTTCCCAGAGCGTATCGAATAGTTCGCCATCAACCCAATTGTGTCCATGTCGCATGCCAAGATGAAAGTCGATTGCTGGTGCAATGGCTGCGGCTATCGGAAACTTTTCTGGATGACGGTATGCCAATCGAAGGGCCGCTTGACCTCCCATGTCGTAGCCCAGTAGTCCAACCCCTCCTGACGTCTCACCTATGATCCGGTGGCACTCATCAAGAATAGGGCCCACGATGTAATCTTCAGCACTCATTGTGGCGTCAAAGCGGGCCAGTTGTTGCTGCAGGCACCACGTTCGTCCCATGCGAGGTGCAAGGACTGGAAGGCCTGCGGAAGCGAGTGCTTGATGAAGTGCTGGAAAGTCTTTTGGCGATCGTTCATGCAGGTCGTGGAGATAGAGAATAATACGCCCAGGTTCCGTAATAGTAGGGGGCGTAAATAGTTCACATGAGTGACCCGCGACTGAGTGACATGTCCAAGTTGTAGAGGCATTTGTTGGCATGTAGGATTTTGAATTATTGATGGATCAAGTACTGTTCTGATGAGACGCTGCGATATGCACATGCAAAGTAAACTGAGTAGTCGTGTCACATAAGGAAATCATAATGGAAGTTTTACTTTCTCGTGAGGAATTGTCAGAAGGTATCGATAGGCTTGCTGCTCTTGTGCAGAACGATCGCGGTACGCAGTCTCTTGTTCTTGTGGGTGTTCTTACAGGCAGTATTATGCTTGTCGCGGATCTCTTGCGTAGGCTTGATGGCTCGATAGAAGTGGGGATGGTCTCAGCAAGTAGTTATCGAGGAGTCGAAACGACTCCTGGGAAACTTGATCTCCACCTCGATTTATTACCTGATGTGACTCAGAAACATGTCTTACTTGTTGATGACATCTTTGATACAGGACGCACAATGACTGCATTAGTTGAGGCGATCTATTCTCGGGGTGCAGCTTCGGTCAAGTCACTCGTTCTCTTACGTAAGAAGAGTAGGGTCGAGGTGGATATGCAGCCAGACTATGTGGGATTCGATATTCCGAATGTGTTTGTAGTTGGTTATGGCCTAGACCATAACGGTGCGTGGCGAAATTTACCTCAGATTTGCCTGATGGATTCACCGGCCAATATTTGATTTGTTGATATACAAGTTGTTGTGTTGGGGTATATTTTTTTGACACTATCTAGAGCAGCCGGTTGAAGATGCGAAGTTACTCAAAAACAACACACATGCTGGTCGCCTGTGATTGTGATCCGGTAGGGAACGGCCGTCAGATTGAACTTGCTGTGACAGGACTGATAGCCGTCGGTCATCGGGTATGCGTTGTTCTGGTGTCTTCAGGTGGTGGTCTCGCAGTTCGGCTGCAGGCAGCAGGAGCTACGGCGTATGTTGTGAATAGAGGGCCAGCGGTACGTCTTTCGGTGTCATCCCGCGTTGCCGAAATCATTCGGAACGAGCAGCCCCAGACAGTGATTGGCTGGGGTGTTGAGACAGCAATAATTATTGCCGCTGCACGAGTTCTAACGAGGTATTCGGGGCGATACATTCAACACGTATCAGAGCCATCACGGACTGTGCTGGAAGCGGCAATCGTAGCTCGAGCAGATGAAATTATTGTGACAGGAAAATCGGTTGTGCAGGCCAGTAGGGAGATGGAGTCTTTACAATCCATTAGCTATATACCTCCCGCAGCCGTTGCTTTTGATGAAATGGTCGGCCGAGATCAATTGGCTGCACAGATTGGCTTGAATCCAAGCAAACAATGGACACTCTGTGTAGCTCCACTGGTCTCGCAATCACGAATCGATAGGCTCATTTGGGGTTTCGACCAAATGGCTGTTGCTCGCAATGATGTCGAGCACATCGTTGTGGGCAGTGGTCAGCTTCTTCGACGGCTTCAGCGACGTGCCTGGATCGAGGAAGTGGACGCCTCAATCCATTGGTTTGAGCACCTGCCCGTCCTTCCATCCCTGTTTCGACACGTCCAATTGATTCTTCAGTCCGGGCGTGTTGCGTACGGTGGATGTTTGCTTGAAGGGTTGTCGCACGGCATTCCAGCTGTTGTGATCGACACGCCACCAAGTCGTGACGTGCTTGGTGATAGTGGTGCTGGGATTCTGGTGCCTACGGACCCAGGTAGTGAATTCGCTCGGCGGGCAACCGAATTGCTTGAAAATGAAGAATTACGAACACGCTGTTCCTCAGTAGGTAAGCAACGGGCGAAAGAGATGTTCAGTAAGGAGGCATCTTTGTCCAAGTTGCTCGAAGTATTGGGTTCATAACAATCTGCCCTTATTGAGCATGCAAGGCTCTTAAATGTTGTCCCGCAGGTAGACATCGGCAGTGTCCATTCTCATTTACAAGTCTCCCAGATTTATAAACGGCAGCGGGCATTGCAAACATTTCGGCAAGTTGATGATTTGGTCTGTACAAGGTGATGTCTGCGTCTGCGCCAACACCAAGATGCCCTTTCTGAGGCAGCCCTGCAATTTTCGCTGGAGCCGCTCTGGTAATAATGCATAACTCTTGAATCGAATACTCCCGAGAAAGAGATGCGAGTGGTGAATGTTTTTGAACGGCCGGATGGATGCGACGAAACGCATCACGCCGAAAGGCTTCGTCACCAAGGAGTTGCATAAGGATAGGGTAAGCCGTGAAGTGTGCTCCATTTGGGTGGTCGGTAGAGAGTACGACTCGCCAAGGGTCATTCACCGACAGGAACCACTCAAGGCCAATGGCCCATTGCCATGAGTGAATGAGGTTTTTTTCTTTATATTCAATCGGTAAAACGCCGCAGCCACCCTCGAGCCAGAGGTCATGGGCACTCCACGGAACGCCAGTTGTGTGAGCCAGGTGCTCGGCCGCCTCTGGGTCACCAGTCATAGCCACGGTGTCACCAAAAAGTATCTGCCCCACGTCGAGGGTGAGGTTTTTGTTTTCGTGAAAACAATCAAGAAGCTTTGAAACTCCAGAACCAAAACTGTCTGGATCAAGATCACCGCCGGTATAGCTATGAAATTGCACATGAGCGAGATGAGCAGGCACACCATTGAGGGTCTGCATGGTTTCAAAAAGTGTTCGCCAATTTCCGGGAAGACCTAGGTGAGAAGTGTGGATATGGAGTGAGTGAGGGAGTGCAGCAGCTTGGACTCCTACGGCTAGTCGTTCAAGAAGTTTTCGACTGGTTAAGGTTCTTCCCGGGAGGGGCGTGTCGAGGTCGTGATGGTCTCCACGACTGTCTTTCCAAAACGCAGCACCACCAGGATTTGCGACCTTCACGCCCCACCCACTGCCTGCACGAACAATAGAAGATACGCATCGCTGAATGACGTCAGGCTGGCCGGCTTCAAGAGCGTTCAGGAGCTCGTCGTTATCAGCTGCAAGCAGGTAAAATCCTTTGTCGAGGATAGGTAGATCATTCAACTCCATTGCAGCAAGCGAAGCTGCACCAGTTGCAATCGCTGCATCAAAAACCGTGGTGTATCCAAGTGATGCATAGAGCGAACCTTTTGCGTGAATAGTCGGAATAGCACTGGTCTGATTCTGGCTCCGACGATGGGTGCCCAACTGCGGTGACATGAGACGGCCAGTGTTTACTTTGGGCCCGGCAACATGACTGTGCAGATCGATGCCACCAGGCATGACGATCAGTCCCGTCGCGTCAATGTGACGAAACCGTTTTGTGTTACTTGGAGAACAGACAATTCGTCCGGATTCCACCCAAATATCGGTGACGATGCCATCGAGCCCATTCTTAGGGTCATGGATAGTTCCGCCAGCGAGAACAAATGGCTCGTGAAAAGGTGACAGAGAGGAATGAGGAGATACGTCAGTCATGGTGTACTTCTACGGCGAGTCTCAACAGCGACTTGGTCGAGTAAGTCATTCAAAACCTTCTGAATGGAAGGTTGTTGAGATGTGGCAAAGGGTTGTAGCGAGATCAATCTACCGTCAGATCTCAACATGTCACCCTCAGTTGAGTGGCTGAGGCTGGCACAACCAAGACGAATACTATTTCCATGTTTTGGTAGTGGGAATGTATCAGAGACATGAATGACTGTTTTTTGTTTTGCGGATTTAGCCATCAAGTCTTCAATTCGAGATGGTATGCGACCAATAATGAGAATGCAATCGACTTCTTCTCGTTCAATGAGCCGTTGGGCGTCAGCCTCTGCTGGCAGAAACTCACTTCCTTCGTTAGATGCAAATGGAATTGCACCAGGTGATCCAAACCGCCACGTGCAAACAGTGGAAGCTCCAGCACAGTTACCACCTCCCACATCGGTATCTGCGTTGAGTCGTATCCCGAAGGAGGGCTTCTGATGGGCAAGTGATCGTGTGAGGTGTGAGAGGCTCCAGCTAACAAGGCCCGTCTGTTCAGTTATTGTGGAAATAAAGCCTATGCAATGAGCAGCGTCAATTAATTTCTTAAGTTGATCTGCAATGACCTCAAGAGTACCAGATGGTCTGTTCATTGCCTTTTGTTCAACATGAGCCTGTACTATACGAGCCAAGCTGACCAGCTGATTTTCTGCGACTGGAAAATGAAGATCGTGTGAAGATGGTGGGAGTACCGGTGTCGGCCCTATGCTGATAGTGCGACGAACGCCATTGTGTGGCACAGGTTGAATGAATCGCTCAATAAAGCGAGAACTATCAGCAATTGGATCGCAGCCCCAAAAAATAGCTAGGTCGGCACGGTCACGCAGTTCTTCGAAGTCGGCGGTTACGTCACCAACTCGGATTGCTGGTGGTGCCGTGAGGATGGAAGTTTCAAGGGCATTGGCATCAATGGCAGCGTGAGTCCTCTCAGCTAATGTGCAGGCAATCTGAATGGTATCGATTGTTGTGGAAACAAGGCCCGTGATGAGTGGTCGTCGCGATGAAAGCAGCCGCTGGGCAGCCATGTCGATTGCCTCAGTCAACGGTGCATTTCTGCCATTGATCATTGACTCAGGTTGCAACTCACTATGAGAAAACCAGTTGTCAGCAAGTTCGCACCCAGTACCAGATTCAATACTCTGAGTGGTTAAGTCTTCACAAAGTAATTCGCAACCACCACAGACAATCGGTTTGCCAAGTCCTTCATCAAGCAATGCATCGGGCGCCGTGTTGTTTGATGATTTCACGATTGTGACGCTGTCCAGATAAGATGGGTTTGAAGGGGAGTTCCGTGGTCCCAATGAACGAAATCATCAAATATCTCTACCACGAGATTTTACAACGAAAGAAAATGCGGATATCAAAGTATATAACTAAGATAATCCCTGGAGAGGGCCATCGCTACAGAAGTCAGGATTGCCGAATCGAGACAATTCTGTAAGTCCCATGCCATGAGCAATGGATAGCAGCAGTCGATTATGTGGTTCCCCACCAGCATCTACCATTCGGCCACCTTTGAATCCAAGTCCGCTGCCAATAAAGGCCCACGGGATATCTTTGTGAGAATGTGAGTTGCCTTCACCGAGCTCATTTGTCCAAAGGATGGTCGTATGATCGAGCATAGAACCACTTCCTCCTGGCTCTGGTGTTTCAGCTAGCCGCCGGGCAAGGTGTGCAATTTCTGAAGCATACCAAGTGTTGATTTTGGTAAGTTTTTCTTGAGCATCCGCATCAGAGTTTGGCTTATGCGAAAGCGTATGCTGTCGTTCCTGAATCCCAAGCCAGGTCATGCTCGCCTGCCCAACCGAATTTGTGAATTGAAGGGTCGCAACCCTCGTGAAGTCAGCTTGAAATGCGGACACAAGTAGTTCGGTTTGCATTCGACTTATTTTCGGCATCTGTTCATTTTGCTCAATGATTCCTTCTTCGAGGATGGGCGTTCGGTGAGCATCATCTGCATGGCTTTTCTTCAGTTCGCGTTCAAATTGTCGGACCATGTCCGTGTGCTCTTCAAGAAGTTGGCGGTCCTCGGAAGGCAGATGGTTTGCAAGTTTGGCAAGATCACCACGAACCTCATCAAGAACACTTTTCAAGTTCTCTCGGCCCTTGATTTTGCCGTAAAGCTTATTGAACATCTGGTAAGGATCATCAATCGGTGCAAGTGGTTTATTTGGTCCTGCATAGACCATGCGTGTCCAGGTGTCAGCCTTGTTGGGGACGAGTACACCAAACTCAAGTGAACGAAAACGTGTTATCGTTGCGGCATCGGTTTGCAAGTACTCAGCGATTTCTTGGTCAATAGACTTGCCACTGGCCCAGCCGGCGGGAGTATGGCTGCCTCCCTGAATGTTTCCTGGGAAAAGTTCGATGCCAGTCAGGAGGCACCCAATGCCTCGCATGTGCCCGTCTCCGTCCCCACGGATTTGATTATGAACTCCTTTTACAAGAAGTAGTTGATCTTGAATGAATTCAAATGGAGTGAGAATTGACGGCAGGGCATTTTGCTGTGAAGTAGTTGGGTCGGGACTGAACAGGCCTGAACTTGTTGGCCAAAAATTTTCTTTTACGACGCCATCTGGAGTAAAGACTATTATGAGTCTCCGCTTTGTTTTCTGCGCAGCATTTGCGTCAGCCGCCATGCTTGAAAGATTACCGAGATAAGGCAATGCAGCTGGTGCTATACCAAGGCGTTTCAGAATGGTACGTCGAGTTAACATAATTGCAGTTTCAAGGGAGGTATTGGTTGTAGAGGAGGCCCAAGGATCAACGCGTACATCGTGGCGGTAACCTCCGTATCATTATAACTTCGGCATTACCATTCTCACTATAAGGCTAATCCTCCACGTTGCTTGTAGTAGGCTTCGTCATGACAAGTGCAATTTCAACAATTAATTTACGGATGGAGTAGTTTTTTGAAATAAAACGATCTGTGAGTTGTCCAAGAGTATCGCTGCCCCAAGCCCTTAGAGGCTGTTTGGCAAGTGCATGGAAAAGACTTCGAACAAAGGTTTCAGAAGCATCTCTACTTGTGGCCAGATAGTGTCCTAGCTCCCGCCCGCCGTAAAAAACAGATTCTTTTTCAGTTCGTGGTTGATAGCTTCCCGTAGCGTTAATTGGTATGTCCTGACCATCACGATTTTCTGTTGTCCGAAGTCGACCGAGTGCATCGTATTCCTCTAATACAAATCCAAGAGGATTAATCATTGCGTGGCAGGTCTGGCAGGCAGATGCCTTGGTCTGTAGCGCAACTCGTTCTCTCGTTGTTAAGTCAGGATGAACGTTAGCCGGAAGTGGAGCGATAGCATTTACTGGTGGTTGGAGAACGTTGCCAAGGATGTTACGGGCAAGGAATACACCTCGGTGTATCGGAGATGTACTATCTGCGTAAGACAGTAAGCTCATCATGTAAGGATGCGTGATTATTCCAGCCCGTTGTCCATCGTCTATCCTTACCGGACGAAATGGTGAGTTTTTATTCAAATGGATATGAAAAAGTGGAGCAATAGAATCATTTAGGAAGACCGTGTCCTCAGTAAAGAATCTGCGGTAGTCAGAACCTTCTGCCCACACAACATCATCAAGAAAAAGCAGCATGCTTGTTCGCATAGCTACAGCAATTTCCTTTGAAAATTCTGAGAATTGTATGTGATCCTTGACTACATCAGGTTCATTTTTGATATGTAGCCAATTGAGAAGGAATTCCAAAACTTTTGCTTTTGTTCGGCTGTCATTTACCATGCGATCGGCCTGCTGACGAATCTGATTGTCGGTCACTAGTTTGCCGGTTTGAGCAGCATTCAAAAGCTTTTGGTCAGGAATTGAATCCCAAAGGCCAAATGACAACCTGTTCGCAATAACAGACGGAGAAAGAGTTTGTGTCGTTTTGTTTTCTACTTCGTGATACAAGAACAAAGGTGAAGTAAGTGTTCGTAGCAATGACTGTCTGAGTGCTGTGTCAAGTTCTGAGTTGGCCGAAAATGAATCCAAAACAATCTGTTTTCGAATTATTTCTGTAACTGGTTTGCGGAAAGCTTTTTCAGCAAATGTGACGGCGAATTTTTCAAGTTTCACCTTACGGTCAGGCGCATTTCGTCGCACGTTCGCAAGTTCATCAATGTGTTTGAGGCAATAGTCGGCTGTGTCTAGTGCCGCCATGGTTGTGGCCGTAAACCACTCCTGCGATATCAAGCTGCCGCGTTCGTACCCGACTGATGCGTCGTCGGGAGGGAAAGAAGTCGGAAGAACATAGGTTTCGGAGCATGGATTCGGAGATAAGCATCGCTCTGGAATTACTTCAGCCACACCATAAGGAGGTTTCCAAAGTAATTCTATAAATGCATCAGTGTTTGGGTTGTCTTGACCTGCTTTGGCTGCTCCTTGTCGACCTTTTGAAAACTCAACCCGTAATGGGACCGCGCGACTGCCAAGCAACATAATGCTCGCTTGATACTGTTGCTCGTTTCCAGACTTTACGGTGGCATCAATCAACGGTTCAGTCGCCTCTGTTTCGTTCACAAAGACCCGAACGGCTTGGTTGGTGCGGACTATGAATTCATATCGCCCCGTTTCGGGAGGGATCACAGATCCATTCCAGCGGATAGAGAATCGTTCAGGCTGGATTTTTTCTGGTGACGGACTCGCTTCTCCAAAAAAGAATTGAATCTTTGTGTCGAGTCGTTCCAGGACGCAAGAACGTTTACTAAATTTTCTCGAGTCAAAGTATTCCGCACGAAGCCCTCTTTGCTTCTCTGCCTTTGGGTGGGGGTGCCGAAAGCTCCCGATGATGTCGGCCAAAGACTCCCGCATCTGTCGAACTGTAAGCCGGGAAAGTTCTAGTCGGGCCTTCTTATTTTTATCTTGTGCAATGAGGGAATAAAAAGATGAATGAATTGTTTCAGCGATATGTTTTGCAGATTCACCAGTCACCTGTGATGGATCATCATCAGGCATTGTCTTGTCGATGTAAGAAACAAGTTGATTGACTGAAAGGTTTCCTTGGAGAGGGTCTGGGTAGGAATCGCTGCCCTCTCCATTGTTACCGTGGCAACGACTGCAGTGTTCACGGAATAAAACAAGGCCGTTTTGCTCTTGAGCGCGAGCGTTCTTCGTCGTCGCAATGCAAAGCAGGAAAAGAGTGAGGCGAAATATTTTCTTTCGGGTCGTCATGTTAGCCATACGAATTGCAGGAATTCGGCTTCAACGGCCCACTTCAACAGTAGAGTCGAGAAGCCATTCTGGGCGACCTGATCCTGCGGTGGAATAGGTCTACTATTTCCTATGTTCAGCAGCATGAATTTTTAAAATACAACCGAAACTTGTAAAAAAAGCTAGTCGTCGTATTCCTCAGGTCTGGCAAACACGAGCCGGCCGGCTGATGTTTGGAGCGTGCTGGTGACGCTCACGATCGCAGACCGGCCAATCAACTCACGGCCGTGTTCAACAACAACCATTGTGCCGTCATCGAGGAATCCAACGCCCTGGCTAGGTTCTTCACCCTGCTTCACAATTTTTACATCTATTATGTCACCAGGGACGTATGACGGCCTTAAGGCAACGGCAATATCATTTACATTCAACGCCGGCACGCCACGGACTCCGGCAATTTTCATAAGAGTCGGTTCGTTGGTAATAACCCGTCCTCCAAGATTACGAGCCAACTCAACTATCTCGGACTCAACAGATGCGCCATCAGAAAGTGGTCCTGAATGACCAAGGATTTCGACATCAATAGTTGGCGTCGCACGTAGTCTTGCGAGAACGTCAAGTCCTCGCCTTCCTCGCATTCTCTTCGGCTTCTCCACAGCATCTGAAGTCTGTTGAAGATCTTCCATGACTGAACCGGGAACAACAAAGCGACTCTGAAATAGACCCGTATCAGCAAGTTCGGCGATACGGCCGTCCACGATAGCACTCGCATCAAGTACGTTCGGTCGTAGCCCACGCACGTCTCGGGCAAATTCTACATATGGAATAATGAAACGGAAATCATTTCGTGTCTGCATGAGCACACTTGTCGAAACATAACAAAGGAGCATGCCAAGAATGAGAGGCAGCCAGGGGAGTATTGGTGAGTTCGAAAATGAGGCGATAAGAGGGCTCAATGCAAGAACGGCTACGTACGTTAGAAAGACGCCAATGAGGAGCCCAAAATAGACGGATGTGATAACAGTTAAATCTTTTCTCCGAATGAAAGAATCAATCAAAATTGCAGCCAGGGGTATGCCGATCATTGTCAGCAAGACAACCCAAGGTACCCAGTCAGGTGCGGCTCTGATTGAGGGTGAGTTAAGGATCAGGACAGCGATGCCAAGAGACACCATGCAAAACAGTGACCGAAGTATTATGAGTGCCATTGGATATATTTCAATTTAGAGGTGGATGAACAGAGTCGATAGATGAAGATGTCTGCACATCCAGAATATTACCATGCCAGAAAAATTGACGCGCAGCGTTTTGGCTCAATTGCGGCAGAAAGCGAAGTTGTTGGCAATTTCCCTCAGTATAAACCTATGTTTCGAGCCGGTACGCGGCGTCGCGGTTGAAGAAACGGTCGGTCATGCCTGCAATGTAATCAGCAACACTTCGTAGTACTCCGACCGTTTCAGATCGCTGGAAATAGCCCGATGGCAATGCATGTGGAGCTTCACAATACCAGACAAATAAATCACGCATCTTCTCTTGTGATTGTTGCCGAACCTTCATGACTTGGTCACTTCGGTAGACTCGCTGGAACAAAAATTCCTCCAACTCTTGTTTGCCTTGCTGAATTTTCTGGTCGTGCATTACAAGCCGATTGCTACCAGTAGATGCTTTTTTGATGCTATCAACAGAGGTGTCACTCATAGCGAGTAAACGAGAAGAAGTTTCTGTAACCAGCCCTGCTACTTGCAATTCAATAAGTTCATGAAGTACCGCTCTACGCAGTAAGAGTGAATCAAGTTTTCCATGCTGGGAATCAACATTTTCAGCCGCTTTCGCAACGAGCGGAAGTTCCAGTAATTCATCGAGCTGCACGAACCCCAACTCAATGGCATCATCAGCATCGTGCGTGTCATAGGCTATTGAATCGGCAGCATCGACGACTTGCGTCTCAAGTAGTGGAGGTGGAGCAGTCGGTAGTTTTGCTCTGACAGATTGCGCATCCAGAACTTCTTGGGAAAGGTTAAGGCCAGGAAAGCCAGGGTATCGCTGCTCAAGCAATGTCATGATTCGAAGAGCTTGGCGATTGTGGTTGAATCCACCGGCGTCTCGAAGCAATTCATCAAGCGTGTCTTCCCCGGCATGGCCAAGTGGTGGATGCCCGATGTCGTGGCCAAGAGCGAGGGCTTCCGCCAGATCTTCATTTAAAGCGAGAGATCGAGCGAGTGTCCGGGCAATACTTGTAACTTCCAGTGTGTGGGTGAGCCTGCTTCGGTGGTAATCGCCTGGGTAATCAGTAAAAACCTGTGTTTTATGAGCAAGTCGTCGAAACGCAGCGGAGTGCACAATGCGATCCCGATCACGCTGGTAGGCGCTTCGGAAGGGATGAGGAATTTCTTTATGTACGCGGCCTGCTGAGTCGATTGCATGCATGGCATGTGGTGCAAGGATAGCTGCTTCACGAACCTGCCAATTACAAGGTAGCTGCATGGCGTGGCAATGCTCTGCATCGTCTCCAGTTGTCTGAGTCATAGACAGGCTCTCAATTGATCCCATAAGTCATCTAGTGCCTGTGGAATTACCCTTACTCCAGCAACACTTGTCATGAAGTTTACATCGCCGGGCCATCTTGGTACGAGATGCCAATGCAGATGCCCTGGCACCCCAGCGCCTGCGACCTGACCAAGGTTCAGCCCAATATTGAAGCCTTGCGCTTCGATTGCTTTTGTCAGTCGTTGGCACCATGCAGCTAGTAGCTGCTGGAGGTCGAGTAATACGGGTGCATCAATTGCCAGCAGCGTAGCCTGATGTTGAAGAGGTGCAATCAGGAGATGACCATTCGTATAGGGATAGCGGTTTAGAATCACGAGGCAGTGGTCCGTTCGTTCTAAAACACCAAGATCACGATCATGGTGTTCCGATAATGCTGCGGCACGGCAGAGAAAACAGCTTTTCTCGGCTCCGGGAAGCCATGCGTCCGGTTCCGGCAAGGCACCGGTTTCAACATTGCCCTTGATATACGACAATCTCCATGGAGCCCACAGGGTGTCAGGATGTTTGGAGTATTCAGTCATAGGTCTTTGTTGAAGAATAAAACATAATTACCGTTAAACTATGGTACCCGAATCCTATAAAAAGGGACGATTGTTCGAGATGCACCCGTTTGATTGCCGCAAGGCAAATGTAGATCAGGCTGCGAGAGAGGAGTACGTTTGTGAGCTTCAAAGTCGACCTAGATGTCTTTGCCGGGCCTCTCGATCTTTTGTTGTATCTCGTAAAAAAACATGAGGTCGATGTCACCGAAGTACCGATTGCCAAAGTGGCAGAAGAGTTTGTCACTTACCTCGAGGTATTGGAGGAGCTGGCGATAGATCAGGTCGGTGAATTTGTTGAATTAGCCAGTGTTTTGCTGGAGATTAAGGCACGAGCTCTTGTGCCTCGGCCAGAAGAACAAGAAGAGGTAGTTGAACCAATTCGTGAAGACTTGGTTGAGAAATTGCTCGAATACAAACAGTTTCGAGATGCAGCGGTATTGCTGGAAGACCGGGCAAGGGAGTGGGAATCACGTTTTATTCGTTCTCATACGGAGGAGTTGCCGCGGAAGGGGCCACCAGCAACGATTCACTTTGCAGACGCGCAGGTGTGGGATCTTGTGGGAGCCTTCACACGAGTTCTTGAACGCCAAGAGCGAAGAAAACCACGACAAATCATTCAAGATGATACGCCGATTGAAGTGCACATTGAGCGTATTGAACAAGAACTTAAAGATAAAGGAAAAGTTGCGTTCACATCGTTCTTTGATGACGACATGCCGCGGATGCGAGTTGTAGGAATCTTTCTTGCCGCCTTGGAGCTTGTTCGCCGTGGCACATTAATCACAAGGCAGAAACACCTGTTTGATGAAATTTGGTTGGAGTACCGCTTGCCGACAGAGTCAGTGTCAGAAGGACTTTCATGATTGACAATGCTCCGGTTCGATCACTCTCGCATAAGGGCCTTACGGTTGAAGGCTATTCCCGAGCAGCTGTCCAGAGTTACTGGCGCGTGCCTGAATTGAAGCTTGGCTTTGATCTTGGTGGCCAGCCGTGGGGTTTTATGGCAACGTCTACGTGGTTCATTAGCCATACTCATCTTGACCACATTGCAGCGTTGCCGGTGTATGTTGCTCGCCGCCGCATGATGAAAATGGATCCACCAACGATCTATGTGCCTGAAAAGTCTATTGGGCGAGTTGAGAGGCTTTTACGTGCAGTATCAGATCTCGATAAAGGTCGGCTCCCTTGCACGCTTCTTCCAGCTTGTCCCGGGGAAGAGATCGAACTTTCCCGAGAGCATGTTGTAACAGTATCGAGTACATGCCATACGCTCCCAAGCGTGGGCTATGTTGTTTGGGACCGGCGTCGTAAGCTCAAGAATGAATATCAGAATCTTTCAGGAAATCAGATTCGTGATCTACGGCTTTCGGGCACCGATGTGACCGATGAGGTGCGAACCCCATTAGTTGGATACCTAGGTGATTCCAACCCGGATGGATTGGATCGATGTCCAGCTATGTACGAAGCGATGATTTTAATCACAGAGATGACGTTTGTTGCGAAGAGTCACCGCCGTGAGAATATTCATAAATACGGCCACATGCACCTCGAGGACTTTCTTGCTCGTCGAGAACGCTTTCAGAATGAGGTGATTATTGCAGCCCATTATTCCACTAGATATACGGATGAACGTATCAGGCAAATACTTTCAAAGAGGTTGCCTGATGCGTTAGATGGCCGCCTTCAGGTGTGGCTGTGAGCAGTTGTGTTCGGCATGCCTATGTTCATGTGCCTTTCTGTCGTCATCGTTGTGGTTATTGTGATTTTACATTAGTAGCCGGACGAGACGATCTTTTTGAGGACTATTTCACAGCCTTAGGAGTCGAGCTGAAGCGGCTCAGCCAGCCAATTGAATTGGACACACTGTATCTCGGCGGCGGTACCCCGACTCATATGGGGGCCGACGGTGTGAAGCGTTTGTTCTCAGGATTTCATGACGCCTTGCAGCCGTCACCGGTCGCCGAAGTGACGATCGAAGCGAACCCGTTAGACGTTACCGAAGATATGGTCAAGGCATTCCATGCGTGTGGGATTAATCGGGTAAGCCTAGGTGTTCAGTCCCTTAACTCAATGACACTCGAGCAACTTGATCGTGACCATCGAGAGAGTGATGTGCGGCGGGTAATGGACTTGTTAAGGGGATCTGACTTAACGGTAAGTGTCGATCTCATAATAGCTGTTCCGGAGCAGACGCTCGATCTGGTTGCTCGCGATGTTGAGGAGATTATTTCCCTTTGCGCTCATCATGTTTCTGTCTATTGTTTAACGTGGGAGGAAGGAACTGCTTTTTGGGGAAAGCGCGCACGGGGGACACTCACTCCAGTTGTTGAAGATCTTGAACGAGAAATGTATGAGTTGGTGATAGATCGGTTGTCGGTTGCGGGATATCAGCAGTATGAAGTTTCAAACTTTGCTCAGCCGGCTATGACCTGTCGGCATAATGAAGCCTATTGGGATTGTCGGACATGGGAAGCATTTGGTCCCGGAGCCGCTCGGTTCGATGGACGGACAAGAACGACAAATGTGAGAAGCGTGAGTGCCTGGATAAAAAAACTACTCAATGATCAGAGTGTTACCGGCGATGTTGACACGATGACGCCAGAGGGAGCAGCTCGGGAAAGACTCGTTCTTGGTCTTCGCCAACAATGTGGTGTAGACCGATTTGCATTTTTTCAAGCAAGTGGTTTTGAGATTGATGATTTAGCCAAGAAACCAATTCAAGCATGGGTTGCCGCTGGCCTTGCTGAAGATGACGGCTGCCGCATTCGACTGACTCGTTCGGGTTTGCTGTTGTCAGATTCGCTTTGGTCAGCTGTGCTGTGAGGACTAGTCTCTTGCGATGGCAGCAGTTAAGTCAATCAAGGCCTTTTTTCCATCACCAAAATACATCAGCGTGTTGTCTGCAGCAAAAAGTGGGTTTGGGATTCCAGCAAACCCAGGTGAAAGTGATCGCTTGATCACAATGACTGTTTGCGCTTTATCAACATCGAGTATGGGCATGCCTGCAATCGGGCTATCAGGATCATTACGAGCAGCGGGGTTCACAACGTCGTTGGCACCGATAACGATAGCCACATCGGTTTCAGGAAAAGTAGGGTTGATATCATCCATTTCGCAGAGTTGTTCATACGGTATGTCGGCCTCAGCGAGCAGCACGTTCATATGACCCGGCATTCTTCCGGCAACTGGGTGGATTGCGTACGCAATAGATGTGCCTCGTTCTTCAAGGACATCAGCGAGTTCTCTGACTGCATGCTGTGCTTGAGCAACAGCCAATCCGTAGCCAGGCACAATGACAACACGATCTGCTTGCTCAAGTACCATGGCTAACTCTTCAGTGTCTGCAGACTTTATCTTGCCGGCATAGACTTCGTCAGCATCGATGGTAGTGGTCGTACCTAGCCCACCAAACAGCACACCGACGAGTGAGCGATTCATAGCTCGACACATGATAGCCGTTAAAATGAGACCACTGGCTCCGACAAGCGAACCAGCAATCACCAGAACTGAATTATCGATAACGAAACCAGCGGCCGCAGCAGCCAGCCCCGAGTAACTGTTAAGGAGGCAAATGACCACTGGCATGTCAGCCCCCCCGATCGGAAGTGTGAGGGTAACTCCAAGAGCGGCTGCAACAAGCACAAGAAGAAGGAAAAAGAGGAGTTGGGACGTGCTGAATACTCCCCACAGCAGAAAAAGAGCAGCGAGTGCGAGTGCCAGACTAATCCATTGTCTATTGGGGTTATCCCAAGGTTTTTTGAATTGTGGCAACTCGTGAAGTTTCCCAAACGCGACAAGACTTCCGGTCAAGGTAACCGATCCAATAAAGCACGCCAGACCGATTGCAATTGCAAACTGCGTCCACGGCTCAAGTGAAGTGACTGCGACCGCCTGGCTAGCACCGTCTCCAAATCTGGCAATTGCTCGAGTACTGGTTAATTCGGCAGCAGCAACGAGCATTGAAGCAGCTCCACCAAACCCATTGAGGAGAGCAACCATCTGTGGCATTCCGGTCATTGGCCAGCGAATCGCCATTGTTGCTCCAATGCCACCGCCAATTGCAGCAAAGAGTACCAGCAAGAGGAGCGGCCAGATGCCATGAGCGGCGATACTCATAGTAACCGGCTGTTCGAAGCAAGCAGCTACGATCGCAATGGCCATACCTGCGGCACCAAGCAGATTGCCGCGAACTGCTGTCCGCGGCCCACTCATTTGTTTGAAAGCAACAATGAACAGCATTGAAGCGGTGAGGTAGGCGAGATTGATCCATGCCTGGCT
>CAXEMW010000030.1:0-19231 GCA_963997395.1 uncultured Planctomycetaceae bacterium
CGATTTCTGATTCGCTCAATTTGCCGGCGTAGGACGGCATGGCATTTTTGCCAGCATTTCCGTCAAGCCCACGGTCATCAAGTTCATTAAAAAAGGCAAAGAACTCGTAGTACTCTTTCTGAGAGATTGGATCGTACTTATGGTCATGGCATTGAGCACACCCAAAGGTCAAACCAAGGAACACCTCACTCGTTGTTTTCACGCGATCAGCAACATAATTCGTAAGGTTTTCTTCCGGAATCGTACCACCTTCATGGGTAATCATATGATTCCGATTAAAACCAGTGGCAATCAACTGTGCGTCAGTCGCATTGGGGAGAAGGTCTCCAGCCAACTGTTCCCGTAGGAACTGGTCGAATGGCATATTGTCGTTGTAGGCCTGAATGACCCAGTCCCGCCACAACCACATATCACGACCACCATCGATCGAATACCCATTGGTATCAGCGTACCGGGCCTGATCCAACCAAGGCACCGTCATCCGTTCACCAAAATGTGGTGAGTGAATCAGTCGACGAACTGCTTCTTGATACGCACGCTCACCATGAGTTTTATAGTCACGAACAAAACGACGTGTTTCCTCAAAAGTTGGTGGAAGGCCTGTCAGGTCGAAAGTAAGTCGACGAATAAGTGTTCGTGGGTCGGCCTCTGCTGACGGAGATACACCTGCTTTCACAAGTTCTGCGAGTACAAACGAGTCGATCTCATTGCGACCCCATGATGCATGGCGAGAACCATCTCTTTGGACATCAGGGACATCTGGTGCGTGCGGTGGATCAAATGCCCAATGACCTTCGTACTGTGCCCCTTCAAGAATCCATTGCTTCAGAACAGCCTTCTGCTTTTTATTGAGGGAAAGATGTGATTCCGGCGGAGGCATCAGCATGTCGTCATCATCACTCATGATACGACTCCAGGCTTCACTTGCCTTCAGATCGCCTGAGCTAATGGCTTGATAGCCGCCGCGATCTTCACTCGCACTGCTCTCTATATCAAGCCGCAGTTCTGCCTCCCGTCCTTCTTCATCTGGACCATGACAATGAAAACAGGTTTCAGCCAGAATTGGGCGAACGTCACGGTTGAAGCTAATGGAGCCATCATCGCACGTGGCATGCGAAGCCCATGCTCCAAAGAAAACAAGAAGCATCTGGAAAGCCGAAAGTCTAATTGAATTCATTTCTGTCATCAGGCACCATGACCGAAAGAACGAGTCGAACAAATTCCATATGTTCTTTCAGTTTAATTCTACCTCACCCTTCAATGACACATGCTCACCACAACATATGTTCTTCAAACTCTTCACATTACTCCACGATAGCTGTTTACATAACGGCCGAACAGTAAAAAACATCTTCATTCATGCCGATTCTGGCAAAAAAAACTAAAGTGCTTCGTACGTACAAAAACAACACTGAAAAATGCCAGCCCCCAACCGATGCAACAAGATGCTTTATTTTTTTTCGTAAAAAATTGTAGCGTTGTTACGCATTATTACCTTGCCAAATAAAATCTCATCGCTGTTTCATTTCACGAATCATGATCCGTACGGAATGTGGCGACCCCCTCAATAGACATTCGTAAACGCATAATGAAAAATACACGCAAGCCGAATAAGTGTGTCGTGCTATTCTTATAAAGACATGACACCTACACCCTTCCAGATATCTTAGCAGTGCGAATGCTCACCTCGCAGTTGCGGTTGTGTCCACCTTGGAGTGACTCGGTATGAACAAACTTACGCAGTCAAGAACCCGCATTTCAGTACTTTTCATGTCGGCTGTATGTCTTGTGCAAACAACGACATGGAGTGCGGAATCATTTGAGTTACAGGATGGCGATCGGGTTGCTTTTCTGGGAGATGCCCTCATTGAACAGGAGCAATATGCTGGCTGGATTGAACTGATGATGACAGTGGCGTTCCCTGACCGTGACGTAACGTTTCGCAATCTCGGCTGGAGTGCTGACACACCTAGCGGCACATCACGATGTGGCTTAAGTCTCTTGCCAGCTGGGCGTGAGCCCGCTGATGAGGGCTGGAAACAACTTCTGAAACAACTTGAGTTTGTACGGCCCACCGTCATTGTCTTTGGGTATGGAATGGCAAGCTCTCTTGAGGATGGCATGAAGGGAGTTACTACATTCACCAAAGACTATCAACGGCTCATCGACGCAACACAACAAATGCAACCGGGCCTTCGTTATGTATTCCTCTCTCCACTAGGCCGTCTTCCTGATTCACAGAACAAAACACGAGTACGTACGTCTGCATTAGCCGCATACACAAAAGCCATCACGCAACTTGCTGAGAAAAATAATGGGGTATTTGTTGATTTATCACAAACTGCAAAAGACGAGGAACTACGTAAAGATTCAATTCATCTCAACGATGCTGGGTATCGGGAAACTGCGATCGAAATAGGGAAAACTCTTGGTTTTGATGACAGATGGATTGGTAACCCTCATGTCGAAAAATTAAGAAGCCAGATTTTGAAAAAGAATGTGTGGTGGTTTCATCGGTCTCGTCCCGCGAACATGGCCTATGTTTTTGGATTCCGAAAACGAGAGCAAGGGCAGAATGCCGTTGAAATCCCGCAATACGATCCATTGATTGCTGAAGAAGAACAAGCCATCGCAATGCTGAGAAAACTGGACGGCACTTCTGTGCAATCAAAGCCTGCCACAACTGCATCTCGCTACGCGACCTTCACAAAACAACCAACTCCACAGTTTACTGCTGGTAAAAATCTAGAGGTGAGTCTCTGGGCTGAAAACCCTCAGCTCAACAAACCCATTCAGATGAATTTTGATCCGGCAGGAAGGCTCTGGGTAGCGAGTAGCGAAGCCTATCCCATGATTGAAGTAGGGCAAACAGCTCCGGATAAAATCCTGGTCTTGGAAGATACTGATGCGGACGGGAAAGCAGATACGTCAACTGTTTTCGCTGACGACTTGTTGATTCCCACAGGAGTTGAGCCTGGGGATGGGGGTTGCTACGTCGCGCAGAGTACTGATCTGTTGTTTCTGAAAGATACAGATGGTGATGGAAAAGCAGATCTGAAACGGCGAGTGCTTAGTGGTTTTGGAACAGAAGACACCCACCATAATCTTCACACACTTCGCTGGGGACCTGACGGTCGGCTGTATATGAATCAATCGATCTATACACGAACTGATACAGAGACACCAGGAGGCATTGTTCGCTTAAAGGCGGGTGGCGGCTTCCGGTACAACACAAACACAATGCGAATGGAAGTTGTATTCCGAGGTCTTGTGAATTCGTGGGGACATCAGTTTGATGACTTCGGGCAATCCTTTCTGACAGACGGCGCTGGCTTTAGTGGAATCGCCTATTCGTTTCCGGGCGCGGCATTTAATCCGACACCGGGTGCAAGACGGGTCTTGGGCCTGATTAGCCCGGGCAGTTACCCCAAGTTTGCCTCGGCTGAGATTATCTCTGGGAATTCTTTCCCACCGGAGTGGCAGGGCTCTGTGATTACCTGCGACTTCCGTGCAAACCGCGTAACGAGGTTCAGCCTCGAAGAACAAGGCGCTGGGTTTGTCACAACCCAAGAAGATGATTTATTGCGAACTACAAGTAGTTCATTCCGACCGATTGATGTAAAGCAGGGACCTGATGGTGCTCTCTATATTGCTGACTGGTCAAACCCGATCATTAATCATGGAGAAGTCGACTTTCGTGACGAGCGTCGAGATCGCTGGCATGGTCGTATCTGGCGAGTTACCTGGACAGGTAGCACACCAAAGAAAAAAGAAGACCTTACGAAGACTGCTTCGAAGGACCTATTGCATCGGCTCATTTCTGACGATCGATACACGCGTGATCAAGCGAGACGTGTTCTCTTGGAGCGAAGCGATCTCTTAGAAAAAGAACTGCGTACGTGGACCAAAGCATCTTCTGACGAATACCAGAAACTGCAGGGAGTCTGGCTTCAGCAGGGATTCGATGCTGTTGATCTTCAAGATGTTCAAACGCTGGCATTTGCAGACGACCCAAAAGTCAGGTCGGCGGCAATGCGTGTTATCAGTGATCTGGTTGATCCAGCGACAGATAGTTCACAGCCACTCGATTCCAAAACTGCACTCGCGATCTATCGTCGAGCAGTCGTGGACGAACATCCACGTGTACGACTCGAGGCCATTCGGGGCCTTGGAAAAATAAAAACAGCTGAAGCTGCATCGATGGCATTGACATCACTCGAGCTACCACGCGACAGATTTCTTGACTTTGCACTTGCCACTACGATGGATGAGCTTGCAGATGTGTTCATGGTTGCACTCAACCAAGGGCAATGGAAGCCAGACTCACCATCTCGTGAGAAACAATTAGAGTTCGTACTCACAAACATCGATTCAGGACGTGCTGCCTCCTATCTCTCAAAACGTCTTGCAAAAGAACCCATACCAGCAGATGGCTCTGGGCCATGGATTGAGTTAATCGCTCAAGCTGGTGGAAAGACCGAGCTGACGAATCTTTTCAATCAGATCTTAAAGAAAGGATTTGCAGAGAATGGTCTGGCCCGAGCCATTGATGCGCTGGCAACTGCTCAGCGTGTGCGGAAGCTGAAACCGGCTGGTGATCTCAACCGTATCAGCACTTTTCTTACCGAAAAAAATTCAACCATTCAGACTGCGGCAGTCAGGCTTGCTGGGGTCTGGAAGCTGAATGCGTGCATCACTCAACTCACAGACCTTGTAGAAAGTGGTGCAGATAGTGCCATCCAGATCACGGCACTCCAGTCATTGCAGGAGATTGGGCAGCCGAGCGTCGCAGCACTGACACGACTCACGCGTTCTAAGAATAAACGCATCCAAAGGCAAGCGGTCATCCACTTGGCAGCATTAAATCCGCAAGGTGCTGCGAAGCCTTTTTATCAGTCACTTGCTGGCCTTCAGGGTGAGCAGCAGTTGCTCGACTTCTGGCGACAGGTCCTCGTGAAGAAAAATACTGGCACTGTTTTGGCAAAACACATTCCAGCTGCTGGTATCACTGAGTCAGCTGCACTCGCTGGTCTCACGGCGGCTCGTGATGCTGGTCGTAATGAGCCAGACTTAATTGCTGCAATTTCACCGTACGCCAAGGTTACCCCTCAGACTCCAGAATTGACGCCGGCACGTGTTGCCGAGCTTATTGATCTCGTTGAACACAATGGGCACCCTGCACGCGGTGAAGCTGTATACAGCAGGGAGGACATGCAGTGCATTACCTGCCATGCAATCGGGGGAGTTGGTGGAAAAGTTGGTCCAGATATGACGAGCTTGGGCACAAGTGCGCCGATTGACTACCTGATCGAATCGATTTACAAGCCGAATGCAAAAATTAAAGAGAACTATCACTCTGTAAATATTCTGACCACTGACGGACTGATTCTCACCGGTATTATTGTGGGAAGTGATAACGAAGAATTAATTCTCCGGGATGCCCGCAACAAACTTGTTCGAATCGCAAAAGATGATATTGAATTCCAAAAGCCTGGAAAGTCATTGATGCCAGAAGGCCTTGTCGATCGACTAAGTCAACAAGAGCAGGTCGATTTGATCAAGTTCCTGACACAACTTGGCAGGCCTGGTAACTACGATGCTAGTAAAGGAGGTGTCGCTCGAGTGTATGAAGTCGCTACAGGCACGCATCGCGTGGAAGGCGGTAACATTCAGACGCTCATGTCAGTAACGGAAGGTGATCAGTGGGTGCCATTCCTCTCAAGAGTGAACGGCACGGTTCCTGGAACCCAACTTGCCAGAAAAGCGAAAGTAGTTGGAAAGAAGGGACCTGTTGATGTGTTCCTGAGGACACATATAGAGATGGCGACAGATGGTGCTGTCACGCTCAGTGCCAATGGTGCGGATACAGCCGACCTCTGGGTTGATTCAAATCCAGTGCAAGGGGATACGAACTTCACAACACAACTCACCGCTGGAAAACACACTGTTGTCATTCGGCTTGATGGAAAAAAACTTCCTGCAAGCTTTCGGTTTGTGTCACGCGATGTCACGTTCCTTACAGAGACAGAGGGCAGCATGCCCAGTACGTTGTAGTCAGCACGTACGGAGCGTGCTGTTTTTCACTTCGGCTGAAACGTCACCGAATGGTACTGACTCAACTCGGATGTAACACTCATCTACGACTGGAAATAGGTTTGGAACAGACCCCGTGAGAACAATCTGCCCTGCATGAAGCTGCTCACCGCTCTGCAGCAATTCGTGCCATAACCATTTCAGCGATGAGCAAACTGTCTCAAGCAAGAGCTGCCCTTCGCACCGACCAAGCAATTGATTGTTTAGGAAAATCTCAAGCCGGGCTCCATCAAACATCGTTTCTGAAAAATGACTCGGTGTCAGGCCACCCTTTCCAGAAATAAAACCAGCGTGAATAGCATTATTTGCAATCAATTCACCTGCCAATGCCTGCTGCCCCCGCATCACATGGTTGTGCAACTCGATGACCGGGAAGATCCGAGAGATGCACGGCGGTAGCAAATGATCAGCGAAGTCTTCGTCTCTCGGCTCACGAGAGAGTTCTATTGCCAGCTCACCCTCAATTGCCAGATTGTCAAAACTCTGTCGTGATAAGGCCACTCCTGACTCATACTGCTCCGTATCAAAAAGAAACCCTCGCACACGATGAGAAATCTTAAGCTGCTCCTGAATTGCTGATGAGGTACAGCCGACTTTATATCCAATCAATCGCTCGCCGCGCTGGAACCGCAACTTTGCAACAGCGTGTTGCAGTTCGTACCCCTGCAACACATCCAGCACGCACCCTTCCGCAAAAAGCATGCCCGGCTGGTGGGCGTCATAGTCCTCAAGCTGACGGGCCGCCAACGCTCCTACCTCAACCATGTGTGAACCTGCAGTTCCATTCATGCATTGATTGATTTCACCAAAGCTACCTCAGTCAAACGTTCTTTGCATCAGGAACTTCAAACCCTTTGTTGTTCGGATCCTTCAGCAAAGCGTTGGCAGCGTCAGCCTTCTCACCAATGAATCGTTCGGTTTGGGGGTCAAAGGTCAGCCACGGCCCAACGGTGTAGTTGGCTTTGTCCTCAGGCACACCAGCGCCACCGGAGGTAACCTCATGCAGCTCAAGAAAGTGTTTTGAAGCATCCTTGTTGTCACCGAATCTGCCAGCTTTTGCGTTGAACGGCAACTGCGAGCCAAGGCGGTATGAGTTGTTCATCAAGTGACCGACCACACAACCACGGTGTGCTTCCATCGCTGTCCCATTCGCCATGTTCGGATCACCAGCACGAACAGCCGCGATGAATGCACCCCAGTTCCCACCAGGGGTAACTTTACCTTTATCTAAATTCAACTTTTCAGGTGCCTTGCCGGGCCGGTGAATAGTGTACGTGCCTTCGCCAGTAATCTTGCTGCCGTCTTCCAGGTAATACTCGTTGTACACCTGACGTTCGTAACCCTTGTGGTTGACGTTGCGAACATTGAACATCACCGACTGGCCATTCGGATACTCTGCAACCGCAAACATCGTGTTTGGCGTTTGGCCTTGATCATCCCAATTGAATCGCCCACCGATAGCCATCGCACGAGTCGGATGGATCTGGTCGTCGTCGATTGCCCAGGCGGCAACATCCAACTGGTGCGTTCCCTGATTGTTCAAGTCACCGTTCCCACTTCCCCAAAACCAGTGCCAGTTATAGTGAACCAGGTTGTCATGATATTGGTCGATCACAGCTGGGCCCTTCCAAAGATTCCAGTCAAGATTCGATGGCGGATTACCGGGCGTCTTGAATCCGATACTGTCGCGTGGTTTGCAGCAGTAACCATAAGCAATTTTTAGCCGAGGTAGCTTGCCGCTTTTAAGCGCTTCGTGGAGCGACGCAATTCCAGCGTCGCTACGACGCTGGGTGCCGTGTTGGACAACCACGCCATACTTCTTCTGTGCCTCAACGGCGACGCGACCTTCCGTGATGTCGTGACTCATTGGTTTTTCAACATATACATGCTTGCCAGCTTGAGCCCCCCAGATTGTCATCAACGAATGCCAATGGTTCGGAGTAGCAATCGAGATAGCATCGATATTCTTATCTTCCAGAACAGTTCGAATGTCTTTGTGCCCCTGGCAGTTCTTTCCATTTGCTTTGCTTTGCACTTTGCCTAAACATCGATTCAACACGTTTTCATCTGGGTCGACCACTGAGGCGATCTCAACATTTTTTAGTTTCCCAAACCCTGCCAAATGCGACTTGCCCCGGCCGTTGAGGCCAATCACAGCAAGGCGGACTCGTTCGTTGGCACCGATCACGTCACCAGAGGCTTTTGTCCCTCCTATATAAAACGCTCCACTTACAACTGCGCTTGTCTGGAAAAACTGTCGTCGTGTTGTTCTTGCCATGTCTGCAATACCTCGTGATAGAAATGAATCGTAATCAGTCCAATGTTCTCTTACTTCGCATACGCTTTCCATGCCTCAGCAATCTTGGCTGTCTTTTCGTCACCAGCGTGAAAGACAATTCGGTGCCGGAGCGTGATTGACTGCCCCTTGGCAAGATCCACGTCTCCAGAATCTTTCTCACCCGCGACTTCTTTTAACGCAAACGGGTTCGCCGTAAACAAGCCATAGTTTCGTACATGCCACGGAGTTGGATAACGGAAGCTATCAGGATGATTCAACATGGCCACCCCCATTGTTTTACCTTCAACGGGACCATTGAAATCAACCCAGGACACCCGCTTGCCCCAAGCATCTCCATTCGCGTCTCCATTGCTATTGATAATGCGACCACCTTCCCCTGCATCAACACACATACTGTGAGCGACACGAACGGTAAGACCTGAATCTTTCATGTCATGAATCGTGATCTTGTCCTGAATACCTTTCAATACAATTTCTATATCCATGACCCGCGAACCGTTATCAGCAACATGGAAATCCACCGTGCGGGTCTGCAGCATATAAACCTCACCGTTCGGCGTGACGTTTTCACTTTCAACAACAAGTGTTGCTTTGTTTCCCGATGCCTCGGCTTTGCTGACCTTGGCGTGAACCTGATGCCCCAGATGCGCCGCCTTGTGCGGGTCGACCTTCCCTTTTTTTGTGAATGTTAAGACTTCGTGCCATGTATTGAACCCATTGGCACTATGAAGCCCAAAACAGACTGACCGATGATGCGGGTGATCTTGCTTCTCACCCTCGACGTTCTGCATGGGATAGGCACGTGTCATCTTGATACCGCCCGGACCAACGATTGGCCAGAAGTAGCACTTATTAGAAACTTTGTCCGACGTGACGTATCGAGTAAACAGCTGGTCATCGATATAAATGGCAATATCGCCAGTCGGCTCCTGCTTCATTGAAAACTCAGCTGCCACGGCAGTAACCTGCATACTGTTGATGACAGTAAAGCTGACGGCCAGAACGAGACCGCCAGACAACCTACTTATTTTTTTCATGCTTTTACCCCCCATCCTCTAAACAGACTGCGAGTCTTTTGAGGTTCACTTACTATGTCTTTAGATTACACCAACTTATGTCCTTTTCTCCACGTTCCTTATTTTTGTTCGGCAAGACCTTATCGCCAATACAGCAGCCGAAAATGAGCTTTACACGATGAACTGGTGTATCATTCTGCGTAGAGCAACTTTCGTTGTTTCAATCACCTATCGACTGGTCAATCTGCCGCCGTCAATACTGCATGCTTGTAAAAAACGACGTCGATTGCGTGATAGCATGAATTTCACTTGTTTAAACGTAAGATAACGGCTTATGCAATGAGCTTGTCGATGACCTTGCCACCGAATTGGCTGAGCTGTTTAAAGCGTCCGGCGTGGTAGTAGGTCAACTTGTTGTCATCGAGTCCGAGGAGTCGTAGCAGCGTGACGTGAAAATCACGAATGTGATGAACGTCTTCCACAGCGGTCATACCGGTTTCATCTGTTGCACCAATCGTGTGCCCCGCATTACTGCCACCACCCGCCAACCAGATCGTCATCGCATCAGGATTATGGTCACGCCCATATGCAACACCACCGCGAACACCATTGTCGGGCGACCGGCCGAACTCTCCGCACCATACAACCAGAGTGCTTTCAAGAAGGTTTCGTGCCTTCAAATCTTCAATGAGAGCAGCGATGGGCTGGTCAACGCCCTTCACCCGGTTGCTGTGGGCTCGCTCGATGTAATCGTGACTATCCCAGCCTCCGTTATACAGCTGGACAAAGCGAACACCTTTTTCAACAAGCTTACGGGCCAAAAGACACTTCCTGCCAAATGCATCTGTTTCTTCTTGCCCCACGCCATACGCGTCGAGTGTCTTTTGCGATTCTTCCGACATATCAATTGCATTGGGTATTTCCGTCTGCATTCGAAAAGCGAGCTCATAGCTCTCAAGCCTTGCAGCAAGCTCATCGTGCTGAGGATGCAACGCCGCATGGCGTTCATTCATTGCCTTGAGCAGGTCAAGATTCTGCCGCTGTCGACTTGCGGTCACACCAGGTGGTGGTGACAGGTTCAAGATCGGTGAGCCGGTTGGCCGCAAGGGCGTTCCCTGATAGAACGCAGGAAGATATCCATTTCCCCAATTCGGTGCACCACCTTGTGGATCAGACACTTCAGGGAGAACAACATATCCAGGCAGGTTCGAATTCTCACTACCAAGTCCATACGTCACCCATGCACCGACCGCCGGATCGCCACCAAAACGATTCCCACAATTCATCTGATACATGGCTGTTGGATGATTCACACTATCGACCTGACACCCACGAAAGAAACACAGGTCATCTGCCACCCGAGCAAGATGCTGCCAGTTGTCAGCCATCGGTGCGCCACTCTCACCATGCTGGTGAAACGAAAAGGGGCTTTGAACGTAATACCGCTTGCCACTTTCCATAGCAGACTTGGTTTCACCACTCCGGGTAAATTCCTGCAGATGTAACTTTTTGAGCGCGGGCTTCGGATCGAACGTGTCGATATGCGAGGGACCGCCAGTCATCGTCAAAAAAATACAATTTTTTGCCTTTGCTGGAATGTGCACTGGTTTAGGAGCAAGTGGCCCAGTTGATTCAGTCGCCCTTGCATCACCAGCAAGGAGCGACGCAAACGCCACACTGCCAAGTGAGGTACCAATGCGAAACATGCTTTCTCGACGATTCATATGTGGCATCAGTAAAAACCCTAGTAGACGTACACAAATTCATTCGTGTTCAGAAACACAAGACATATGTCACCAAGTGCCCGCACATGACGATCAACATCATTTGGTTGTAAATCAGATTCGAACTCCTGATTCGCATAAAGAACTTCGTCGTACATGAAGCGTTTTCCAGAAAACTCCTCGACTGCTTCCCGTGACGCTGTAAGCGGAACCTTTGAATCTGGCCGAGCCTCAACAGATAGACTCGCCTCTACTGAACGCCAACTTTGCAATGCCCTTTCAAGTTCTTCTTGCTGAGGCTCACGGCATAAAACCAATTCGTAAAGACGTTGCACCGCCTGCCTGTCACGATTTCCCATCTCACCAGAACTTTCATCCCATACACGTTGCGCCAGCGCAAGACTTCGATCGTACGAATTCTTACTATTGAAAAGACTCAACGCCTGTGGCGTGACCGTTGACGATTCACGTCGTTCACATGAAAAGTCCGGTGCGGGTGAATTAAATACCTCAAGCATCGGATGCTTCACTCCACGCAATTTCAAAACATAGAGAGATCGTCGATGCCGCTGCTCGGGCTTTGGATTCGGAACCCATGCCGTTGCGAATGCACCCATTACCTGTCGTGGCTGAAGGGCGACCTCTTCATTGATTTCAGGACGACAGGGAACCCCACCCACATCACAATTTAGTTCCCCCGTAATTGCCAACATCGAGTCACGCATCTCTTCCGCTGAAAGCCGTCGTGGCTCAAACACAGCAAGCAATCGACTCTCCGGGTCTTTCTCAGCGAGTTCATCCGGATCTGGATGCGTGGATGATCTGCGATATGCCTCCGAGAGCATGATCTTCCGATGCATGTCTTTCACTGACCAGCTGTTTTCCGTGAACGTTGTCGCAAGATAATCGAGCAGCTTAGGGTGTGTTGGTAAGCCACCTGTTGAACCAAAATTATTTGGGTTTCCAGCGATTGGCTTTCCAAAATGCCATTGCCAGATGCGATTGACCATAACCCGCGACACAAGTGGATTGTTCGGATCAGTTACCCATTCAGCAAATGCTTTTCTGCGACCTTCTGGTGTTTCTGGAATAGTAGCCGGAACCTGATCTTCGAGCACGCTGAGCACACCAGGACTGACAGGATCACCTTCGGCGAAGGGATCACCTCCCGTTCGGATATACATCTGCTCAAGCACACCCTTCGACGAGGACTTTGGCATACGAAGTGGCGAGAGAACTTTGTTATACGTCGGCGTGGATCCGCTGTAGACTGAAAGTGCAAAGGGCTTGTACCGATCAAACTCCCACTTCAATCGCTGCAGTCCCTTGTTCGCGACACGCTGCATTCCATTCTGTCGAGGCGTAAGACCAACACGAAGGGGAGGTAGATCATTTTGCGCGATCCCCTGCTGCATAAGCTGCGACCGCGCTTTCTGAAATGCACCACTCTTCGTATTCTTCGCTGCCTTAGCAACTGCTTTTTTCCACTTTGATTGAGTGGCTAAGACCTCCTGCTTTTGATCAGAGTCAGCCTCCTCGAGTTGTGACTCAAACCATTCCAGAGCGTTCTGCTGAACAACTTCATCCATCTCTTCCTGCAACTCAAGAAAACCCTTCTCCATTCTTCTGAGGAACCGTTCCTCATCAAAACCATCTTGGTTTTCGCTCGGCAGAAAGTCTGCTTTTCGCTCAACAAGTTGTGTGGTGTCGAAAACCGCCTGAATGCTGTAGTAATCACGTGTAGGAACAGGATCAAATTTATGATCATGACACTTCGCGCACTGCAGAGAATGCGCAAGAAACGTTTCACCAACACTATTGGTGACATCATCAAGAAACCGCTGACGGGCGACCCGAGGAACTTCCATACTCGTCAGTTCCCACGGCCCTTGCCGAAGAAAACCAACAGCAACCAGATGCTCTGGGTCGTCTGGCGAAATCTCATCACCAGCTATCTGCTCTCTTACGAATTGATCATACGGTTTGTCGTCTTGAAAAGCTCGGATGACATAATCACGATATCGCCATGCATTCCCACGTTCAAAATCATTTGCAAACCCAGAGGAATCGGCATAGCGAACGACATCCAGCCAGTGCTGCGCCATTCGCTCACCGTAGTGTGGTGATACAAGCAACCGCTCCACAACATCACGAAACGCCTCTTTGTCTTTACGCTGGTCAATGAGAAACGCTTTCACTTCATCTGGTGTCGGCGGCAAACCGGTGAGATCAAAGGTTGCCCGACGGATAAGATCACGACGAGAAGCAGGCAACGCAACTTGAAGACCCTTCGGAAGTGCCGCCTGAAGAAAACCATCAATCGGATTCTCATGGGTATCAGAAACAGTGACTTCCTGAAGTGGCTGATACGCCCAAAGGCCTTCAGGATCATAGTTTCGATTCGTCCAACTATCTGAGAGTCCTCCCGACGTTCGGACACGAACTCCATCTTCTTGTGCCCATTCAGCTTCGTGTTTGGCACGAATTTCAGTCTGATCTTTTTCCGATGGCCATCCAGCACCGCTGACAATCCAATCGTGTAACCAGCCAATCTCTTCACTCGTGAGACTCTCTGACTCTTTCGGTGGCATTGCAGAAAACGCATCGTCGTTACGAGTGACTGCCAGGTAGACTGAACTACGATCAGGATGCATTGGAACAACGCCTGGTTCTTCGCTATCACCACCCCTAGCAACCGTCTGCAACGAACGAAGATCAAGACCACCTTCTCTCGCCTCCACATCATCACCGTGACAGGCAAGACATTTCTCACGTAGAAGCGGTACGATGCGTCGCACGAATAACTGTTCAGACATCTCGTTTCTTTCGGCGAGAGCCATGGCTGGCTGTGCGAACAGACTTTTCGTGCCAACGACAAGGGAAAGCATGAAAGCCAGCAAGGCCGACAGAGTGATGCGGCACGTATCATCGTTCCGTGCGCAATATGAATTCGTATTCATGACTGAGTCTCACATCAACAATGTACTATCACTAGTGGACACCCACTGCGAGGGATGATGAAGGTCGATAAGCGACTAGCGTCCGACGATTCTTGATCACTCCTAATTATAGTAGTACATGTCCTTTTCTGACGTTCCTTATTTTGGCTTGGTAACACGCGCCCCCGGCGCAGGATTGGACGTTGCAGTTTTAGGATAGGGCATCTTCGCATCGACGTCATCGCGCCACTGCTGGAGCATCTTCTTCAGCTTTTTGGTGACAGCGGGGTGTGACTCTGAAAGGTCATTCTGCTCACCGATATCATTTTCGAGATCGAAGAGTTGAACAGTCCCATTCTCGTAATACTCAATCAACTTATACCGACCAAAACGAATAGCACCATTAGGACTTTGAAAACCATGATTGCTGTAATGCGGAAAGTGCCAGTAGATGGCCCCTCGATCATAGTCTTCAGCCTTCAACGCAGGGACAAAACTTTTGCCATCCCGATGTTGATCAGGTAACGCCGGGATGTTCAACATGTCGAGCAGGGTTGGGTAGTAATCCGTTCCCGTAACGATCGCATGCGACGTGGAATCAGGCTGAGTCTTCCCAGGCCAATACACAATTAACGGCACGCGAATTCCGCCTTCGTAGTTCCAACCTTTCGCACCGCGAAGTGGCAGATTAGAGCTTGCAAAGTATTTATCCAAACTCTCGCGAGGCTGACTGATCCCGCGATACTGGTTCGAGGCTGCCATACCACCGTTGTCGGCTGTGAAGATAATGATAGTGTTCTTTTCAAGTCCGAGCTCTTTGAGCCTTGCCCGAATTCGACCAAGACTCTGGTCTGTTGCCTCAACCATTCCAGCAAACTCGATGTTGTCCTGCTTCTGTTTTACCCACCACACTCGCGCACTCTGGTGTGTTTCACTGGTGTCATCTTTTTCGAGATCATTCAACTCACCTTCTGTAATCGCAGGTCCATCCGGGTTGGGTTCGAGAATGAAGTCCGGGCCTTCCTGATGCGGCATGGTGGTGAGTTTCTTTTGATACTTTTCAACCAAGTCCTTCCGGCCTTGAATCGGATCATGAACAGAAAAATGCTCGAGGTGAACGAAAAACGGCTGGTCTTTATTTCGCTCGATGAAATCGATGGCGGCATCTGTCAGCTTATCGGTGTAGTAATCACCCTTGTTCGCCGGCAGTGATTTGTTGTACTCACCACCGAAGGGATGGTAATAGGATTTGACCCACCCAGTGATAGCTTCATCGAACCCATACGTCCTCGGATCTTTACGCAGATGTGCTTTCCCGTAATTGGCGGTAGCGTATCCATGCTGCTTGAGTGTCTCTGCCAAAGTAATCTCTTCGTCCGGTAGTGACGTCAGTTTTTCGGCGTGATGCAGTTTTTCGTACTCTCTCTCCGGACGTCCGGCTAGCCACTCGGTCAGGTTCGTACGCGCTGGATACTTCCCGGTCAGGATACTCGCGCGACTCGGTGAGCAGACATGGCATGTCGCGTAGGCGTTGTCAAAGAGCATGCCTTCTTTTGCCAACTGGTCAATTGCTGGCGTTTCATAGAACTCGCTGCCGTAGCACCCCAGGTCTCGCTGCCCAAGATCATCGACAAGAAAAAAGACCACGTTGGGTTTTTGCGCCGCGTGCAATTGGGCGCAGGCTATCAGCGATAACGCGGTACAAATCGCAAGCATACGGGCCGTTTGTTGGATTTTCATCATTCGTTTCAGACTCCCAGTTCCCTGCCCCTCATCGAGACTCTAGTTTTTTTCGCCAGTCGGGTTCACATTTTTGAAATCCTGAAAGACTTGATACTCACCCCGGTCGAGTTGTCCGTTCTTGTCTTTGTCGATGTGGTCAAAGAGCCACTTCCATGTGGGTCTCGCCGAATCCCACTCCGACTTGGATGCCATCCCATCCCCGTCCTTGTCGGCGCTGGCGAAAAATTCCTTCACCACGTCGTCAGGCGCGAACGTTCTGGGTTTGCCGCGATTCTTTTCATAGGCCATCGGACCTTCGGGATGCTCAAGTGGAATGCCTACCTTTAGCAAACGAGCCTGCAGCGATTTGACGTCAATCGTCTGCACCGATTGTCCTGACTTGGCTGCCATCGCCGCGGCGATCCCTGCAACCTCACCCAGATGCATCCACGTGGGTTCCAACCGGATGGTGCAGAAGGCGACGTGAGTGGCAGAGGCGCACACGGGCACCAATAAATTGGAACACTCGCCAGCCTTCGGTGTGATGGCGCGATAGGGAATGTCGAACCGTGCCCCCTGTTTCCAAATTCGTCCCTCATTAATGATGTGGCCCGAGTCGACCGCGTAGCGTGCCGCGTGGTGGCAGTCGATGAAGTGAGAACCGATATGAATCACATCTTCTTTATCTCGGTCTTCAATAACGTCTGCTTCGGTGAGGACGACTTCTCCCTGCATCCGACGGGCCGCGCGGATGTAGAGATAGTAGGGCCAATGGTTGTTGTCAGCCCACTCGTCTTTGCAGAACCCGTACGGTGCCATCTCGTCGCGAATATGTTTGGGCACTCGAGGATCTGTTTTCAGGAACCAGAGCATGCCGTGAGTATAGTCCCGGTATTGTTTGTGAATCGCTTCCCGCTCTTCGAAACTGGCCTCTGCCCATGAGGTTTGCGCGCCCGGAATGCTCATGGACACGATTGAAAACTGGCGGTTGTTTAGTTCACGCTTGCTGCTTTCACCCATCGAGTAGGTACCGATAATGGACGAAAGATTTTTGAGCAAGCCGGCCTCGAGCGCACGTGCCAGCAATTCGTGCTGCATCGGGTCGTAGCTGCTCGGCTTCTCGATCGAAACTCTATTGGCCTCATCTGTCGTGATATTCAGGCGGACGTTGTAGCAGATCGGTACCTCGCTGGCGGAACCGGCTTCCGGCGACTTGCCTGGCATCACGCCAAACAGCAGATTGCCCTCGTCATCGAAAGGCGAGATGGCGACCTTGTCGTCAAGGTAGCGAACGCCGGCAATTGATTCGCCATAGTGCTCCGCAGACTCACGCCCAACGGAGTAGGACACTCCAGCCTTCGCCATCAAGTCACCTTCGTAGGTGGCGTCAATGAAAACATTCGCTTGGTAAATATCACCGCACTGCATCCGAAGCTCAGTAATTCGAATCCCGTCTTTTTTTACTTGATCGAGCAGCTGCTCGTATCGCACCTCGACTCCGGCTTCCTTCAACATTTCGAGGAAAACCCGTTCGGCGATTCCGGACTGCCAGGTGCGGGAATTACCCTCCGTCCACCTGCCGTTACTTCGTTTGACAGCCTCTTCAAGAAACTGCTCACAAAGACCACCTAATGTCTGGCGATCGAGGTGGTTGCACTCATCGCGGTTCAAGCCACTTGTGGTCAGCCCGCCCACGTGTCGGGTCTGCTCCAGGAGCACGACCGAAGCTCCTTCCCGCGCTGCAGAGATTGCGGCTATGATTCCGCCCGGCGTGCCCCCATACATACAGACGTCATATTGTTTATTTCCTTTATTTTTCAAGAGTATATGAATCTCGCTAGCGGCTAACAGGAAGATACCGGTACCAAATTTCGAGGTGTCTGCTTCCGTAACTTTCCCCGGACCACCACCGGCGGGCTGACTCCATCCGACCTTGCCGTCTTCGTTGACAATCGAAGCAAGTGCAGTCCACGCCTTTCTTGCAACCGGAAGAAAACGCTCTCTTTCCAGAATTCCAGTATTGATTCCCCAGGCGATGCCGTAGCAGAAGAACCCGGTTCCACTACTTTCTTTCATTGGATACTGTTCAGGATCATCAAGGTTGCTTCGCCAGAACCCATCGGCTTGTTGTCGCTTTGCCAATGACTCGGCCATTTGCAAATACAACGATTTGTACTTTGGGTAACTGGGATGCTCGACAGGAAGATACTTCAGAATTCGGGTCAGACCGCCAAATGCCCATCCGTTCCCACGGGACCACAACACTTTCTTCCCTTTCTTCGTCTTCCGGGGTTTAGAACGCGCGTCACGATAGAACAGGCCCGCATCGCGGTCGAAGATTTCTTTGTGCACATCCCAAAAGCAAGCATTCATCCAATCCACATATTTTTCATCCCCCGTCATTTGATACAGCATTGCGAGAAGTGGAGATGCCGTAAACAGCCCATCTACAAAGCGATGTCCCGTGTTTTCCAAATACCATTTCCCCGGTGCGGACACAGGATTCTCGACCTTTGGGTCTTCAAGGAACGCGAGGGTTGGCTTCATCATCATCTCATCCTTGTTCGCCTGAAAGCACCCATACCAAATCTGGCCGCAAACAAGTGGATAGGCCCCACTTTCATACGGACCGCCCCCCTGTTCTTTGATCTGCCAAGAAACGTTCTTTCCCCATTCCATGCAATCATCGAGATACGCACGATCCAACGTGCTTTCATACATGGCCATCAGCCCTGCATAATACGCACCTCGAACCCAGTGCTGATTCGGGAATCTGAGAGGCTCACTATTCACATGCGCGCGAACGCGATCCGCCAATGCTTTGACCGGATTCGTCATACTTACCGGAGGCTTTTGTTGCGCGTGCAGTTGGCCGCAGGCTGTCAGCACTAGCGTGGCACAAATCGCAAGCATCAGAATGACATGTCGGATTCTCATCGTTCGTTTCTCTCCGCAAGATACATCTTCATTCTTTTTTTCACCCTGAGCATCTTACGATCAATTCCTTCTACCGTATCGCGATTGGTACGATCCATACTTTTTCTTGTATGAACCAACCACGAGCAGTGCCTTTCATACATTTTTTTGTATAAACAAAGCGCGACTCGTAGATAAAAATGTTAGTAGAATTTCACTAGCTTTGATCAAATGTTACGAATGCGGCAAGCAAAAAAGTAGCGACACGAACAATATGGCCTGCCCCCTTGTCCTCTGCACAGAACGTTCGTTGAAACTCAAAACAACGGCTCAGCCATTTCGCTATTCATCTTCTCCCACCGTTCTACTAATTCGGTAAGACGCTCGGGTTTTGATTGAGCGAGATTCATTTCTTCAGAGAGATCTTTCGAGAGGTCATAGAGTTCCCACTTCGATTTACCGGGCCCTTTCCGACCGCCCATTCGCACGATCTTCCAATCACCGTGCCGTAATCCGCACTTC
>CAXEMW010000031.1:0-18955 GCA_963997395.1 uncultured Planctomycetaceae bacterium
TTGCCGGTATCACCGACACTTGCGGAATGGGGATGGTCATTGCAAAAATGCCATGGAATCAGTCGCCGTCTTCTGGAAGCACAAGCAAAACAACAGGGCTTCTGATGGCGATTATCATTGGAACAGTTACGCATGTCCTTGCCGAAACCCACACGGAGGACACGCTTTCCAAGGTCAAGCACGCCGTAATGATTCAAGACGCTATTCTCATTGATGTTCGTGAGCCAAAGGAATGGTCACGTGGCCATCTATCTCTTGCGAAGTCTCTTCCCCTCAGCGAACTTCGAACCGCTGCCGAGAACAATTTACACGACCGGCTTCCCAGTAATAAAATCATCTACTGTCACTGTCTGTCCGGCGGCCGCTGCCTTGAGGCGGCGCGTATTCTATTATCTCATGGCTATGACGCACGTGCCTTGCAACCGGGCTATCCAGATCTTATTGAGGCTGGATTCACTCAAGCCACCAGAAAATAGGATGGCACCTAATCAAAACAGCATCACTGGTTATTGATGCCTCTCCATAGCGACAATATCTCGTCTTAGAGATTTGGATGAATGGGCTTGGACTTCTTTCGGCCATATTCCCTCCCCTCCGGGAAAGAAATATGGCAATCATATGAAATCAGCACTAACTTCATTTCTATTAATTGAAGACGTGCTTTTCTTTCTTCTATCGACAGAGATTTTTACAGAGCCACGGGAACTCTTGTTACCATCACGCCCCTATCTGGTGATGCCCCACCACCCTTAATCATAGTCACATAAAAAACCTCTTATCGTTCTGTTTCCGCCCGAATTCTTTTCCAACGGCGTCGCGTGCAACCTGAGCTATGCCTACTTTCCTCGCAATATCGAAATAAAAAGAGTCCGGATCTTGATACTCCTCGTCAGGATCTACTCCTTGAATATCAAGTAGATACGCTCGAAGAACTCCACCTTGGTTGGACCCTGGTCGAGCCTGTCTGAAAAAGTAGGTGAAAGAAGACTGCAACAGAATAGAGCTGTATATATTTTCTTCATAATGAATCTCCCTACCACAGCAATCTGGGGAGCCGAAACCAAAGCGGACTTTGAACGTACACTTGACTGAAACATCGAGTATTCACAGCATAAAAAATCTTTCATCACCCGAACCGCCGTGTGTATTCCTACAGTGCTCTTTGGTTTCATATACTGAAAAAACAATTGAATTATTTCTCCTGGACAACCACATGCGCAACCAAGGACTATCTGTATATTACGCGACTGGAATCCTTCTTACATTAATCGCATTGCCCGAAAAACCTTTACTGACCAAAGCAAAAGCGGCCCCTCCTATTCTTCGGGTTGGCATGGAACTTTCGTATCCACCTTTTGAGATGACAGATACCGCTGGCCAGCCTGAAGGCATAAGCGTAGAACTAGCCAAATCACTTGGCAAATCGCTCGGGCGGCCGATTCTCATTGAAAACATTGCGTTCGATGGCCTGATTCCAGCACTTCGAACCGGTACGATTGATTGCATTATTTCATCCATGACATCCACTCCAGAGCGGGCCAAGGCAATCGCCTTTTCGAACCCATACTTGAAAACGGGACTCACTCTTCTCGTTGGAAGAGATTCACCGATCCTTTCACCTGAGGACATCACAAAACCGGGTGTGCGTATTGCTGTCAAATTGGGAACATCTGCTCACAAATATGCGGCCCAACAACTCCAAAAAGCAGACGTATTTGTCTTAGACATGGAGTCGGCCGCTGTACTTGAAGTGATGCAAGGTAAAGTAGATGCCTTCATTTACGATTCACTATCCGTTTACCGACATCACCGCCGCCATCCAAAGGCAACACGAGCCATTCTCAATCCATTCAGGCAAGAAACTTGGGCCATTGGACTACGAAAACAGGACATCACACTACTTCAGGCAATCAACAAATTCCTACGAGAATTTAAAGATACAGGTGGCTTTGAGAAACTTGGAGAACAGTTTTTGCCTGAAGAAAAGGCTTATTTTAAAGCCAATGACATTCCTTTTTATTTCTAAGTGCAAGTTCGTGGTCTGTTCTGTGTCCGCTATTAGGTGACAAAAGTAAAAAAAGAATCCAATAGTTCGAAAAAAGGACTCCTTGCTGCCTTTTATTTCATAACAGGGACGGCAAAGAGGCCCGCAACAGAATTACGACTCTATATTTTCAGCCCAACGCTCTATGCTATAGGCATGTCTCGATCTTTCGCTCACCTCATTGTTGCAGCGGCTGTCACCAGCCTGCTCATCCTTGCCTGTTTTCAGGTACCTGGTGATTGGAACTGGTCTGGCGTCTGGGAATATCGACAGAAATTTATTTCCGGTTGGCTTGTGACTCTCGGGCTGAGCCTTGCAGCCTTAGTACTCAGTGTTGCCATTGGGCTTATCGTCTCGCTGTTCCTTGGTGCTCGAAATCCTCTTATCGAGGCAACCGGAAGGATCTATGTTGAAATCATTCGCGGAACACCACTTCTCGTTCAGTTACTCCTTGGCTTTTATGTCATAGCTAATGCCGTTGGTCTCGAAAATCGTTTCGTGGTAGGCACCTTGGTGCTTGCTGCTTTTAGTGGGGCGTACATGGCTGAGATTTTCCGAGGTGGACTCAATGCCATACCTAAGACACAGCGGGACTCAGCTCGTGCGATTGGGCTGACACAATGGCAGTCCTTTCGACTTGTTATTTTGCCTCAGGCTGTACGCCTTGTCCTGCCAGCTATAGCAGGTCAACTCGTGTCTCTTATCAAAGATTCTTCACTCCTCTCTGTTATTGCCATCTCCGAGTTCACACTTAATGCTCGTGAAGTGAACTCCTTTACATACTCAACACTTGAGAGTTATGTACCTCTTGCGATTGGCTATCTAATGCTCACTTTACCGCTATCCGCTACCGCCCGGTGGCTCGAATCTTCATTTAGTTACGAACGATAACTAGCACCCCAAGCAACACCATGCGGCTCATTGTAAAAGACCTCACCCAGACGTTTGGTACCACGCGAGTTCTCGACAAACTATCAATCGAGACCGGGATGGTGAACTCGCTCGTCCTTGTCGGCCCATCGGGTGGTGGAAAATCTACGCTCCTTCGAATCCTCGCAGGCCTCGACATACCGACCAGCGGGACAGTGGTATTCGATGAAACCGTCCTGCAACGAGACGAAGCCAGCCTTCGCCTGTATCGTCGAACCGTTGGTACAGTTTTCCAATCCTACAACCTTTTTCCACACCTATCTGCTCGCGAGAATTTAATTCTCCCTCTCGTGTCTGTCCATGGATTAAGTCGTGATGAAGCCATAGCGAGAGTAGAAGAGCCCTTAAGACGATTTCAGCTTCATGAGCATGCTGACAAACGGCCAGCAGAGCTTTCTGGTGGCCAAAACCAAAGGATAGCAATACTTCGTGCGATGGTTGTTAGACCAAAGCGGCTCTTCCTTGACGAACCGACTTCCGCCCTCGACCCTGAAATGACTGCTGAAGTACTTGACATGATCGAGGGTCTTAAGGACTCTGGAACTGATTTCGTCCTTGTAACTCACGCGATGAACTTTGCTCGTCGAGTGGCTGACGAAATTGCCTTTATCGGCGACGGTACAGTCTTATCACACGGCCCCGCTGAAACCGTATTCAAAAACACCGATAACTCTCGAGTCGCATCTTTTTTCGAGCAAGTATTACGATGAACACTCAGCAATCGAATGAAGAAAAAAAATACCTTGGGGGCATTGAATCCCTTCCAAACGCTTCTTTTGGTAAGCAGATTTTGCTTGGTGCCCTGGTAGCCGACAGTATCGCGATGCCCGTTCATTGGTACTACAACCAATCTGCAATTGAGAGAGACTTTGGGATACTCGACTCCTATCAATCTCCCAAAAAAACGCATCCGGATAGCATTCTCTGGCGATCCGAATACAAGCCACTCAATGCAAATGGTGATATCCTACGCGAGCAGTCGCAGTACTGGGGAAAACGTGGCGTACACTACCACCAATTTCTGACAGCCGGTGAAAACACCCTCAACTCTCTTCTAGCGATTGAACTTTTTGAGCTGATCCAACGTTCGGGGCATTACGATTCCACTCGCTG
The DNA here is from genome assembly GCA_963997395.1 of uncultured Planctomycetaceae bacterium. Classification (GTDB taxonomy): domain Bacteria; phylum Planctomycetota; class Planctomycetia; order Pirellulales; family UBA1268; genus UBA1268. The sequence goes on from CAXEMW010000031.1 coordinate 4,088, forward strand.
GCTTGATCATTATGTCAATTTCATGCTTACTCCTCAGAAACACAATGACACCTATGTCGAAGAGTACCACAGGCACTTTTTCACAAATTATGCCTCTGGTCGAAAGGCGATCAATTGTGGAGTCCGTGACATTCACATCGGTGGCCTTGTCGCCGTACCAGCACTGATCGCCGCGATTGGGCCGAGACATCCTGACATTCGTGAAATAGTGCAGAACCATGTCTCTCTTACTCACAAGGACAACGACGTTCTTACTGCAGCAGATGTTCTTGTTCGAATTCTAGCCAGTGTAAGCCTTGGAGCAGACTTACGAGAGGTCATTCTTGACGAGGCTTCTCAATGGGTTTCGAAAGCAAAGATCGCCCGCTGGGAAGATTATCCAGATCGAGTGGTTGTCGGCGGGATGCTTTCATCAGCGTGCTACATTCCTGATGCATTTCCTGCCGCACTTTTTCTTGCCTACAGACATGCCGGCAAGCCCGCAAATGGAATCTGCTCAAATGCACAATGTGGTGGTGACTCGTGTCATCGTGGTAGTGTTGTCGGCTCGCTACTGGCGGCGACGTCGCCTTTACCCCAAAGTCTTGTTGATGGCCTTATCGCCACCCCACGTATTTCCAAGAACTAAATATCGACGAACTGAAAAAAATGAAAGAAACCGCTTCACAAACACCTGGCTCTGCACTTTACGAAACCTCCGGACTTGTATCCCAGTACTTAGGTTTTCATTACGGCCCACCCGTACTTGGAATCCAAAATTTTCCTGCTGCATGCATCGATTTTTTAATGGATTCTGTGAAACTTGAACACCGTAATCGCTGCCTTGATATTGGCTGTGCAGTGGGGAGGTCTTCATTTGAACTTGCAAAGCATTTCCAGCATGTTGACGCCCTTGATTATTCGTCTGGTTTCATTGAAGCAGCAAAGAGATTACAGCAAAGCGGCACTATTCAGTACGAGATCCCAACTGAGGGCCGATTGACGAATGATTGCCAAATATCACTTGAAAGCCTGCTGGATAGCGACATTGCCAACCGAGTCACATTTCAAACCGGCGATGCCTGTAATCTGGCTGATGAAATGCACAACTACGATCTTGTTTTCGCGGGAAACCTGATTGATCGTCTCTATCAGCCCCAACTCTTTCTCAATTCAATAACGCAACGCATTCGTGTTGGTGGATGGCTAGTTATTACCTCACCCTACACTTGGCTTGAAGATTACACCCCTCCGAATTATTGGTTAGGTGGCTACGTCGATAATGCCGGTATTCCTGTTGACACATTCACTGGATTATCAAGAGCATTGCATCCACACTTCAAACTGGGATGCCGTGAGAACATTCCGTTCGTCATTCGTGAAACTGGCCGCAAACACCAACACACGATCGCTGAACTCACAGCCTGGCACCGCGTCGAATAGTGCCATCAAAAAAGCAACGTGAACTCTGAATTCTTTTGTACTGAATTTTTCCCTATCAACTACCAGACTCCTTCATCAACCAAGAGCATGCAAGATTCACGCCCCCCTATTGCAGACCAGGCCATCCCACCTGTGCCAAAGAAAGCGTCAGAAAACTTTGCCATGCCACCACTCCCGCGATCACTTCAAGAGCAGGCAGTCGGTGCAATCTTTTCAATTGAGACAGACAACCAAACACTGCCAGCCCATCCGAACATTGTTATAAAAACAATTAAACCCACTAAAAAACAATCTGATTCAAAACTTCTTCTACTTATTCTTCTGGCACTGTCACTTATTGCGTGTGCACTAGGAGCAATTGTTTTTCTGTCTTAAGCAAATGCTGAATTACATCAAGCGTATTCAAAATACTGATTCGAGAACATCCTGTAACTCGCTTGGTGAAAGTTGCACAGGATTCCCTTTCATGCTGTTGCCGCCTGAATGTTCGGCAAGCCAGGAAATCCGTTCCCTTTTTAGGCCAAATTCTGAGAGGCGAGTTGGCGTCCCCGCTATTCGGCACAAATCCTTAACACGTTCAATGAATCGTTGAGCGCTGTCTTGGGTAGGCAGTCTCTCGCCATCCAGTTCTTGATCAAGTCTGGCGAGGTCACTCTCTGCAATCTTTTGATTGACACGAAGCGCGACTGGCAACAATGCCGCACATGCCGAGCCATGGGGAGCACCACACTCGACTCCGAGCGCGGCTGCTACACCATGAGCCAGACCTAAGCCAGAATTTCCAAGCGAAACCCCAGAAATAAACGCTGCGTGTGACATTGCAGATTGTGCGGTTTCATCAGATGGATTTTCAAGGAGACGAGGCAAAGCTCTCATTGCCTGTGGAAAGGCCTCGAGTACCAATGCTCTTGGAACAGCCCAACGAAAACGGCAAATGAATGATTCGATCAACTGAGTAAGGCAGTCAATTCCTGACGCAGCGATAATGTCACGACTACACGATCCAATCAGTTTTGGATCAAGAATCACCGCTCGCGGAACCATCAGTGGGCTCCGTAGACTTTTCTTAAACCTCCGCTTTGGACAAGAAAGAACCGCGTTGCGCGTTGCCTCTGCACCAGTGCCTGCCGTTGTCGGCACCGCCAAAAAAGGTAGAGGAGAATTGACAATTGGAACACCGCGACCTACGCCCTCTAACCGATCGATAATCATCTCCTCGGCTATTTCTTCCGAGCCTGGTTTTATGTTTGTCGCTAGAGCTGACAATGCCTTACCAAAATCAATAGTCGCGCCACCACCGACCGCAACTACAACTACATTCTTTTGGTCACCTGGCATATTGCATATTGCATTTGCAACCTGCTGCACTGTTGGCTCACCATGTGAATGTGCTATTTCTTCAAAACTCAATCCGTTTTGCCGAAACCCATCTAGCAAACTCTCTCTGCCACCGCATGTAGAAAAACTACGCTTTCCAACAACAAGCCAGATTCGCTTGCCGAGAACAGTTGCGACGTGGCCTACCTCCGCGATCCGGCCATGACCAAAGCGTACAACTGGCGGGATAGTGAGATCATATGAACTACAACCACTCTCAGAACTCGGACGCAGTGATTTCATCACAAAATCCCTCATGAATAGTAGCATTGTTTAAGAATTGATAGTGCTTGACCCTCCGACATGGCATACTCTAACCGAGAAATGTTTCTCCTGGCAGTCTTGAAATCCTTCTCCAGCGATGCCCTTTAAAAGCCTGATGTCACTCAACTCGTTCCCTGACGAAATCACCATAATACCCGTGGAAAGACCAATCCATGGACGTGTCCGCGCGCCTGGATCAAAGAGCATCACAAATCGAGCCGTAATCTGTGCTGCGTTGGCTCATGGAACAAGTCAGATAACCGGTGCACTCGACAGCGATGATACTCGAATCATGATTGATGGCCTGAAAAACCTTGGCTTCAATGTCGACGCAGATTGGAACAAACAGACATTATCCATTCATGGATCCGGAGGCTTGATTCCGAAATCTCAGGCATCCATTGATTGTCAAGCAAGCGGAACAACAATGCGATTTCTTACTGCTTTGGTAAGCATTGGGCGGGGGCAATATGTTCTCGATGGAACCACACGTATGCGACAGCGGCCAATCGGTGATCTCTTGAATGCCCTCCGAACACTTGGTGTTAAGGCAGAGGCAGGAAGTGCGGGAGAGTGCCCTCCTGTCACGATTCGTAGCGATGGAGTAAAAAATGCTGAGGCATGCGTCCAGAGTACAACGAGCAGCCAATTTGCGAGTGGCCTCGCGCTGGTTGCACCATGCATGCCAGAAGGCCTCTCCCTCGAACTTACGGGAACACTTGTCTCCACTCCGTACCTTGAGATGACTCGCACAATCATTGAGTCATTTGGCGGAAAATGTGATCTTCATAATGAGCGGCAGTGGCATATTCCACCCACCGGTTACGTGTCACAAAATTATAAAATTGAACCCGACGCATCTGCAGCCAGCTATTTTGCCGCCGCTGCTGCAGTTACGCGTGGCGCAGTCACCCTCGAGGGACTTGGTCGAGATAGCATGCAAGGGGATATCGAATTTTGCACTGCACTCGAACAAATGGGGTGCACTGTCACCTGGTCAAGCAGTAGTTCATCATGTCCATCCATTACCATTCAAGGCAATCATTTAAAAGGCATTGATATCGACATGAATGCAATCAGCGATACTGTTATGACACTCGCTGCCGTCGCTCTTTTTGCCGAAGGACCAACCGTTATTAGAAATGTTGCTCACATACGAGACAAAGAGACTGATCGTATTAGCGACCTCACCCGCGAACTGCAACGCCTTGGGGCCGTTGTTGACGAACAGCCTGATGGCCTGACAATACATCCGGCCCCCCTTCGTCCGGCCAGAATACAAACATATGATGATCACCGTATGGCCATGAGTCTTTCACTTGTTGGCCTTCGCTCGAAAGGAGTATGCATTACCAACCCAGCATGTGTTCGAAAAACTTTTCCAAACTACTGGGTTGCTTTAGAAGATTTGGTTCAGACAAGTAGATAGCAAATGCCTGAGAATCCACCATTGGCATAGTTCGTCAGACTATTTCCTGGGCAACATCTTCTTCCTGAGACTGCCCATTTTTCGTTGAGTTCACAATCGCTTCTGAAGCACGTTCCAAAAGCATTTCAATCCGTTCTTCCTGAAGCTGTGATACCGCCCGGAATGCCCCTTCATCGTCCTCAAGAGTTTCATCGGTTGCTCGAAACCCTCCGCCACAATGCTGGCAGTAAACACGTTGGCCAAGTAAACGGACACCTATTCTCAACATCCTGCCACATACAGGACACCCTTGATGGTAGTAGACAGAATCGCTCATCGCTCAACCTCCTGGGTTCTTTCCAGTTGACCGAACATCGCTATCCTTATCGAAAGAGAGGGATTTCTTAACGCAGTCTGATGACCGAATGATTCTTCACGAAAAACACTCGACCAACACTCAAAAACCATGTGCCGCGAAAATTTCTGGAAACCCACCCCGCCTGATTTGCATATTATAAAAATTGTGCCGAGATTTTAGCAACTCCAATACTTTCCTTGGGCATTATTTAGCTTTTCAGACTAAAAACTGCCTCAAATCTCCTCCAACACGTTTCAGGTTACAAACATGAATTAGCACAGAGATTGTTCAGAGAACGCGTCTCTTGCGTTAATGACCTCGGGCACAGCTTGTTCACTGTGACCATAGCTGGGCAATCATGCAACGACTATTTCTGTTGTTCAGGAAAAAATAGAGAGCCAGAATTCACTTTTATGTATCGCCCGATCGTCACAGCACTCATTTTGGTCTTTGCAGCTATTGCAAACAGCTGGTTGTTTATCAGTAAAGTTTTACCGACCATCATGTCTGACACCCCACCAGGCTATCAGTCGATTTACACTCCTACCAAGGATACCTCAACGGTAGGTTGGACTATCGTGCTTAACAACAGCCCGGTCGGATCCGCATTAAGCATTGTTGAGCCAAACTCTTCCGGCACCGTAACCGTCTGGTCGAACCTTCAACTTAACAAACTTCCCTTGAACGACTTGTTACCGCCTTGGGCAAATTCCTTGCTCGGGGCGAAAGTAGGGACTCTACATCCATCGATAGAACTTGATGCTTTGGGTTGCATGACGATCAGTAGCCGTGGAGCACTACAAGAGTTTCAATCAATCATCAAAGTCCCTGGAGTTGGGCAGACTGTTCACTTGCATGGCAACATCACTCCTGCCAACAAAGTCATGCTGTCGCTTCATTCCGGAAATTTACAATACGAAACAAGTCGTCAATTGCCAAATGATTTATCGATCCGAGACGAACTTTCACCTCAGGCGACTATGGCAGGTATTTCCCAAGGGCAACGCTGGACTGTTCCCATTTACAGCCCGCTTCGGCCAAGTTACAAGCCAATAGAAATCTTATATGCGAGCGTTGCTGGCCATGAAGTCCTCTACTTTGACAATCAACTTGTAAATACCGACATCGTCAACTACAGAACAACACCCAATGACCACCAGCCGCCACGAAGCCGAATGTGGGTTGGTCCTCGTGGCAGGGTGCTACAGCATGAGTCGACAATACTTGGTTCAAAACTACTTTTCCAGCGACGTACAGACACGGTCGCTGCATCACTTGCAAGCAGGCTGGATCGTGTAAAAAGCTTCTTTGAGAAGCATGAAAATAGCGGTGTAAACTCGTCCCAAACAAACCGATGACTGTGCGTTCTCTGCGCATCACAACGCACCATTAGTACTATCAATATGATTCAATTTGAACATGCTACTCGAACGTATGGCAGCAAGGTTGCTGTATCAGACCTCAGTCTGACAATTCCCTCCGGTGAATTATTTGCTCTCCTTGGCCCAAATGGCGCAGGCAAGACGACAACGATCAAAATGCTCGTTGGCTTGCTTCGTCCCTCGGGTGGATTGATTCGCGTTTGCGGTCATGACCTGCTAACGGAAACTCGCTCAGCCCATCTTCATTTGGGCTACGTACCTGATGAGCCTTACCTGTATGACAAGCTTACGGGTCATGAATTCCTACGATTTATCGCTGATATGTATCGCATACCAAGAGATCTTTCGCAGGAATACATCAAGAGAGAAATTGACAGGTTTGAGCTTCATGAGTTCGCCAACGAACTTGCCGAAAACTATTCTCTGGGCATGAGACAGCGGCTTGTATTTGCGGCTGCATTTCTACACGACCCTGACGTACTCGTGCTTGATGAGCCGATGGTTGGTCTTGATCCACGAAGCGTTCGTATTGTCAAAGACTTGTTGAAGGCGAAAACTGCGGCTGGCATGACCGTATTCATGTCAACGCACACACTCGCGATGGCTGAGGAAATGGCTGACCGCATGGGCATCATGGTGCAAGGAGATCTCAAATTTCTTGGAACTGTTCCAGAACTCCGAGAACAGGTAGACGTGAAAACAAGAAGTCTTGAAGATCTGTATCTTGAAATCACATCAAGCTCAACAGGCCGCAAAGAGGCATCGTCTGATGACACATAGAAAAAGAAACAAACGGTAAAATGCAGAATCAATTGCTTGATATTCCTCAGGAAAATCAGCTCTCGAGGAAGCTTCGAAGGACAATCGCGTGGAACGTTGTCACTTCAATCGTCCGCCAGTCGCGTTTCCGTTTCGGGCTTGTCCTCATACTCAGTCTGATTTTCTGGGCTGCCGTGTTCTGCCTGTTCTACGATGCATTCAGCTTCATTGACTCGATGCATGCCGAAGTCATGTCGTTGCTGTTTAATACGTTTTTTTCGGCCTTGATGGTAATGATGGCCTTTTCAACCGGCATCTTAATGTACGGTGGTCTGTACCGTTCTGGCGAGTCGTCCTTTCTCCTGACATGCCCTCTGCGTGCTGAAGCGATTCATGCCCACAAATTCACAGAGGCACTTTGGTTCTCGAGTTGGGGATTCATTCTTCTCGGGAGTCCGATGCTCATTGCATATGGCATCGTGCGGGACGCCCCGTGGAGCTTCTTTCTTATGCTCATACCGTTCATCGTTACATTTGTCATCATTCCAGCATCCATCGGCAGCATACTGTGCATGCTCGTAGTTGCTGGGCTGCCTCGACTACGACTCCATGCTCTATCCATATCGCTCGCTATTGTCGCGACAGGAATCCTTTGGGTTTCATGGGCAACTTTCGGGGCCGTTCAGAGCCAATTGCTCACAGCCGCATGGTTTGAGGAAACGCTGTCTCGTCTTGCCATGACAGAGCAGGTTTTCCTGCCAAGCTGGTGGCTTTCTTCCGGCCTACTCGATGCGGCACTCCGTGGGGAATCACGCGACCTGACTCGTCAAAGCACTCTTGAGGCATTGAAGTTCCTTGGGTTAATTCTGGCCAACGCGCTTCTTTTAAGCCTTATAGCCAGTTGGGTTGCACGGTGGACCTACCGCAAGGGGTACAGCAACCTCCAAGCAGAAGTACCAATCAGAAGGCATAGACAGCTTTTCTGGCTCGATGAACTACTCGCACGGGCAGGATCGCGGGTTGGAAATCCTATTCGTTTGCTTCTTGTCAAGGATCTCCAAATTTTTCGCCGTGATGTCACTCAATGGTCTCAATTTGTGATCTTTTTTGGTCTCTTAGGTCTTTATTTCTACAATCTTCGCTCATTTAACTATACGCACGTCTACGCGTCTCTCATCGGACACCTCAACTTAGCTGTCGTCGGTCTGATTCTTTCAACTTTCACAACACGCTTTGTCTTTCCATCAATAAGCCTGGAAGGTCGTCGCTTTTGGATTCTCGGTCTTCTTCCTATACACAGAGATCAAATTGTATGGTCAAAGTTCCTCTTCTCATTTGTAGGTGGTCTCGTGCCATGCCTCGGATTAATTCTCTTGAGTGACTGCATGCTTGGGTTGCCTTGGGGCACAGTCTGTGTCCACCTGACCTGCTGCCTGGCTCTCTGCGGTGGCCTCTCTGGTATCGCTGTTGGAATGGGGGCGACCATGCCAAATTTCCATGAATCGTCTCCTGCCAAAATTGCTGCTGGATTTGGGGGAACTTTAAGCCTCGTTCTCAGTGCAATGTTCATTATTCTTATCGTAATTACTGTTGGCTTTACGAACCATTTCAATCTCTTCCAGCAAACTGTAGGGCAACTCCCGGGAAGCACAGTGAGTTGGCTCCTTGGGGCTTCGAGTGGGCAAGTTGCCAGCATCCTCATCGTTATCCCAGGTGGCCTGCTAGCCACTTTTTTACCGTTAGTACTTGGCATTCGTGCATTCAGGCAACTGGAGCCCTAAGCCTTCCTTCACGCGGTATTCGGGACATCCTAGTCGGTTCTCTTCCATGAGATCATCTTTTCCGGGCTCATTTACACTGGTTTCTGGCCTCACTCGCTGATTCGTCTATTGTTAGGTAGTCAGATATTGATCTAATCGGCGAAAAACCTGTATCCATCGTTACTAAATATGATACGTCCACGAGAAAGTCTGAGCATTCCTCGAAGTGGCCAAAAGCCAGTTGCTGAAGGCCGTGAGCGCATTGGTGCGGTTCAATACCTGAATACCAGACCGCTGATCTATGGGCTGGGTGACTCGCTGGACTTTGATCTTCCGAGCAGATTGGCAGATCGCCTGGCAGTTGACGAACTTGATGTAGCGCTCATTCCCTCGATTGAACTGTTTCAACGCCTCGATACACCTCGATCGAACGCATCCCTAAATGAAAATAATTGGTCGTCCCAGAGTGATGGTCGATACCGCGTAGTTTCAAACGCGTGTATAGCTTGCCTTGGACCAGTCATGAGTGTTCGACTGTTCTTTCGCACTCGTCCAGAAAAAACTTCTTGTATTGCTATCGACGAAGGCTCAAGAACAAGCGTGGCACTCTGCCGAATTTTATTAGCTAAGCGGTTTGGTATCTCTCCAGAACTTGAAATGCTTCCAATTGGTGAAAGCATCGAATCGACGAGCGCCGACGCGGTACTTCTAATCGGCGATCGTGCGATTGGCCCGACAAGTGGAGGTTTTCAAACTGTTTGGGATCTTGGTGAAGAGTGGCATCAATGGACAGGGCTTCCTTTTGTTTTTGCTGTCTGGGCGGCGCGTCCCTCAGTTGACTTTGAACGCCTTGGAAAAAGACTTGATACAGCCCGCGACGCTGGCCTCGCTAATTTAGCGACCATAGCAGCCATCGAAGCTGCCCCCCACGGACTATCAGTGCCACAATGCCTGGACTACTTAAGTGATAATCTCCACTACAATCTCGGGTACGATGAACGACAGGGCTTGCGACTCTTCCACGAATATTCCATGGAACTTAGCCTCGCTCCATCCAACGGTAATTTTGATGCTGCATTCCAATATTCAAAACACTTTCCAACCGGTGCCCAGTGATTGAAAAAGAAATTCAGAAGATACTCGACTCGGTCACCGAAGGACACCGCTTAAAACGCGCTGATGCAATTCAACTACTCGAGTCCGACTCCTTGGCTTCAATTGGCAAAGCTGCCAATGTTGTGACGACCAAACTTCACCCAGAGCAGTACAGAACGTACAACATTGATAGAAACATTAATTACACAAACATCTGCTCGGCTGTTTGTGATTTCTGTGCTTTCTACCGCGGCCCTAAAGATCCGGAAGGATATGTACTCGACCGAAAAATCCTGCTCAAGAAAATTGAAGAGACTGTTGCAATTGGAGGAGATCAAATCCTTCTCCAAGGGGGAATGCATCCCACACTCCCGCTCGAATGGTACGAAGAACTCCTTCGAGATATTAAGCTTCAGTTCCCTGAAGTGAATGTCCATGGATTTTCTCCTCCCGAAATTTTCCATCTCACAAAGGTAACCAAGCTTCCACTTCTAGAAATCCTTGAACGACTAGCGGCTGCCGGACTTGGATCACTTCCCGGCGGGGGCGGGGAAATACTTGTAGACCGTGTTCGAGCGGCCATGACTCGCGGAAAAGTGATGACAGACGACTGGCTGGATGTCCATCGAAAATGGCATAGTCTCGGTGGACGAAGTACCGCAACAATGATGTTTGGGCACATTGAATCACTTGCCGAAAGAATAGAGCATCTCGACCGTCTACGAGAGCTACAAGATGAGACCGGTGGGTTTACCGCTTTTATTTGCTGGTCATTCCAACCAGATAACACCGAGATGGCCCACATTCCTCCTTCCGGCGCTTTCGAATACTTGAAAACCCAAGCCGTTGCCCGTCTTTATTTGGACAACATTCCCAATATCCAATCGAGTTGGGTCACTCAAGGCAGAGACATTGGCCAGCTTGCACTTCTGTTTGGTGCAAATGACATGGGAAGCCTGATGTTAGAAGAAAACGTAGTCAGCGCAGCAGGAACTGTGCACCACCTCACTCTCGAGCAGATGCGTTCTGCAATCTCAGAACTTGGCTGGGAGCCGAGACGCCGGAACGTGTTCTACGAACTTGTAGATGACAAATCAGACATTGTGTTGGAGCCACGCCCTGAGTCACCTGTAAACATTGACCTGCCTCTCTTGACCTCGGTAACGTAACACAAGAGCAACTCGCATGCTGAATCCGGGGCAAAAGCATCGGTCGTTCATAATTCGATCGAAATGGCTATTTCCAGTTACACATCGACCTCTTGAAAATGCATGGCTTCGTGTTGAAAGAGGCGTTGTAACAGGCTTTGGAGTTTGGCCACCACGTACTGTCAAAAGCATTCACGTAATCGATAACGGCAATGCCATCATTGCACCAGGTTTTGTTAATGCTCATACGCATCTTGAGTTCTCTTCGTGCCAAAAGCCGTTTGATACCACAGGCGGTCTTCACGAATGGATCCATGAAGTCGTTTCGTGGAAACGCAAGCAAAGCCGGCCCTCGACGACTGCACATGAAAAAATTGCCACTGCCATCGCGTCTGGTACTCATGAATCCGCTGCATGCGGAGTGGTTGCTCTTGGTGAGATTGCGACCAGCGACATTGCTTACAATGAATTATCCGGCCGTCTTCGCCTTCGCATTTTCCATGAGGTCCTCGGCTTGGAACGGTCGACCATCAAGTCGCTCCCGTCACGGGTTATTTCCTGCTTCCGTCACTCTCAAAAAATATCTCGTGGTGGTGTTGCTGTTGGGCTCTCGCCTCATGCTCCTTATTCTACACAGTGGCATATTGGTCAAGCAGCAGTTACCGCAGCACAAAACAATCAAGCCACCTGTCGAAGAAGCCGTAGCACCACCTACGTAACCCCTTTGGCTATGCATTTAGCTGAGTCGAGGTTTGAGGAAGAGTTCCTCCACAATCAAACAGGTCCTTTCCGAACGCTTTTCAATGACCTCGGCATTTGGCCTGAACACGCCCCCAAGTTGGCCACAACCGCTGACTGGATTTCTTTATTGGCAAAGAGTGGTCGTGGCCTGATCATTCATGGAACGTATCTCGTTGACAACCAGCAGGCGATGGCCCGGCTCAAGCGCCATCGCCACACTCTTGCTCTGGCTGTTTGCCCCCGCACCACACAAGCCTTATCTGGCAATTTTCCACCTCTTACAGAATTCAAAAAGACTGGAGTACGAGTTTGTCTCGGAACGGATGGGCGCGGCTCCAATCCTGATCTTTCAATTCGTGCAGAGGCTGCCTGCCTCATCGATGCTGGTCTGATTACACCACAGGAAGCTCTGCCCATGATCACCTCCAACGGAGCATGGGCTCTTGGTTTCGAGCACAGAACAGGAAGCATTGCCACTGGACGCCCTGCTGACTTCGTGATTCTTAAACCATCCATGCCACCCAAAACTTCAGACAGAGCAGCCGCTGCAATATTTGACGCAACAACAGAAGTTGTCTCTACGTTCCGGGGCGGTCGACCCTTAGCCGGAAACTTTGGCTGACTAACAGCTACAGCCTGCAATTTGAGATATCAGTTTCGATAATGGCAGAAGCACCGATTGATTCAAGACGCTCCATAATTTTATGAGTTTCATTTCGCCGCACCATCGCCCGAACGGAGCACCAGCTATTCTCTTCCAGCGCACTCACGGTTGGTGAATTAAACCCCGGAGTAATGTCTTCCGCCTCAGCCAGCCGATCACGTGGAACGTTATATTCGAGCAAGGTCCATGTTCGGGCTATCACAACTCCCTGTAGACGCCGGACAATACGATCAGCCATATCGGCATCAACAATACTTTTATTTTGAACAAGTACAGTCTCGTAACAACCAATTTCTTCGAGCACTCGAAGGCGGTTTGCCGCGAGGGTACTCCCCGTCTCTACAAGATCAACAACGGCATCAGCAACTCCCAAAGACACCATAATTTCAACACTACCTGAGAGCTCAACTAAATGAACCTCGACACCATGCTGCGCTAACCAATCCTGAGTTATCTTTGGGAAACTTGTAGCGACTCTTCGTCCTTGCAGATTTTCTGGTGACGTGATCTCTGCATCATCCGGCACACAAAGGGCCAGCCTACAGCCGCCTACTCCAAGCGAAAGCCTTTCAATAAGATCGACCCTTCCCTCAGCAACAAGATCGGCACCAGTGATACCCAGATCGATTGCACCCTCTGCAGTCAGAATTGGAATATCATCAGTCCGTAGAAAAACGATCTCGACTGGAACATCACGACAACGAGCAAACAATGAACGCGAAATACGTCGAAACGAAAGCCCTGCGTCATGAAGCAGATCAGAGACTACTTCTGACAACCGTCCCTTACTTGGAATGCCAATACGCAGCATCCGTTCCGCTGATTCTGATCTCGATTTCTTCATTGTCTCCCTACTTGCGTTGAGCTCGATTAAAAATCCGTAACCTTCCAATGACTATTTTCTTGATGCTTTCTCTTCCAACCCCGACACGCCAAAACGCCCAGCAAGTGTGGTTTCCACTTGAACGAGTGTTAAATCACGATGGGCCAGCAGCACAATAACGTGATAAAGCAGATCAGCCGCCTCTGAAACGACTCTTGCGTCAGACTCATTCGCCGCTGCCTCGACCAACTCCTCAGCTTCTTCAGTAACCTTAGAACCTATTTTTGCCACGCCTCCAGCAAAAAGCTTACTCGTATACGATTGGTCGACGTCCGACGTTTTTCGACTAAAGATAATGTCCTCAAGTTGCCCAAGTACTGTTCCAACAGATTGTTCTGATGTCCGCTTCAGGCTGTCTGATTCCATCGCTCCTGCTTCTCCAAAAGATACTTTTACCGCATACTTACATTCTTAACTGTACCATGCGACAAAGACTTACGACACCAAAGATCCAATGCCATCTTCAATGTCTGAATTAGCAAGTGATTGCATAATCCTCACAGGCCCAACTGCATCGGGCAAGACTGCATTAGGCATTCGTATAGCTCAGCGACTCAATGCTGACATTCTCAGTGCTGATTCAGTCGCCGTGTATAAAGGGCTCGATATTGGTGCAGCCAAACCAACCCTGGAAGAGCAAGCGATGGCGACCCACCATCTCCTTGATCTTGTAGATCCGGGATCTCTCTTCACAGCTTCAGATTGGCTTCGTACGGCAACTCACACCATCAAGAACTGTCGTGCCCGTGGTCGACGTATTCTCTTTGTTGGCGGCACTCCACTGTACCTGAGATGCCTCCGGGACGGGCTCGACGACTCTCCGGCAATAGACCTCGAGTTACGAAACAGTCTGACTCACCAGATAAAACAGAGCGGCCCTGAAGCTTTTCACAAGAAACTTGGCCTGCTCCGTCCAGACATAGCCGCTACCATTCACCCCAACGACACAAAACGCATCATTCGAGCTCTCGAAATTATTCAGGTATCTGGTGTAGATCACAAGCGTTCATGGAACTCAGCAGGCAATCCTGAAAAGCGACTTTTTTCATGCCCCATACTCGTCATAGATCATCCGCGAAAAGTACTCAACAGCCGAATCAACGAGCGAGTTGAAACGATGTTTGAGTCTGGCATTCTCGAAGAAACTGAAGCTGCTGAACAGCAATATGGAATTGGTAAAACAGCAGCACAAGCTGCCGGATACAAAGAATCTCTTGCATTTATCCGTGGGGAAATGACGAAACAAGAGGCTATCACGAAGACGAAACAACGAACTCGCCAACTTGCCAAACGCCAGCGAACCTGGTTTCGAAGTTTTTCTGATGCGGTCTGGTTATCTGGTTGATAAGAACGGGTCGTGCCAAGCCTTGCTCTCGTTGCGCAAATTCCGTGCCAGACGACACCGTGTGCTAGCAAATAAGGTGCTAGCACAGCATCTTGTGGTTCGATCTATTACTGACCACAAAATCAAAAAGATGCTTGTCTTGTTTTTTTTGAGCGATATCTTCACACCCGCAATGTTTGAAATTGTCGCTCAAGGATGAGTGGCGCAAACATGCAACAGTGTTGCTCGAAGAAGGAACTTTCATGGCAGCCAAACCGGTAAT
>CAXEMW010000032.1:0-18920 GCA_963997395.1 uncultured Planctomycetaceae bacterium
AATGACTCCGGATAGTCTTGATCGGGCTATGATGATCGGCGTGAGTCTCAATCTAATTTTCGTCTTGGTGGAGTTTGGTTTCGGTTTTTTCAGTGGGTCTTTAGCCCTTCTTGCTGACGCTGGTCATAATGCGAGCGATGTTGTGGGGCTTTTACTTGCGTGGGGAGCGGCTTTTCTAGCTCGTCGACCACCTAGTCAGAAATTCACGTTCGGGCTTCGGCGAGCAACCATCTATGCAGCCTTTTTGAATGCGGTACTGCTGTTGGCAGCCTGTGCCGTGATTCTATGGGAGGCCATTATTCGACTCAGTGATCCTGCACCCGTTGCAGGGTTTACCATGATTGCGGTGGCTGCGATTGGTGTCGTTATAAACACTGTGACAGCAATTCTTTTTATGCAAGGTAGTAAGGAAGATGCCAATATCCGTGGAGCATTTTTGCATATGGCAGCTGATGCAGCGGTATCAGTTGGCGTGGTTCTTGCTGGAGTGGCCATCATGGCAACCGGCATTGGATGGATCGATCCAGTTGTCAGCATCATTATCGTCGTGGTGATTGTTTGGGGTACGTGGGATCTCTTCGCTGAAAGTGTAGGACTCGCGATGGATGCAGTGCCCCGTCGTATAGATATCAACGAACTTACACATGCACTGGCCGAAGTCTCTGGTGTACTCGAAATTCATGATCTACATGTGTGGGGCATGAGTACATCTGAGGTAATGCTGACAGCTCATCTTGTAATTGCTGAGTCAAGCCGGCAAAGTTCACTGAAGGAAGCGCAGTCTATGCTGCGCGAGAGATTCGCTATTACTCACACAACATTGCAGTCCGAGGAGCCGCCAGTATCACAAGCCTGTGCGCAGCAACTGAGAAATAAGGTTTGAGTATATCGGGCCCTGTTTCCAAGGGATAAAGCTTTGAATGCTTGAGAAAAAGCAAATAGAAGCAGGTTTTGTGTGCGGATGCGGATGTCTCAATCGGTTTACTGAACTGAGTTGTTGTGCTGTTTTTTACCCTTCAAACAGTCGCCGCTAACGATTTTTTGAGGGATCTGAAAAAATGGTACGGAAGTGACCACTACTCAATGTCAGCTTCGACCTGTTGCATGTATTGAATGCTCTCGCGCGCGAGACGCTCTGCCCCCGGGGCATAATCAAATACTTCAACACTTACCCATCCGCTATACGATATTTCATGTAATGCCTGAAATATTGGAGCAAAGTCGATTGCCCCAAATCCTGGTCCCTGAAGATTGATATCGTTTGCGTGGAAATGCTCCAGATGTACAGCACTCGCGTGAATGATCTCTGGTATTGACTGATCTTCAGATGCCATCGCCTTGACGTCGAGGTGAAGGCGGATGTGTGGTGAGGCAATTAAATCAATTAAGCGACGAGTTTCATCTGCAGTGGTAAGGACGTCACTCTCAATTGGAGCAAGTGGTTCCAGAGCAAGGACTGTATCAGTTTCTTCAAGAACAGGGACCAAAGCACCAAAAACTTCTTGCAAAAATAAATGAGCGTCCTCTTTGGTGACGTCTGCCATCAGGCTTCGTTGCTGAGGTGAGCCAAATACAAGCGTCTTTCCTCCAAGGTCTCTGCACAATCGAGCTAGGTCGGTCAGATAGGAAATAGTCCGACTTCGAGTATCCGCATCAGGAGAAGTTACATGAAGCCCATCAGTTTTTGCGAGAAGCCAGTGCAGGCCGATACATTCAAGGCCAGCTTGTGCAATGATGCGACGTAGATCTCCTCTTTGATTTGATGAAAGCTCATGAGGGTTCTCGCCTAACGTAAACGGCGCTATCTCGATCCCTGTGTATCCAGCATCAGCAGCAAATTCACAGACACGTTTTAACGGCCAGTTGCCAAACGTCTCATTACAGATTCCGTACTGCATGTGATAGTTTCCGAAAGTTGTACAGGCATTAGGAGTTAGTCGGCAAGTTTAATGACCTTGCCGGTTGACGCTGACTTATAACATGCTTCGATGATTGCAACAGCCTTTCGCCCTTCGTGGCCGTCTAGTTTCGGTTTTATTCCGGCTGATACAGCATCAAAAAATTCAGAAAAATTTCTCGTATGACAGGAGTAATTTAATGCCATTGGATCAGCAGCACCTCCTGAAGTGTCACTTGCACCACCAAAACGCGAGCGAATAGAGTCATCATCAGAATGAGAATGCTCAAACTGCCAGTTTAGAATTTGCTCTTCTTCAATTTCAGCTGTTCCTCCACGGCCGCCAAAGATGAAGCGACGCAACTGGCCTGGGAAAAGGCTTGTTGTTGCAAGCAATTGACCGAGACCGCCATTCTTGAGCTTCAGAACTGCAAGGCATGTGTCCTCAACTTCCATACATTTTGGCGAGTGTGATTTTAAGGCAGTAAAAGCAGCGACACTTTCAATCGGATTGGCCGTAGGTGGAATGTGAGACATGGATGCACCGGCGATCCATTGGAGAGCATCAACCCCGTGTATTGACTGATTCATCAAGGCACCACCTCCATCTAGTGCGAGTGTCCCTTGCCAGCGTCCGTCTCCGTAGTAGGCATCATCTCGCCACCACGGAACTGCACTTGATGCGACAGCGAGATCTCCAAATCGGCCGGCTGCTGATGCAGTATAGACAGCCTGTAAAACGGGATTGAATCTTTGTGGAAAGATCGCCCCTAAACTCACGCCAGCTTTGTCGGCCGCTTTTATCATGCGATCGATTCGCCGAGTAGTGATTTCAAGAGGTTTCTCGCAAAGAACGTGAACTCCCTTCCGTATTGCCTTGAGTGCCACGTCAAGGTGCGCACCGGAAGGAGTTGCGATCGTCACTGCATCAGGCTTTTCCCGACGAATCATGCGTGCTGGATCCGGGTACCAGGAACAGGCATGTTGTTCAGCAAAGCAGAGTCCTTTTTCTTCTGTACGACAGCAAGCCGAGACAAGCTCTACGGAAGGTATGTCAGCTAGGGCGCGGGCATGTATCTCCGCTATCGCACCAATACCAATGATGGCAACGCGCACAATGAGCTCCTTTCGTACGATTGATGGAAGGCAATTTCAAAATTATTTCTTAACTGTTGTGAAACAATGAGTACTTGTCAAATGTTTACTTTGGCCAGTAGTTTGGGGAGTAGAAGTAGTCGACAAAAGTGTCTCGGATACGTCTGGCTACTGGCCAGCGGCAGTCGTCACGACTGCCGGCCCGTGGGCAGCATGGGCCGTTGTAAAGTGGCCCACCTGTGGGAGTGCCGGTCGCACCAATAAGATCAAAATGAAACGGTGGTTGGTATGGGTGGCATGGTGGCGGTGGAATAATTGGGCAAAGGATCCGAGGTTCTCCACACTGATAAAGTCGGTCAGATTGTGGATGCCAATCTGACAGTGTATCACTGCGACGTGGCACAAGCTCTTTGAGAAGTGATTCAGCAGTTGCATCTGGCGGAACTTCAAAATCAGTTTGATTTGGATTCGCAGATTGCTGTACCAAAGAAGAAGTTGGTATTTGAGGGAGGTTCTCGGGGTCTTGAGCCTTGCTGACAACAGTTGTAGCAAGAAAGGCTATTGAGAAAGTCGTGCAATGTAAAAGTATTCGTACGTGAACGTTTTGATTTCTCATATTTTGGTATCGGCAAGTTCGTGCTTTCTCCGCCAAAAAACGAGTGAAAATGGTGGAGTTGTTTGTGGTTATGCTGTTTGAATAGCATTTAAACAGCGGCTCCTTTTTTCAAGGGCTGGCGAAGGGGGCAAACTAGGTTAACAAGCGCAGTCTTTTCCAAATCAGATTTCCCAGTAACGGTTTCAATGGTGTCCTATGGCGTCTTTTCTTCCTGCTTCTCCAATCGAATTATTAAACCGTTTAGCCGCACAGGTTGTAGTGATTGTTTCAGGAGGTGGGACGCAGGTTATTCCACAACTGCTGGCTCAGGGTGGGGCTAGTGATGTCATACTCGAAGCCCTTGTGCCGTATGCAAAGTCGGCTATGACAGAATTCTTAGGTGGTAATCCCGAGTCCTACTGCAGCGATAGCACAACAAGGCAGTTGGCAGTTGCTGGCTGGCAGCGGAGTGTCAAGCTTTCCAACCAGGGTCGAAACAATGTTGGAATCGCTGCAACAGCAAGTTTGCGATCGAGGAATCCAAAAATGGGCCAGCATAGGGTGCATGTAGCAACGCACCGGGTTCAAGAAACGGTCACTGCCACATTGCAACTGACAAAGAATGCAAGGAGTAGATTAGAAGAAGAGCGTATTGCTGCATTGCTTTGCCTTGACGTCTTGGTCAGTACCGTTATGGAAACGACAGATCATCCGTGGCGAAAGGAACTGGAATCACTGCTTTTACCAGAGGAAGAAATTATTCGCGACGAATATAAAGCACCAGCTAGTTGGCAAAAGTTATGTAGCTCAGAAGAAGTTGAGGCACCAATTGAAATAAACAACGCAGCACAGACGCGTCAGCGTTCAGAGCAAGTGAATAATCGACTTATTTTTAGTGGGTCATTTGCACCACTCCACCAGGGTCATCTTGCAATGGCCCGCATTGCCGAGGAGATAGCCGAACGACCCGTCGAATGGGAGTTGTCTGTGACGAATGTGGACAAACCAATGCTGGACTATATCGAAGTCTCACGAAGAGTAGAGCAATTCGAAGGGAAGACTCTTTGGCTTTCACAAGCGGCAACTTTTATTGAGAAAGTTCATGTTTTTCCACAGTCAACTTTTGTGATGGGAGCGGATACGTACGTGCGTCTCATAGATTCAAAATACTATCATGGTTCTCAAGAGCGACTGAATGATGCAATGCGAACCATTTGTCAGCAATCTCGAGGTTTAATTGTTTTTGGTCGGTTGCAAGATCGGGAATTCCAAAACCCAATCACAATTGATGTGCCGCCAGCACTCAGAGAAATCACATATTTTGTCTCGGAACGAGAGTTTCGGATGGATGTCTCCAGTAGTGGCATAAGGGCAAACAAAACGTAGGTAAAAGCAGCGAAGTATTGCCTTACGAGTGAACAATTTTTGCTAGACCTGCACCGAGGCGATCAAGGGTAAGGCTGTGATCTTCACGGCCTATGTGCACCCGTATCAGGCTTACTTCAGTATCGTTTGATAGAGATTCTGATAGCGCCTTATCAAACTCACCCTCGGTATGAACTTCATATCCTTTGCCACCACCGAGTACCTGAGGAAGCATCTGGTATTGCCAGGTGTTGATGTCGTTGAACATTCCTTCGTGAATAAGTCGTTCCGTTCCATAACCACCATTGTCGAGAACAATTATTGTTGCTGCCAGTTGATGCTTGATAATGGTCGATAATTCCATGCCGGTCATCTGAAAAGCCCCATCACCGACGAGGACAATAGTCTTCAGATCAGGCCTCGCCATTTTGGCCCCGACCGCTGCGGGCACAGCAAAACCCATTGACGTGTAATATGCAGGTGAAAGGAATTCTGTCTGGCCGCGAATGACAAGTTCGCTTGACGCGAATAAAGCATCGCCAACATCAGCAACCACAATTGTTTTGTCGTCGAGTGATTCATCGAGCCTTCTTACAAGCCGAGTTGTGGTGATTGGCCTATCTTCTTCGATCATGAATGGCCCTCGCGCCACTGAAGGCCCAGGAGGGAGGGTTTGTTTTCGAGCCTTCGGACATGATTCAGCTAGGCCATGAATGAAGTCTTCGAGGAGTACATTATGAAAATGATGGTGACTTATTCGTAATTCCTCACTCGTTGCCAAAATACTATGTGCGAGATTTATCTTTGCAGTGAAGATGCCGAGATTCACATCCGTAAGCATTGTCCCAAGTAGAATGATGCAATCGCTCTGTTCGACGTAAGAAGAAATTTCCTCTCTGCCCATCGCGCCTTCATAGAGCCCTAGGTAGAGTGGATGCACTTCACTAATAACACTTTTTGCCAACATGGATGCCGTTATTGGAATTCCAGACGCATTCGCAAGGGCAAGTGTTTCTCCTTGTAGTCCATAACGGTGGAGTTCGACTCCAGCGACAATGACTGGCTGGTTTGCCTGTTCAATCCGTATCGTGGCTTCTCGAATTGCTTCGGCTAGTGCTGCAGGGTCGCTCTCAACAGGAGACGGCTTGTAATTCCTCCGATGCTCAGGGACAACATCGACCATGTCTCGAGGGACTTCGATGTAAACAGGACGTTTAAAGCGATGTGCCATGTCCAATGCATAGTCAATATCTCGGAATGCGGTCGTTTGGTCATTCAGTTCGAGGCTAACAGCACAGAGTTTGTCAAAGACATCAAGTTGGGTACTCCAATCACGAACACGATGATGGAGCAGGGGGTTGTTAATCCTTTCCTTCAGGCCGGTTGCTCCTGAAATGACAATAACAGGACTTTGTTCCGCATATGCACCGGCTATTGAATTTGCGAGGCTTAATCCCCCAACGCCGTACGTTACGCAAACGGCACCCATTCCATGAACCCGAGCATAGGCATCAGCTGCAAAGCCGGCGCAATCTTCTCGTGTGCAACTTACAAGTGTGATTTCGCTGTGCTCAAGCATGCTGTAGAGAGCGAGAACATAATCTCCGGGTAGGCCGAACACGTGCTGAATGCCGTAGTCGGCAAGCCGACTTATTAAATAATCGCCGATGGACAGGCCCTCTGAAGCAGAAACGCGTTCCATGACAGGTCGCCTGCCCGTACGAAGTTTGCAGAGTGCTGGAGGTGGTGCCTTCGATGTAGAGGAAGAGTTCAATTTATTCTTGTACGCAGGCATCGTGGCAACTCCTCCAAACGAAAAATTAATCCCATCAGAGAAAACAAGAGTATTTTCAATGAAGGTATTCTACTCATCCGAACGTGAGGAATTCTTCGTATGCCGTTTTTGCCATGTGGCAAGAAGCACGAGCCAAAATCCAAGAAACGCCGCCATACAGCCGAGAACGATCAAAGGGCGCCTTGGATCATGGTTCAACGAATAGGCGCCTATGGCTTGTGCTATTCCCCAGACAGTAAGGCCACCAAAGATCCAACGTATGAGGATCTTTGATCCTGGAGGATTGGAGCGAGGGATTTCGCTGGTATTGGAATGATTTGGAGAGGTGTCAGCCATTATTTAAAAAGGTTGGGTTCTTAATCATGAAAGTATTCGGGACGAAGTGCACGCGAAACAAATTTCTCTCGAGAAAATTTTCGTTCGAGAATAGTGTACCGGTCCGCCTGGAAGCGTTTATGGCAGACAATGGCGCAATAACACCTCGTTACCAAAAAAAAGGCCCCCGGAAAGGCTTAGGTCCCAGGGGGGCGGAGAACCTGAGCCATTTCCGGGAGCGATTGGTCCTTTAGGAATGCGTAATCAAACGGCCTCGAGCACCGATCCAAATACATGGTTCAGACATAAATTGCGATTCCTTGGCAATTCCGTCTTCATTCCAGATGTCGGGACGGTAAATACACACCGTTTCGTGGGTCAAGAGTGATTTTTGTGCATACACGTATTAGCAGCGAGAAGCGAGAGGACGTAATTTACAAAACCATTCCGATCTGCTGTTATCCGTTTACAATGAGATAAATTCAAAAGAAATAAATTTGTTCAATCAAAGGATGTTCCCTATGTCACCTAGTCAGCCAATCATGTCTCCTCGATCCATTATCCCTGATTCAGGTAGCCCCCCTACGCAAAGTGCCTGGCAGTGTGCTTTCAACGTGGCTCTTCCTTATGAAGCGTTTCTTCAGAACCACGCAACTCCCGAGCAGCAAACAAAATGGGAAGCTTCTCGTTCACAAATCTCTCTTATCGAAGACCATAAAAGAGTACTCAGAGACTTTGTTCGGAAAATGCCAGTTATGGTTTTAGCCGGAGCATGGTGCGGTGATTGCGTAAGTCAATGTCCAATTTTTTTACACTTCGCAGAAATCGCTCCGTGTATTGACCTGCGGTTTCTAGATCGCGATGCACAGCCTGATATAGCTGCCCACCTAACGGTTTGTGGTGGCCAGCGAGTGCCTGTTGCACTTTTTTTAAGCGAAGACTTCTTTCCGATAGTCACGCACGGTGACCGGACTCTTTCAGCATACCGACTTGCAATGGCCCAGCACGCAGGGTCGAGCTGCTCAACAGGAATTGTTCCTCCGAGTAACGAATCTCTCCAGGCAGTAGTGGGCGACTGGCTCGATGTCTTTGAACGAGTTCAACTCATTCTCAGGTTGTCTGGTCGACTACGAAAAATTCACGGTGACTGAGTCACTTACCTTGAGAACCAGAGGGAAATATGACAAGCCGCGAGCGTTGGACGGTGTATCCGCTTCTCTTTCTTGCAATCGGACTCGCGATGCGTCCAGGGGGAGAGTCAGGGCTGGAAATACAGACCGAGGTGCTCTCATCTTCGATAGTTCGGTGTCGTGAGATTCTTATTGAATCTGATGATGGAACTGTGTTGTTACATATGGGACGGGTTGTAGATGGTGGTGGCCGCATAGAAGTCAAGGATGCAGCGGGTGAAAACACTGTGGCTATAGGAACACGGCCAGACGAGGCATTAGGCAGAATTGAGTTCTTTGACGGTGAAGGCCGTCTTAGGACTGTTCTTGACGGACTCGATGAAGAATGAGTGTTTCCTGATAAGGAGTGTCTGAGTGAGTATGAGAACATGCATCCGAGCATACTCTGATGGACGTGCTCAATTCCTGTGCACGGTATCCTTCGTTAGCAGGACAAGACTACTTGAAAGGTATCAAAGATAGAAGTGTAAGCGACACAGGATATGATGACCTCGGATTACGCATCGGTTTTCGAATGAACCCCAGAAGCGGAGTTGATAGATATGAAACCATATCAAATAAACATTGCGATGATTGTCATGTTGCTAGCAGGATTGGACGGCGGACTAGCGCTCGCGCAGGTCGAAACGCCTGCTTTCCAAGAACGCCCAAATGTGCTTTTTATTTTGACTGATGATCAACGGTACGATGCCCTGAGTTGTATGGGGCATCCATATTTGAAAACGCCTCATATCGATAGGTTGGCCAATGAAGGCCTGTTGTTCAAGAACCATTTTTGCACCACAAGCCTTTGCTCTCCGAGTCGTGCGTCGATTTTGAGTGGGCTCTACGCTCATTCTCATGGTGTCTCAAACAACTTTACGGAGTACCCAAAGGGCATGGTCAGCTTTCCAATGCGATTGCAAGATTCAGGCTATAAAACGGCCTATGTCGGCAAGTGGCACATGGGTGAAAAAAATGATATGCCTCGCCCTGGTTTTGATTATTTTGTTACCCACAAAGGACAAGGAAAGTACTTTGACACTGAGTTTAATTTCAACGGGAACAATCGACGAGTCGTTAGGGGGTATTACACAACGGTTGTGACCGATATGGCGATGGATTGGATCAGCAGTCACAAATCCAATGACCCTTGGGCCATGATGATAGGGCACAAGGCTCCTCATAGTTTTTACTTGCCAGAGGAAAAATACCAACACGTTTTTGATTCTGATGAGATCCAATATCCCAAGAGTGCGTTTGACCTCGACGACAAGCCAGCCTGGTTCAAAAAGCGACTGGATACCTGGCACGGAATCTATGGGCCACTTTTTAATTGGCGGAAAAAGTTTCCTGATGAAAGTCCGGAAGGTGTCAAAGATTTTGCCAGAATGGTTCGCGCCTATTGGGGCACACTTCTATCCGTCGATGATAGCGTCGGTCGTCTCCGTAAGTTTCTGGAAGATCGCGGTGAGCTTGACAACACGCTTGTAATTTTCACTTCCGATAATGGCTTGCTCGAAGGCGAGCATGGCATGGTTGACAAACGGACTGGGCATGAGCCATCGATTCGGATTCCGCTTGTTGTGCGATATCCCGCACTGACCAAGCAGGGCAAAGTGATTCCACAGATGACAGCGACCATCGACTTTGCACCCACGATCCTTGATATCTGTGGGGCGAAGCCACTTGAGGAAGTTCACGGCCACAGTTGGAGGCGGCTTGCTCAAGGCGATGCCTCTGATTGGCGAACGAGCTTCTACTACGAGTACAACTATGAACATCAGTTTCCATACACGCCAAATGTGCGTGCTTTGAGAACTGATCGTTGGAAATACATTCGGTATCCGCACGGTGATGGTTCACCAGATCGGCATAAGGCGGAGCTTTACGATTTGAATGTTGATCCGGATGAAAACAGGAACTTGATCAACGATGGCGCACGTGATGAGGTTGTGAAAGAGCTCGAGGTTGAACTCGATCGTTTAATCGCCGTGCATGGGGATGGCAAGCCGGATGAGATGCCGATAGATCAGGGTATTCAGTCTGGCTTGCCGGAACAATCAATTCGTTAAGATCGAATGAACGAAACACACAGTCGTGAATTTCTCAAGCAGTATCGAGATGGAAATTGGCAGTTGAGGTAGATATCAGCGTAGTTGTTATCGCATCCTCCGAAAGAATATTTCACTTTGTGCGCGATTAAAAACAAATTCTGACTCAATATATTTGAAAGTGCGTGGAATCGGAGTAATCATTTGTTTTTCTCTACACACTGGCATTAAGGGGTGTTTTCCATGCAACAATTTGTTGTTTTTGCAAGGCTCATTATTTGTTGCGTTGTACTGTTTGGCCCTAACTCGTTTTGTTACGCCAGAGACAAAGTGGAAGAATCGTCGAATACTCAAGACAATAAGAAGTCAGTCAAACCAAAGTTATCTATCGATCTTGCCAAATCAGCAATCGTCCCTAGTGCTGCGGATAAACCCGTGGTGACGGCGCACTCGATTACCATCGGGGATTCAGAATTAGCGTATTCTGTCGAGACTGGCATGTTGCCATTACTTAAAGATGATGGCACCGCGAAGGCATCGATGTTTTACGTCGCCTATACCGTCGACGGGGGTGATTCATCACGGCCAATCATTTACTGTTTTAACGGAGGGCCGGGAGCATCAGCTGTATGGTTGCATCTTGGTGGTCTTGGTCCTAAGCGGGCACATGTCAACGCGAATGCCACATTGCCTCCCCCCCCATACAAACTCGTTGCCAATCAACACACGGTTTTGCAGCATGCGGATCTCGTCTTCATTGACCCCGTTGCGACTGGATACAGCCGGCCAATGAAGGATGAGAAAGCGGATCAGTTTTTTGGTAAACGGCAAGATATTGAAGCCATGTCTGAATTTATTGTGCTGTATACGACTAGGCATCGTCGTTGGGGTTCTCCAAAGTATTTATGCGGAGAGAGTTATGGCGTATTCCGAGCAGCCGGAATCGCAGAATATTTGCAGGATCGCCACGGAATGTTTCTCAATGGCCTCCTTTTGGTCTCCGGCCTCGTGGACTTTGGAACGATTCGAAGTGGCTCTACCAATGATTTGCCTTATTTAATTTTTCTACCAACGCTAACTGCCGTTGCTCATTTTCATAATCGGCTTCCCGAAGATCTACAACAAGACCTCAGGAGGGCTATGAAAGAATCCAGAGAATTTGCCTCTAGTGAATATCTTGCTGCACTCTTTGCCGGTGAAGGCTTAGAAGAAAATCAGCGTCAGTTGATCGCAAGTAAGTTGTCACGACTGACTGGTATGTCAGAAGATTTTATTATGAAAAATCGACTGAGAATAAGCCCGTCAATGTTCCGCAAAAAGTTGCTCAGTGAGGAGGGCCTCATCTGCGGCCGATACGATGGTCGCATTACCGGTCGAGATGGAGACCAGTCAAGTCCATACCCAAGCTTTGATCCTTCATACATGGCCGCCCTCGGCCCACTGGCAGCAACAATGAATGCATATGTTCGCGAGGAATTAGCATTTGAAAATGACCTGCCTTACAAAGCACTTGCGGGCGTGCACCCATGGAAATATGAAGAAAATACATATTCAAGTACAGCGGCTGATCTTGCTTCTGCTATGTCCAAGAATCCTCACTTACGAGTTCTGGTGATGACAGGTCGATGTGATTTAGCGGTGCCGCCCGATGCAATGCGTCACAGCATCAATCATCTTGAAATCGATCCATTGATTAGAGCGAATGTCTCTTTTGCAGAATATGAATCAGGCCACATGATGTATCTAAATTCTCCTGACCTCAAAAAGCTTGGTCATGATGTAGCTGAATTCATAGACTCTGGGTCAATAAACGATTAAGGCAACAATAATACATCAAGCAATAAGAGGGCATTAGTTATTTGTCGATTGACTGACCAAACAGGCAAACTTAAAAAGGAATAGCATGATTAAATTCCTACACCTTGTGGTGTTTCCATTATCGGGAGTATCTTGCCAGTCAACGCCGGTGAAGCAGCGGGAGTATTTGGCTCAACGTGTTCTGCCATCTGTTCCAAATTAGTTTCAGAAGAACTCTTTTTATTTCGACTATCTTTAATGCTTGATCCATCTGTTTTTTCAATCCCCATTTTCATTCCTCCATAGCAGTAAGCTTGCCTGAATAATTTCTACGGAAATAGAAATAGACAGTTCGCGCATAGGTCCGCTTATCCTGTTTAGGCACTTCTTTTTCTTGCTGTTCGCTGTGGAAATTTGAAACCATTTGTCGCAGTTGTCCAGAAAGCGGTGTAAAAAAACGATGGGGAATTTATTTGGATGGTGTGCCCGTATTATTGGTGTAAATCGTATCCTTACGGTCTGGCTCTACTACAGAATGGTGTAAGGTGTCTTCGTGGTGAGGAAAGACCACTACTTTTCAACCTAAGAAAGTAATTCGTGCGTAAAGCAGTACCACTAGCATTTCTTATCAGTACCTTTTGTTTATCAGGACAAACGCTAAAGGCTGTTGAATTTTGGGAGCCAGCAGAAACTCATGCTGTCATCATCGGTGTTACAAGATGGGAGGCTGATTTAACCAAATATCCCAGAAGGCATCGCAAAGACGAAGAACTCCGTGATCTCCTTGTTGAGCTTGGTACACCAGGGGAACAGATTGCATTATTGCTCGATAGTGAGGCTACACTTGCAAACATTCGGCAAGCAATTGAATCCACACTTGCGGCTACAAATTCTGATTCAACCCTGCTTGTCTATTATGCGGGACATGGCTGGAGAGTCGGTGATGACTTTTGTTTTGCCAATTACGATGTGGTTTTGGGTAAAAAAAATCGAAAAACAAATTGGACAGTAAGTGAACTGGCTGAAATGGTTCACAATAAATTCAATGGCAAGCTAGCCGTGTTCCTCGGTGACTGTTGCCACTCTGGCGGCATGCGTTTAGCGGTTGAAAAATTAGGTGAGAGAAATATTCCTAGCTTCAGTTTGACTTCTTCAACCGAGGCAAAAACCTCCACGGGTAACTGGACGTTTACGCAATGTGTTCTAGATGCTTTCTCCGGCCTGCCGCTCATGGATACCAATCGTGATGGAGCAATAACACTCGGTGAATTAAACACCGAAGTTAATAATGCAATGCTTCACATAGAGAGGCAGCAGAGTGATTTTTATTCAAATGGAACAGGCAACGACTTAGTCATTTGTAGAACTGATGAAAAACTAGTTGATTCCGAAAATCTAAAATTCCCATTAGGAAGTTACGTTAAAGTCAAGGATCGGTTTGGACGAGTTGTTGCAGCGTCCGAAAATGAATCACAAGAATATGACGTAGCGTTTTTCACATACGCTCAAAAAAAAGTTAAAAGATACGACGAATCAGAGATACAGCCCTCACAACGGGAATTAAAGAAAAGCACCTTGGAACAGCAATCGAACTGCAAGGTAAAGTGGCGTGGGCAATGGCACCCTGCAGTAGTCATTCGCGAAGCCAACGACCGCTGGTTTATTCATTATGTCAATGACGATGACTCATGGGATGAGTGGGTTGGGTCGAAACGTATACGATTTCCCAACCAGTGAGAGTCAAGAACAAGGCGGCACAGAATGCGGCACACTCAGCGTCGGTCGGGAGACGTCAGGGGCCGTCACAACCAACGGGATCTGCAGAAAACCCCGTAAACACGAACACTACAAACAAATCAGTACGCCCGGAGGGATTCGAACCCCCAACCCTCGGTTCCGAAGACCGATGCTCTATCCAATTGAGCTACGGACGCGCGAAAGATAGTGTACCAACCGTTGCCTCGATCTGCGATGGGCTCGCCCAGAGTTTCAAGACTGACTCCGTTTGGCATCGTTTTGGGGGTTAAGTTGACCGAACTCGATTTGTGGGACACGATAGATATTCATTAATTCTCATCGGCTTTACTGGGTCGAGTACTCACTTTTCAATCGCACTTTTTTGCCATGTCCAACGTTACTCTTCGAGTGCTCCACGGTGCTGATCGAGGAAAGGTTTACGATGAAGTTTCTACGCCGGTAACAATAGGCCGGGAGGAAGGCAATACGATCCAGCTGAATGACGAGCGAATCAGTCGCTATCATTTGAAACTTCAGGCCGATCACTCAAAGATAGTTTTGACAGATCTGGACAGCACGAACGGAACGAAGGTCAATGGCGAAGAGATTCATGTTCGTATCGTGCGAGATGGTGACATGATAGCCCTCGGGCGATCGGTCTTGTTGATGGGGTCACACAGTGACATAGATCGTCGAATTGCTGATATCGCATCGAAAATGCCAGCGGATGAACAAGACCGTGCCCGCGCGATGCAGGAGCGGCTTGAGCGTGCCTCAAAGCATCAATCGGATATTATTGAGGATCTTGGTGATGTTAAACTGCCACTCCTGCCTGGTGGCCCGCCACCGATGCCCGAACAATTAAGTCCTGCTCAGTCCGCTGAGTTGTGTGAATTACTTGATTATGTCCAAGCCATATTACGGGAGACGATGGAAGGGGCTCTAATGCGTCCGGGGCATGAAAAGGTTGAAATAGATTTTGCACCCTGGCAGGGTCTGCTTGACTTGCAGGCAAGTCTTGCAGAGATGTTGAGGCAGATCGGTGAACCTTCGTCGGACTGAGTGATGTTTCAGGAATATGTAACGCAGATACCCCCCCTTTGCGACGCCCATGGAAGAGCACGCTGATGGAAGCAGATACATCTAAATCATTCACCCATCTCCATTGCCATAGCCATTACAGTTTGCTTGATGGTGCGAGTTCTATCGACCGGCTTGTTCATCGTGCGAATGAACTGGGAATGAATTCGTTGGCACTTACCGACCATGGAAACTTGCATGGAGCCCTTGAGTTTTATAGCAAAGCCAAAAACGTAGGCTTGAACCCAATCATTGGGTACGAGGCATACATAGCCCCTGGAAGCCGTTTTCAAAAAGATGCAGGTAGTCAGAAAGAGGCGAGTTATCACTTAACGCTCCTTGCCCAGAATCGAACTGGTTTTGCAAATCTTTTAAAACTTGCAACCAAGGCGTCTCTTGAAGGGTTTTATTTTAAGCCCCGAATTGATCGTGAGATTCTCGCAGCTCATTCAGAGGGTTTGGTCTGTCTTTCCGGCTGTCTTTCGAGTGAGTTTAGTCGCGCCCTTATTGGATCTTCTCGTGAGCAAAACGAGTCACTTAATCAGGGGCGTCAGGTAGCAAGTTGGTTTCAGAAGATTTTTGGTGACCGTTATTTTATTGAGGTCCAAGATAATGGTTTGGACTTGCAGCGGCAGGTCACTGCAGCCGCAATCGATCTTTCGAATGAAATGGGTATCCCACCCGTTGCTACCTGCGACTGCCACTACGTGAATCGTGAAGATGCTGAAGCTCAAGATATTCTACTTTGTGTTAACACAGGTCGATTTCGAAATGATGCTTCGCGTATGAGGATGGATACAACAGAGTTTTATCTGAAAAGTCCTGCCGAAATGTACGAAGCGTTCTCAGACCAGGACAGGCAATGGGTAAACGGTGCCGTTGGGAGGAGTCAGGAAATTGCTGATTCCGTTTCTATAGAGCTTGAGCTAGGAAAGCGTCATTTTCCTGGCTTCGATCTTCCATCAGGAAGAACGGCAGCTGATGAACTGAAGCGCCTCTGTGTAGAGGGTTTGCGGTCGCGGTACCAAAAGATAGAAAAGCGATGGGCCGATGCACCGGATGGCGATCTTCATTCCGACGTCTTGGCCCGTTTGAATCGAGAGCTTGACGTTATCAATACGCTTGGATTCGCAAGCTATTTTCTGATTTGTTGGGACTTTGTTCGTCATGCTCGAGAAAGAGGTATACCCGCTTCAGCAAGGGGAAGTGGCGTCGGTTCACTTGTTGCTTACTCGCTTTACCTTTCTCATGTATGTCCGTTGGAGTATGACCTGCTCTTTGAGCGTTTTCTTGACGTGAGTCGTCTTGAAGCTCCTGATATTGATATCGACTTCTGCAAGGAGAGACGCAGTGAAGTCATTGATTATGTGAAGCAGAAGTATGGCGAAGCAAACGTTGCTCAGATAGGAACGTTTGGCACTCTTGCTGCTCGAGCAGCTATTCGAGACGTTGGCCGGGCGTTAGGTATTTCTATACCTCAGGTAGACAAGATTATTTCACTTGTGCCAGATCAGCTTGGTATTTCACTTGCGGAAGCCACCGTTCCCGGCTCGCAATTGGCTGATGCATGTGAAGCCGATGCCCAAGTTCAGGAACTAGTGAATCTTGCTAGTCGGATTGAGGGGCTTGCCCGAAATGTTGGTACGCATGCTGCGGCAGTTGTCATTGCGGATCAGCCATTGTCGGAATACGTACCACTTCAAAGAGTTACTGGAAAAGAAGAAGTCATTACGCAGTGGTCAATGGGGGATGTTGAGCGGGCCGGTTTGATGAAGATGGACTTTCTCGGCCTTCGCTACCTCACGATTGTGACTAAGACTCTTGAGATTATTGAGCGAACGCGTGGAGAAAAGCTGGATCCATTAGCATTTCCTTTGGATGATGCCGATACCTTTGCTCTTCTTTGTCGCGGTGAGACCAAGGGTATCTTTCAGTTGGAGAGTGGTGGTATTCGAGATCTCCTTCAGCGAATGAAACCAGACCACTTTCTGGATATTGTTGCAGTGAATGCGCTCTATCGGCCGGGTCCTCTCGAAGGCGGGATGGTGGATGATTACGTCGCAGTCAAGCACGGGCGACAGCAGGCAGAGTACCCACATCCGGTCATGAAGGATGTTCTTGAAGAAACCCACGGGGTCATGGTCTACCAAGAGCAAGTGATGCGAATTCTTGAACGCCTTGGTGGCATTGAGCTGTCAAGCGCCTACACATGTATCAAGGCGATCAGTAAGAAGAAGCATGAAACTATTGCTGCATTCCGTGAGCAGTTCATCGGGGGGGCCGAAGAGAAAGGTCTTTCAAAATCCGAAGCGTCTACTCTTTTCGGCCTTATTGAAAAATTCGCCGGATATGGATTCAATAAAAGCCATTCCACGGCGTATGCATTGCTCGCTTGGCAAACGGCGTACCTCAAAACGCACTATCCAACCGAGTTTATGGCTGCCTTGCTTACAGGCGATATTCCAGGTCGAAATTTTAAAAAGAAGGATTCGGTCGTTGAGCACCTTGAGGATTGTCGACGCATGGAGATCACCGTTGAGGCACCAGAAGTGAATGCCTCTGAAGCTGAGTTTGCAGTCCAAAACGGTGCTATTCTCTTTGGGCTTTGTGCCATCAAAGGGTGCGGAAAGCAGGCGGCAGAGGCGATTGTTCAGGAACGAGTCGCTCACGGTAAGTACCGTGATCTTTTTGACCTTTGTGGAAGAGTCGATGGTTCTGTGGTGAACAAGACGGCCCTCGAGAATCTGACGAAAGCGGGAGCACTGGACAGCTTGCTTGGTGAGCAAGAACATCGAGGGGCATTATTTGCTGGTATTGAACGCGCTGTCGCTGCTGGTGCTGCCAGGCTAGCTGACCGCCGCAGTGGCCAAAAGAACTTGTTTGCAGCGTTTGAAGACTCTGAGCCAGAGGAGGAACCTGCCGCTGTTCTTCCGGATGTTCCCCCGCTCACAGATCTTGAGATGCGATCCTTTGAGAAGGAAGTGTTGGGCTACTATGTGCACAGCCATCCATTGGCTGAATACAAGTCAATATTACAGACGGTCTGCACTCATGGTTCATTAGATGTAGGAAATGCTCAGCAACGTGCCGAGGTAGTGATGGGTGGTCTTATTGGCTCACTGAAGTTATCGAACACGAAGCAGCCAAGACCAGGGTCAACGTTTACCCGTTACGGCATGTTCGATCTCGAAGATATGCAGGGGCTTGTCAGAAGTATCTGTTGGCCTGAAGAGTATGCGCGGCTTGGCGATTTTCTTTCACAAGACGCAGTTGTTGTTGTTTCGGGAACAGTCGATCGACGGGCAGGTAGTGAGGAAACAAATCTAATTATCAACGATGTCATTCCAATTTCGAGTATCTGGAGTCGCCCGGTCAAATGTATGCATCTCAAAATATCTGAGGGAAAACACGATAATGTCGTTCTTGATCGTCTTAAAGAAATTCTTGCCCGGCATGTAGGTGAGACGCCAGTTCGAATGATCATTCAAATGCTCGACGGAAGTCGAGTATTAATCGACGTAGATGGACAGAAAGTCAAGTGGTCGGGAGAATTGCTTGATGAAATCGAAGACTTGCTTGGAGCCGGATCAGTCCGTGTACAGACTTCTCTTTCTGGTGGTCGCCAGGATAATCGTAATTCCAAAAAGCGACGAGCATTCCAATCCTCCTGAGTGTGCGGAGTGATTTGTGTGGATGGATCAAGAATAGGGGAGATCGTTCTGGGTTCGATTGCCACTTCTATTTGTGTGTGCGAAGCCGATCTGTTGCAAAAAAGTACTATTTTCTAGTCAAAAGCTCGCATTGCTCTGAGCTTTGATGCCGACTACTCTTCGGTGTGAGAGAGAACGTGCTTCTTTCCAGCAATACATGCAAAAACGTACCCCTTCTTTCCCTTAGAGGGATTCTTTCATGAAAAATTTAATCCGCTTCATGTCACAGGCTTCTCTTTCAATGATTGGCCCTTGCCTGGCTCGTGTACTGATCTGCGTACTCGCTATTTCATCGTCAGCAATCGTTCAGG
>CAXEMW010000033.1:0-18901 GCA_963997395.1 uncultured Planctomycetaceae bacterium
TAAGTAATTTCCAGTTCCCATCCGGCTTTCCGCTCAACAATCTTCCGAGTGTGAAAGCCTTGAAAAAACCACCAAAAAATCCTCGTGAATTCGATTGGGGACCACTCAATAAAGCAGACCTCGAAACTGGTGATGGCAAGATGGTGAAATGGGCCATCAACTTTCTTGAAAATGCACCCAACGAACCATTTTTTCTTGCCGCTGGAATCTATCGGCCGCATCTTCCGTTTTACGCACCAAAGGAATACTTCGACTGGTAT
The DNA here is from genome assembly GCA_963997395.1 of uncultured Planctomycetaceae bacterium. Classification (GTDB taxonomy): domain Bacteria; phylum Planctomycetota; class Planctomycetia; order Pirellulales; family UBA1268; genus UBA1268. The sequence continues at coordinate 261 of CAXEMW010000033.1, forward strand.
GTCGAAGAAGACCTACGGAAACCACCAATCAAGTCGGACGACCTCGACGATCTTCCCACAACGGCCCTGAAGTTTGCAGCTCAACGACGAGAGGACTATGAACTCATTCTTCAAAAAGGGAAATACAAAGAATTATTACAGGCCTATCTCGCCAGTATCTCATTTGCCGATGCAATGGTTGGTCGACTCATCGACGCAGTCGAGCAGAGCCAGTATGCGGATAACACAATCATTGTTTTATGGTCAGATCATGGATGGCACTTCGGTGAAAAAAGACATCTACACAAATTTACACTCTGGGAGCGCTCTACTCGAATTCCATTTATTATCGTTGCACCAGGCATCACTGAGACAAATACAATCTGCGATCAACCTGTTGGCATGATCGATCTGTTTCCCACACTGAATGCGCTTTGCTCACTGCCTCTTGTTTCGTCACTCGACGGCCAGAACATTGAACCCCTCCTCAGAAACCCAGAGCAACAGTGGAACCGACCAGCTCTTACAACACACGGACAAGGAAACCACGCAGTCCGATCACGCCAGTGGCGATATATTCGCTATGCCGACGGAGGTGAGGAACTCTACGATCATTCACGAGACCCAAATGAATGGACGAACCTTGCATCGCAACCAGAGTTTATCGATATCAAAAATAATCATGCACAATGGCTTCCAAAAACAGATGCCGTTCCAGTTCGCAAGAAGAAGTGAGATGCCCTCGGAAACGAATCAATTATGAAACCAATTATTTTTCTTCTTTCCCTTCATTTATTTGTATTCATGTGCCTTGAATGCATGGCAACTCATGCTGCTGGTGAAGAACCAACATATTCCGGCGATGTTACTGACGTCCGAACAATTCGGCACGTGGAACAACATCCACAAGCTTGGCGAATCTGGCAGCCTTTTATCATTTCAGGGAATAAAAAAAATCATCTGATAGTTGCGTACGGTGCAATGAGAAATGGCAAGAAAGACATGGGTGATATCTTTGCAACACGTTCCAAAGATGACGGTGACACCTGGGAATCACCTGTTGTCATTTTTGACCACACCGAGCGACAGGGTGCTGTGCAATTCTGTTACGCCAATCCGGTTCTCTACCAAGCACCAGGACAGGATATTATCTGGTGCTTCTGTATGCGATGCCCAATCGCACAGCGAAATAGCGAAGAATCAACGCTGGCCGCAGCGTTTACTCCCGACGGTGGCAGCTCGTGGAGCCAGGTGGAACTGGCCATGCTTTACACAGGCCCACTCATTTTAAATGCTGCACCGATTCAAACAGAAATCAACGGTTCACCTCATTTTCTTCTCCCCGCACATCGCAATACCTTGGCTGCCGATCCTCGTGGCTCACGCGACCATTTTATTCTCAGCAGCACAAGTCTTTTGGAGTGGAGGCTTGAGGCATTTATTCCACAGCCTACAAGCGCTCGTGTTTTTCTTCACGAAGGAAATATTGCCAGAGGAGACACCGAAGGTGAACTCAAAATTGTTATGAGAACAGCCGACTATGATCAGACAAATCTGACAACCTCTCCACCGCAAGCATATTCCAGTGTAAGCACCGATGGAGGCCATACATGGTCAGCATCTAAACCAGAAACAAGCCTTCACAACGCAAAAGCAAAGGGCTACTTTGGCAAATCGGCAACTGGTTCCCACATTTATGTCTATAACGATGGACCAGCGCAAGGAGATACTGCACCTGGCTTCCCAAATGGTGGGCGAACCTCATTGCGATATAAAACCAAGCCTGCCGGAGGAGTATGGGGGAAAGAACAAACGCTTTATCATGCTGGCATCAAGAACTCATACCCGACGCTTCATGAGGTTACCCCAGGCGACTATCGTTGTGTCTGGGATAGCGGGACTGCAACAAAACCACGAACGCACATTCACTTTGGCAAACTCAGGATAACTCCATGACGCCATATGAACTCCGGAATCGCATCCGCGGAGGGCTCCCTGTCTTCGGAACACTCATCGTATCACCATCGCCGAAGTGGCCCGAAGTTGTAGCAGATTGCGACCTTGATTTTATATTCATTGACACTGAGCATATCGCGATTGACCGATCTCAGTTGAGCTGGATGTGTCACGCATACAATGGCATTGGCCTGCCAACGCTTGTCCGAATTCCATCACCAGATCCCTACACAGCAACCATGGTGATTGATGGAGGAGCCTCCGGCGTGATTGCACCGTACGTCGAGTCTGCCACGCAAGTTCACCAACTACGGGGTGCGGTCAAAAAGAGACCACTCAAAGGGAAGATATTGGAGGAAACACTCGCTGGGAAACCCCTTCAATCACCACTTGATGAGTACGTGTCGCAATCAGCAGAAAATCGACTACTGATCGTAAACATTGAGAGTGTACCGGCACTGGACGCACTTGAAAGCATTCTCAAAGTTCCTGATCTCGATGGTGTTTTAATTGGTCCTCATGACCTCACCTGCAGTCTTGCGATACCAGAACAATACGACCACCCAATTTTTCTTGATGCATGTGAGACTATTTTCAAAATGGCACGGAAACACGGTGTTGGTGCAGGCATTCATTTCTGGGGTGATGTTGAACAGCAAATCAAGTTTCTTCATCGTGGTGCCAACATGCTTATCCATAGCGCAGATATAAGCCTTTTCCAAAAGCATCTGCAGGCTGAACTTGCTGCAATTAAATCTGCATCGGGTATTCAAACTGATAATACGTCTAAACCAACAACAGTCATCTAGATGTTCACGAAGGATTTTATTTATGCATCGACTGACAACACTCCTGTTCGCATTCACAGTCATACTGTCGCTCTGCCAGCAGAGCTATGGCCGACCACAAAATATTGTCTTATTTCTTATTGATGATCTTGGATGGATGGACCTCGGTTGCCAGGGTAGCACGTATTACCAAACACCGAACATTGACAAACTTGCTGCTGAAGGAGTCCGGTTCACTGATGCATATGCCGCATGCGCTGTCTGCTCACCAACGCGGGCATCAATTCTTACAGGAAAATATCCCGCCCGACTCTTGCTCACAGACTGGCTGCCATCGGGCCGATGGAAGCCATCTTCAAAAATGATTGAGGGGCGTAAAATCCGAGGACTCCCACTTGAAGAGTACACCCTCGCTGAAGCATTACGAGATGCTGGCTATCAGACAATCCACATTGGCAAGTGGCACCTTGGGAGTGAACCGTTCTGCCTACCGCAACATCACGGGTTTGATATCAACATTGCAGGGAACGCGCATGGTGCACCAGGGCAATATTTCTTCCCGTATCAGGGTGACTGGTCAATTCCCACGACACCGCTGAGGGCTACGTGGAACGTTCTTCCTAACGGAAAGCCCGGTGAGTACCTGACCTCACGACTGACTGATGAAGCCGTCAATATCATCGAAAAATCAGACGACACACCGTTCTTTCTCTACTTCCCACACTATGGTGTCCATACGCCACTTGAGGCACCAGAAGAACTGACCAAAAAATACGAACGGACACCTCAACACCAGCAACAAGGAAAACCAGTATATGCAGCGATGGTAGAGAGTATCGATCACAGTGTTGGCCGAGTTCTTGACGCCTTGAAGTCTGCTGGAAAAACAAACGACACGGTGATCATCTTCACTTCCGACAACGGAGGCTTTTACAAGGCAACGAGTAACGCTCCTCTTCGCGCAAACAAGGGCGCATACTACGAGGGCGGTATACGTGTCCCGCTCATTATAAAATGGCCCGGACTTTCCAAACCTGGCCGAGTCATCCATGAACCGGTTATCACCAATGACCTGTACCCAACTTGCCTAGCGGCTGCTGGCCTTTCGATGACACCGCATCAGCATATGGACGGTGAGAACCTTGCTCCACTTCTTCACGAAACAGAAACTCTTTCACGAGATTCCCTATTCTGGCATTTCCCGCATTACAACAAACACCCATCAAGCCATCCCTCAAGTGTTATTCGCAAGGGCCACTGGAAGCTTATTGAATCTTTTGATCCCGCAACGGTTGAACTTTACAACCTGGCGGAAGATCTTGGTGAAACGTGCGATCTGGCTGAGGTCGAACTGAAACGACGAGGCTCACTTCTTCGTGAACTAGAAGCGTGGCGTCAAACGGTTGGTGCAGAGCAAATGGCACCAAATCCAAACTTTGAATCTGAGTAAGACAAAAGGCAGATCCTTAATATTTTTCACACTACAAGAACCCATACAACTTCTTTAGGTTCTCGCCAGAGTTTGGGAAACTATCGTGAAACCCTTGCAGAAACATGAATGTGCACCGTGATGTTCGATTTGTCTATCGCCCACTCGCAAGCCTCTTAACGCCAAGAAACAGCTTTATTTACTGGACTTTCTTTTGGTGTTGCATTTGATTTTGTTGGGAACGGCTCAAGTTGGTTTCGGACTTTTTTTGCGGTAGGAATGGTTCTGCGTTGATCTTCGGCAGGAAACCTGCCAGTCGCTTCTTGGTAGCCGCATAACGATCGTCCAATGCGAGGTTCGTCCATTCATGGGGGTCATTATTGTGGTCATACAGTTCTTCGCTGCCATCCGCATACTGGATGTAGCGATGTTGACGGGAACGCACTGAGTGATTGTTTTTACCTTGCGTAGTGATGGCCACACGTTCGGTGACTACGTCTGGGTGGATGAGTAGGTCGACGAAGCTCTGGCCTTCGAGTTCTTGCGGGGGACTCTTGAGCCCACAAAGTTCAACTAGAGTTGGATACAGGTCAAGCAAGCTGACAGCATTCTCACATCTTGTGTTGGGTTTTGCGTGCTCAGGTGAAAAGACGATCAGTGGCACATGCGTTGTATTTTCCCACAATGCAAACTTTTCCCAGTGTTTTTTTTCACCCAAATGGTAGCCATGGTCTCCCCAGAGAATGACGGTCGTGTTGTCGGCGAGCGGCCCATCCTCCAGCGCATTGAGAAGTTCTCCGATCATGTCGTCCGCAAAGGACAGTGAAGCAAGGTACCCTTGGACAGCTTTTTTCCATTGTTTATTGGCAACAATCCACTCGTGCCATTGGCTTTTTGTCAATTTTTGCGCTGCCTCAGGAAGATCAGCAACATCCTGATCGAGATGTTTAGGAAGCTCGATGGAATTGAGGGGAAACCGGTCAAAATATTTCTGTGGCACGTACCACGGTACATGGGGACGGTAGATTCCAACAGATAGGAAAAGTGGTTTCTCATGTTCTTTGGCAAGTTGTTTTTTAGCCCACTTCACTACTTTGGCATCAGCCATCTCGGAATAGGCAATGGGAAGCGGTGACCAGTCGAAGTGCCCCCCGTAAAACTTCTTACTGCTGTTGACAGGCCATTTTTCGGGAACACTCTCGGGAGGCATCTGTTGGGTCAGTGAAGGGTAATAGTCGTCCCATGCTTTTGGGTCGCTGAACCCCGAAAGGTACTTGGGGTCAAAGAACGTGTGGGCATGAAAAAGTTTTCCAGTTCCGAGGGTCTTGTACCCGCTGTTCTTGAAGTGTTGCGGTAAATGTACGGCGGTATCAACAAGCGAGGTCTCACGCCAATCATGCGCGTTCTGATAGATGCCCGTGGTCGATGGACGAAGCCCCATCAAAAGACTGGTACGGGAAGCATTGCAACCTGGGGCTGTGCAGTGGGCGTTGGTGAACAACATGCCGCGTTCGGCAAGCTTGTCTATGTTCGGGGTCAGAGCTTGAGGATGACCACCTAATACACCAACCCAGTCATTCAGGTCGTCAATTGCAATGAACAGAATATTCTGAGGTGAAGATGTTTTTTCAGCTTGCAGTTTTCCAGAAAATAGTGCCGTGCAGGCAGCCATAGTGAAAAAAACAATTTTTACAACTTGATTCATAACAACTATCCGAAAACCTCATGATCAATCATTCTATATACTAGAGGTTAATTTACTGAACCAAAAGAGTTATCGCCCATGCCTTACGACGACACCTTAATCGTAGATCACATCAAGCAAACACATAACACGGAATTATTGAGTGAACGAGAGAAGCATTTAATCGGACTGGCTGTAACAATGACTCGTGGCTGTCAGGTGTGCACTCGAAACCGGATTGAAAAGGCCCGCAGAATTGGATTGACCGACCACGAACTCAATGCCTTGGTTGCAGTTACTTCAGCTGTTAATAGTGGCGTAACAGCAGCCACCGCACGAGTTGCCTTTGGGATGCTTGAAGAGGAGAAAGCCGACGGGTGTGGTGATGTCTGCTCTGCAGATCCTCAGTAAGCATGCGAGAGGTCTCGCAACGATGCCGCATTCGACATTCAATTCACTTCAAAATTATCACCGAGTACTATTCATATGAAGACCAACCAGACGTTCATCATCTTCGCCATCTGCCTGAACTTTGCCACCGTCGGAGTTGCCGCTGCAGCGGCTAAAGAGCCCACGACTCTCATGTGTTTACCTGGCGAACTTATCTTTTCTGAAACTTTTGATCCGGATACTGTCTCGCATCGGTGGGCCTTCAAAGGAGACTTTAGTCTCCGTGATGGCAGCCTGCACCGAACCGAACTCTATCCAACTGAAAATCGTCGCGTGCGGATACAGGACGCCTCTTTTTACAACACGATTATTCAGTTTGATTTCAAGTTTTCAGATCGAACAACGGACATCCGCCTGGTCACTGGGAGTGGCGGTCACTACAACAGCATTACCCAAATCCGCCCAAACTATTTTCAAGTCAACACGCCGAGTGACCGTGACGCTGGCTTTGTTCCCTCACACCTTGGTGAATGTGCAAGCCTATCTCAACAAAATTCGTGGCACACAATGACTGTCGAATACTGGAATGATGAAATGGTCGCCCATACTTCAGCCAATACGTTCGTGTATGGTTCACATCCCATTGTGAACCGCACCCGTGAATACTTGGCATTTCAATTCGACCTTCCTGGAGCCTCCATCGACAACGTTTTTATTTGGCAGGCAATTGGCCAAAAGAAAGACTGGAGTTCACTCCGAGACGAAGTCATAGCTACCCAAAAAGGGAGACCACTTGTACCGAGAACAAAAGAAGAACGAGTAAAATACGATTTGATTAACGTCAAATCAGACCTCACGCGGTTCGACAGAACATACCAGGACCTTGTTGCTCTCCATGAATCTCTTCAGTCATCGCTACATACGACATATCCTGACGCTTTCCAAACACACAAGCAACTTTCAAAGCAAATTTCTGCATTGAAAAAGAAAACAAGAGAAATGGATACAACATTCAAAGAAATGGAAATCGCGGTCAACAAAGCGCGCAAGGCAGAAGATGAATACGTCGTTTCTTTATACCCGGACTTACAGGCGCTTCGGTCCGATGGCAGTCCACAGCATCGTTTCCTTTCTGAACAGGAACAGTTTAAAAAACAGCTAGAAGACAATGGCGACTCGCAGCTTGGAGCGTTAGTGGCCGAAACGAAGCGATTACAGAAGGCGATTGAGCTCTCTTATCCTGAGGCATTCAAGAGTATTGATAAGGCCATTGAAAAACGAACCGCTGTCAGGCAATCACTGAATGATGACCCAGCGTTTCAATCACTGAACAAAAAAGTTGTCGAAGCCGGAAAAGCCGTCAAAGAATACGAGCAGAAGGCATTAGCCGACCTTCATGTTGAATAGTCTCATACGAAAAAAAAGTGCATGCCATAGTGCAAGATTTGCTGTCTCAACCACCCGAAGCCGAGTGGCTCATACAATTGACAGCCATAAGGCACCGTTGTCTTACTAAGAACGTAAATTATTGCAGCCCACAAAAAAATGCTGGAGAACTCGCATACATGCAGTTTCCAAAAGCACCAGCACAACGATTCACAACTCTCTTACTTAATCAATTAATCACTCTTTGAAAGTGATGCTGTAGCGTTCAGTGGAGTCACTTGCACGTTCCGAATCCAGACAGGGTGACCATGATACTGAAACCCGATATGACCTTTTCGAGGCAGTTCTTTTAACGCCGTTTTAAATTTGTTTTTCGTTCCGTCAGGGTTTTGATTTGAAGTTGTCCAGTCATCAATGAGAAGATCGAGCACTTCTTCTCCATTTAGAACTGCATGAATGTGTGGCCCTTCACATCGAACTGTCAGTGCATTCCACTCGCCGTCAGGCTTGCCGGCATGAACAGCTGGCTCTTTGGCGTCATAGAGAGAGCCAACGACATGTTTGCCTGAGTACAGTCCTGGAGAGGCAATTTGCACCTCAAACCCACCCTGGACAGGGTTTTTCGGATCCGCGCGAAAAAAGAGGCCACTATTACACTTCGGTGATGTTTTGTATTCGATGGATATTTCAAAGTTATCGAAGACATCCTTGGACCAGATGACTCCACCTGGCTTTTCAGAAGGACTTAACACACCGTCAGTAATGACCCATTGATCACTGAGCTGCATCCCATTAGCCAGCAGGTCGGTCTTTTTGGCAGCATACGCTTCATGGATGCTAAGGAACAGTATGAGCCCCACAGGCACGAACAACAGATAGATTTTTTTCATCGTAATTTCCTCTTCTTTTTCTTTCCGCTGAACCCTACAGATGAATCTCATCATCGTTTAGAGCAATGTAAATCTTTGCAGCTCCAGCACCCAAAGAACCACCAAGAATGACACCAGTCCCGGCCCGTAAAATCGTGTGTAGCTCTGGAACTTTTTCCCATAATTCTCCTGAAGGTGCTTTCAAAGCAAACACACCAACCACTGCACCAATCACCATAAGAGGCACTACACATCCAACCATTATGAGAAGCTTTGCAACGAATGACATGAAAAGGGTCTCTCCATTCTTTGAGTGCCATTAAATTATCGTTTCATCCTGTGAAATACAACGAAAGGCTCCTTTTGAGCATCCGTATCATAATCGTCCATTGATTTGCTCCTTTGGTTTCGTTTACGACGATCAAAGAAGCACATGGCTCTCGTATCAGAAAGTCATCTCATTCAGGTACTGCTTATTCTTGCTATTCGCTGCAGAAAACAGGAGACTGTTTGCGGGAAGTCCATTAAGCGAAGAAGAAGGAATAAAACATGATCAACAAATTACTTATGACGTTATTATGCTCGACCATGTTGGTGTCGACGGCATTCTCACAAGTTAACCGTAAGCGTTCTAAACAAACAAAACAGAAAACAGTTAGTCAGGAAGTTTTTAAGGCCGAAAATGGTGCTCTCAAATCAGGAATATTTCATATTCGACAATCCTGGTCTGAAGAAACTGATTATGACCGACCAGTTCATATAAAAGTACCTCACGGCGATGGTCCTTTTCCTGTATCCATTATGCTTCATGGACGTGGTGGCACAGGGGCGCGGAAACTACAGGCTCAAAGAGGCATGACAGATAGAATCGTCATTGCTCCCGATGGTTATAAGAAAGGATGGTCAGCGCAAAGACCTGATGTTGATTTCATTCGTCAAATCATCAAGTACATCAAAACATGCAAAATTACAGATGGGAGTAATATTGCAATTCATGGATCCTCAAATGGTGCTGGACTTCTCAACCAATTAATGATCGAACTCGAAGCTGACACTTTTCACCATGGAATATGCTCAATTGGTGGGCTTAGACCAGAGCGCCATGATGGCACCAACTTTTTATGGGACCCAACAGGAGGAGCAAACTTTACTACTCCTATTGTGCCTGCGAAAGGGAGACGGTGGCTTCAAATAAATGGTACTGAAGACAAAATCATTCCGTACAAGGGCGGCAAAAGTAGCCTCGGCTTTCAGGTTTTACCGGCGCAGCATCTATTTTATTTGTGGGCTGCCCATATGGGGGAAAAAGGTCCTAAATTACCGGACTCAGCGGGCAAGCCTCACCCGACGAATGAGAAATTAATTATGTATGAATACCTCGATGGTAATTTCGTCCATGTCAAAGGTATTGGTTCTGGACATGGCGTGAGGGCAAAAGAGATACATGCCATCGTTCAGAATTTCCTGTCTCAACCTCCGATGGCAGCGGTCACTTCGACTCGGAACTAATGTCGACTGCCTCTTTTACGTTGAGCCAGTCGAGAAGAATAATTTCTCTCAATTCAAAGGTACTTCTTGAAAACCGTACCGTTTCTTTTGTTTTCCTATTTCGAATTATTCGCATTGGCCTTTTTGGCTTTGCGGGCAGCCTTTCTGGCTGCTTTTACTTCCTCTGTGGTGGGACGCTGTTCCTCAGGTTGAGTTTGCTCTTTTTTTTCTTGATTTTTTGCTTTTTGGGGTGCTTTGGTTCCCATCTCAGCCAGTGAGACTTCGTTCAAATAGTCCTTCAATGGCCAAAGTTCCGCCCATGATTTTCCACCCGTGTCATTGAGCCCCAGGATACCTGGTGTGCTGCGACCATTGTTCACATAGTCCGCCAGTTGTTTTTTCATGACTTCAACAACTTGGGGATACTTTTGAGACAGGTTCTTTGTCTCGCGTTCATCATTCTCCATATCGAAAAGGATGATATCCGCACTATCAATGATTGGTTTGTCCTTTGGATTGCTTCGCCGAGATCCACCCACATCATCGAGCAGTAACTTCCATTTTCCGCTACGCATCGCGAAGACACCAGAATCTGAATGATGTACCACGCCACGCTTTTCACTATCCGAAACGTTTTTCCCCTTCAACGCTGATAAAAAACTTACGCTATCTTCGCCTACATTTTTGGCCAGTGTCACACCGTTCACTTCAGCAATAGTTGCCATGAGGTCAGTCGTGCAGATCAATTGTTCCGAAACGGCACAGGCTTTTACGACGACAGGCCATCTGACGATAAAGGGCACACGGTGCCCACCTTCCCACGTCATTCCCTTAAGCCCTCGATAGATAAAACTCGGATAATGACCCTGCGCCTGCATCAGCTCAAACTTAGCCATCGGTGATGATCCATTATCTGCTGTGAAGATAATGATGGTGTTATCCGTGATGCCTAGTCGGTTGACCGTATTAATCACTTCACCGACCGCCCAGTCGGTTTCCATACAGAAATCACCATGCGGACTCAGGCCACTCTTTCCTTTGAACTTCGCACTTGGAACAATGGGAGAATGCGGTGAGTTCAGTGGCATGTAGACGAAAAACGGTTGGTCTGGATTTGTTTCAACCTGTTTTGTCACCCACTCGCAAGTCCTCTGCGTAAACGTTGGCAAAATCTCGGACTGCTTAAACCCCTTAGCGACCAGACCTGGTTTCCCTTGGATTCCAGCGGCTTTTTTTTCATTCTCCCCTAAGACCTCAAGTTCTCCTTGCACATAGCCATTCTCAATGAAGCAGTGGGGGGAGTGATTCGCCGATGCGGGCATACCAAAAAAATAGTTAAAACCAATTTCATTTGGGCCCTGTTTAATTTTTGCTTTCAGGTCGACCATGTTCTGACTCGATTTGTCAGAGGCGATCGTTCCATCTTTCAAAGACCAATCCATTCCCAGATGCCATTTGCCAATACAAGCCGTGTTATAGCCCTGCTTTTTCAAGAGCGATGCCACAGTCTCACGACTCGGATTGATCAGATGGGGTGAGAGCCCGCCCGTCACGCCGCGCTTCTTGGAAGTACGCCAGCAATATCGTCCGGTCATAATTCCGTATCGGGTCGGAGTGCAAACAGATGAGTTACTATGCGCATCGGTGAAACGCATGCCATCAGCTGCTAACCGGTCTAGGTTTGGCGTAGGAAACTTGCAATCCGGGTTATAGGCCTTTACGTCGCCTACCCCCATATCATCAGCCAGAATATAGATGATATTCGGTCCTGCCGCACTCGCAGACAAAACGAATAAAAAAGACGCCGCAGTGGTAAGCAACATTCTTTTCATCATGATTGTTCCTCTTTGGCCTGTTCTATCTTTTTTGCTCGGCGGGTGGTTCTTTTTATAGCCTTCTGCTCTTGAGTGTTGGGTTCCCCTTCTTCGTTGGTTCCTCTGGACCGCTTATCATTTTCTTTCTTATTGTTGCGGCTGTTGATTTCTTCCGTCGTCGGATTTGGTTTTGGCAATTGCTCTTCAGTTATACCCACTTCGGTTATTTTTACCTGCAGTTGTTTTTCCAAATTTTTTAAGAGATCCACATTCTCCGGATCGGCCGCGATGTTATTAAACTGATCGGGGTCAATTTTCCGGTCATAAAGTTCCACTTCGTGTCCTGGCACCTTGATATAGGTGTAGCGTTCCGTGCGAATCCCGTGATGATTTGGATTACTCCAATAGGAATACCACTGTGCCTCCCGCCCGTTGGGCAGTTCTTCGCCCCTGAGTAGTGGAAGCATACTGCGACCCTGCATGGCTGCCGGTATTTCTGTACCAGCGATTTCGAGCAGCGTTGGTGCGATATCGATATTGACGCAGAGATCGGTGTTCACTGACCCCGGCTTAATCAACTTTGGATACCTAATCATGAACGGTGTACGCATAGACGATTCCAGAATCAAACGCTTATCAAAGAAACCGTGCTGGCCCAGCCAATAACCCTGATCAGACAGATAGACAACCACCGTGTCGTCAAAAAGGTCCTCCGATTCCAGATAATCAATCACTCGTTTGAAGTTGTCATCGTTGCCCTTCACGCACCTCGCGTATTTATGAATAAGATGCTGATAAGCCACACGGATTTTATCACGATCGTCATTTTCATCGTGATCAAACATTTTATTCGGTGCTTTGGAATTCCTGTGTTTCTGATAGTACGAGTCACCGTTCTGAGCATGAAGCATGTGAAATTTTCGAGTCCGCAGCATCTCCTTTTTCAAAATTGAGTTGCAGTTGGCGATGTCTTCATACAGTGAAGGCGGCTCTGGCAGGGCAACTCCAGCGTGTAGATCGTTGTAACGCTCTGGATAGTCATATTGTGCGTGCGGCGCCTTATATTGCAGGCTCAGCAAAAATGGCTTGTTCGGGTCGCGGTTTTTGAGCCAGTCGAGCGCAATGTCAGTATAAACATCAGTGCTGTAGCCTTTGCGCTTCCAAGTTCCCTCCGAACCGTAGAAGGTCGGATCAAAATAATGACCCTGTCCTTTCACCACCATGTGTTTGTCGTATCCCTTGGGTGTACTACCAAGATGCCACTTCCCAACTAGCCAGGTTTGATAGCCCGCCTTCTGCAATTGAACTGGATACTGGGGTGACGTTTCGTTGATTCCCCTGTTGAGCGTACGAACGCCATTCACATGGCCGTGCTGCCCCGTCAAAAGCGAAGCGCGGCATGGAGAACAGATCGACGTTGAAACCGTCATATTGTCAAACCGCATGCCCTCGTTGGCAACGCGATCGATGCTGGGAGTTTGGATATGATCCTTCAGATAACTGTTATATGCAGAGATTGCCTCGAACGCATGGTCGTCTACCAGAACGATCAACATGTTCGGTCTTTCCGCTCCAGCACTTCCAAAGTGAGTGGAGGCCAATGCTATTGCTAGAGCAAAGTGAAATATTTTCATGACGATTACCCCCTGAATTCGATGGTAACGAAATAGGCGACGCCATCATTTCCATCACCAATCAGTGCGGTGTCGAGATCGGTATCACCTGCTTTGAGATCGAGTGTAAATCGTGCATGCGTATCCTCCGGAGTAACTGTCTTTTCAACAGTCTGCCCAGCAATCGACATACGGACGTTTTCAATATGAAAGGTGCCGACGCTTCTGTGGCCTTCACCAAAGGTCATACCGGTATAGAGCGGATAACGCGAAAGCGTGAAGGTGTATTCTCCATCACGGGCAATAGTTACCTTGTACGGCCCGTGTGCTTGCTCCAGTTTTTCACAATCGCCTTGCCCGAATGCCTGCCCACTGGAGACGTCTTGAGTCCAATAGACATCCTGACTGGTAAGATCCTGCACCGGCGCACGCGGGTCTCCGATGATAAAGCGGACTGGATCCTGAATAAGTGGTTTACCAATTGCGTGATACGCATCAAACTCTGCTTGCAGTTTTTTGACGACTTCTGGGTAATCTGCTGCGATATCATTTTCCTGCATTTTGTCTTTTGAAATATCGTACAGTTGCGTGTTCGCAATCAGTCGCCAATTTTTCCAGATCACGCAGGTCTGGTTTTCACGCTGATCAATCTTTTTTGGGTTGTAATAGTAAAAGAAAATCGGGCGATCATCTTCTTCCGGATTCAGCGGAGAAGTCAGGTAGGGCTTGAACGAGCGGCCAGAAAACTTGACGTTTCGAGGCCTTGGAAGTCCGCATAGATCGAGCATCGTCGGATACACATCCTGAACCGATATCAACGTGTCATTGTGTACTCCAGGCGTTCCAATGTTTCCTCCGGTCCAGCGGAGATAAGAAAAGACGCGATGTCCACCTTCTTCCTGTGAACCTTTTTTTCCGCGCATGCCCATGTTCCAGTAGTCCGGTGTTCGCGAGATAGACGCACCTTGCACACCATCGTCAGTCGTCATCAAAATAATGGTATTCTCATCAACGCCTGTTTCTTTTAGGCAGGCAAGCAGGCGTCCCATGTTTTCATCAAGGTTGTCGATCATGCCGTAGAGGATTGCCAGCTTTTCATCGATGCCGTTGTCTACATGCTTCTTTGAATACTTTTCAGCTACCTTGAGTGGAAGGTGGGTAATATTGGGCGCCAGATAGATGAAGAAGGGCTCATCCTTCTTCTCGCGAATGAATCGCATGGTTTCGTTGAAGAAGACATCGGTGCAGTAGCCTTCAAACTTTTCTGGCTTTCCATTGCGGTAGTATGTATCGTCGAAATAGTCGTTACCCCAGTAGTCTGCAATCTGGCCAATCCCACCGCAGCGTAATCCGACCACATCGTTAAAGCCCTGATCCTGTGGAGCCATTGGCCAGTTGTCACCAAGGTGCCATTTCCCGTAGTGCCCCGTGGCATAGCCATTGTCTCGGAAGGCTTCCGCAATGGTATAGACATCGCCGCGCATCATGGTGCGTCCAAGGCTGGTGCGCCATGCACCGGTGTGTTCTGCATACTGCCCCGACATCAGTCCGGCGCGTGACGCCGTACACATCGGCATCTGATGAAAGTTACTCAGACTCACGCCCTCAATAGCTAACGAGTCGATATGTGGGGTCGTAACATACGGATTGCCCTGATACCCAATATTATTCCCCGTATCATCCGTCACGATAACGATCACGTTTGGCTGCTGCGCGAGAGCCGCACCAGTGATAGCCATTAGCAGGACGTTGGTAAATATTAATTGCCTGGTCATCTGCCTATTCCTCTTTACTGTTGATTCATCAAACCGAACCGAATCAGTCTCTTTTTGATCAGGAGAAATAACTCAAGTGCATCATTGTGATTTGGCAGCAGCCCATTTTATTGCCTCGGTAATATGTTGCCTACCGAACGGTGTCTCCAAAGAACGGATGTCATGTCCGAGTTCTGTATAGAAGAATCGACCACCACCGTTTTCATGTAGCCACGCGATTGGATGATCCTCACCCATTGCAATTCCACCCCGGGTTTTGAAATGGTCTCGAACAGGTTCATATGTTTTTTCATCCACTCTCAAGAGCACCTTGAAACCTGATAAACCTGTCACGGAACGGGAATGATTCGTCCAATCTGCCGAATATTCAAAACTACTAGGCTGCCCACGAATTGTTGGATGTTTCTTCATTGCAGAATCAACTATAACAGTTGCCTTTAAAAATTCAGAGTCGCTATTAAAGTCACATCCGGCTATCTCGCTGAACCACTCCCACTCCGTTTGATGCACCAAGGCTGCATGCAGGGCAATAATTCCGCCACCTGCGTGATACCAATTTTCAATCTTCTGTTGTTGCTGCTGATCAAATAATTTTGTGAGTTCATTTGAGTTATTCAAAACAAGAACGTCATAATGATCGAGAATTGTTGTAATGTCTTTGGGTGTTTCAGAAACATCAATCTGCATCCCAACGTCATCAGCAAGACGCGATAACCAGCCACTAATCGCGGCAGTTTCAGGGTGACGATACCAACCCGTACCAGCAAAGACGAGCACTGTACCTATATTTTTGGGGCTGCGATCAGCCCTGTCCTTATTCTTTTCATGAGCTGACACAAAGCTTTCAAAGTTAAGTAGAAGGACCAATAAAATAATTGTTTTTCGTAATCGCATCGAAAACAGCGAGATCATTTTCAATTGCCTAGTCCTTGGGTTGAGGTACACAGATGAGAACTGAACGAATAGAAAATGCAGTATGGTGTCCCCAAGCCAGAAATATCAAATGTCTCATGGAAATAAAGCCCTATCATTCACCCGTACACCTGCGATCGAAGTAAAAGTAGAGAAACTTTGATGGCTCTTTCTGTTCTGCTCTAAACATCTGGATTGTTCGATAGATGCCGGTCGATTCTTTCAAGACTCCCTGAATCAACTCATGAGGAACTTTTATGTATTGGTAATTTTTTTCATAAGCCGCATTCAACGACGGTCGAAGTCGGGGCGTGAAATTTTATATCCTCGTAACGGCATGTTGAGTCGCTTTGTTTGCATGTACGAATACCGTTCATGGTGCACCTGTTCTTCCAGACTGCCAACCACCTGATACTCGGACTGAACTCTGGTGGGAATCCCTTGTTGGCCCTTTCAACACAAAATGCTGGCGGCCCCTCTCTTTTACAGAACTCTTAAGTGATGAGTGGGAAAGCCCCTACGATTCCATTTCACATCACACTCTGCGTCAGACATGAATTAATAGTGCCTACGGTGCTTTTTATCGACTTGCTGTACTGTCTGGCTCATGGGCTCAAGGTACGTCTGAGGTTACGGAAACGGTGAACGGTAGTGTTTTTCTTTTTACGCCGTTTAATCGTCACTTTGAAATTGGCTGGTTCCTTCCCTTTTCTGTCATTGCTCCTGATGTGACTAGTCCGGTGACTAAAACTTTTCGCGGCACGGGCGACCTTACCGTAGCACCACGCTTTCTCTTAGCTGAAGACAAAGAATTCTCGTTCACTGCGAATTGCTACATTCGCTGTCCCACTGGGAGCGTGCTCACAAGAAACGGTGTGACGAGTCTCTCACCAGACATTGAATTCTGGATCAATCGAACCGGTAAATGGATTCTGCGTGGCAGAGTTGGTGCAACCATTCCTAAAAATCTTACAACGGTCTCTCTCCCGCTGCTTGTAGCAAATCCTTGGACAGGATTTAATCTTTCGCCGAGTGCCTTTAGTTCCTTTGACGCTCGGGTTGCCGGTGGATTGTATCTCACTGACGATGACGCCCCTTTCTTCAAACATTTGTGTGGAACAGTCTCAACCAACTTGCACACTCAAATAAATGGTGGAAACATGACCTACTTCAGTGTGACCCCGGGAATGCGGACAGGCGTCGGTCGTGACTGGTATCTCCTCGCTGGCTTTGAGGTTCCTCTGGTTGGGCCATTGCCGTTTTCGAATCAGGCTATTGTCCAACTCATCAAAAACTTTTAGAGAGTCACTCGGAACACTCAATTTGCACACACATGTGTACTTTTAAAAAAGCACACCTTGAGTCGTGGGCAAAAGTTATCCTCTGAAGCTGAAATCCATCATACTCAAGTTTGGATACTAGGAAGATAGAGGTGGTGGCCTCTATGACCCTCTAGCGTCTTCAAAGACGTCTAGGAACACACGATGTTTTGAGGCTTGGCTTTCTTCATTTTCTGGTTACACGTTGTAACCTTTGTTGATCCTTTTTAGCGTTGACACGTGTTGAGGAGTCACAGGTTGCTTAGATGAGATTGCGTTCGAACAGGCGTTTATGTTGTCGCTCAACCAACATCACCTCAACATTATCTCGTTTTATAAAGAGTAAGTTTTGGATTACGTGCGTTTGTAGCCCCGTGCAGAACTTTTCGGGGTTTTTTTCTTCTTGGGGAAATACCCTCTTCTGTTGTGGTCGTTGTCATGCAGCGCAAGCATTTCTTCAAGACTGTAGCCCGTCGGGTCAATACCGTGGCTTTGGAGCAGATGCCGCTGGATGGCCTCAACCGTAGGGTTCCAACGGCCATTTACATTCCATCGCGGGCCGCCTATTCGGCGGATCGTTTCAGCTGTTGTCTCGACTCCCCGCGCGAGCGGCAGAAGGAGCCCGACTTTGACACATGCTACGAAATAAGAAAGGCTGGATCTTCGGTTCATTTAAGAAACTCCTAATGAATCCGCCTACGTTAAAGATAGCATATTTTTTCTGATGGGTAACTACGGCCAGTATTTAAGATTCTGGGATATGTCATCTTTGCGTCTGTTGCCGCGATCTCGCACGGTTGACCCTTCGCGAGGGAAGGTGCGTCTACAACCCCACCAGGATGTCTCGTTCTTGCACGGCTATCCCATGCCTGGTTTCGCTACACTCAGAGAAAGAAGTAATAAACCTAAACCCATAGAGTGTGTGATCACCAAGAAGAACAAATGAATCAGCCAAGTAAAAAACAATTTTTTGAATATATGTCTAACACGTTCGGTTATGAGTTTAGTTGTGAGCGTGCTTACGAGTTATTGAAAGATGTAATAAGAGAAGCCAATAACAATCAAGGAACTCTCAAGGAATTTGAAGAGCTGAAAAAGTTGAATAAACAAGATAGTGAGATTTACAGAAATTACTTAGCTGAAAAAGGAATTGAAAAAACACCATCAGAAGTCAGAGAACAATTTGCAACCATCGAGTATGGCTTGAAATTTTTCTCTGAAAACAATCAATCCCACGAG
>CAXEMW010000034.1:0-18691 GCA_963997395.1 uncultured Planctomycetaceae bacterium
AAACCAAAGATTCAGCTGGGAGGAAACATTTGGTTTGACTACAGTGGAATTCAGATAGCTGCAGATGATCCAGCAGGTGGTGCGGCTGATGCAGCCAAGCGTCGCCTTGTCCGGCGAAATAAAACAGCAGAGCGCGAAGCACTCAAAGCACTGCCACGATTTGGCTTTTCTCCAGTTCGAACTGGGCAAGCGAGTGTCACTGAAGATGACGTCGCTCCAACCTATCACGTTGAGGTTCCCCGCTCCCGACTTGATGCGTCGGTATCACAATTAGCGAGTGTGGGGTGGGCAGTAGAAGTATCCGGGCGACGATATCGGCCAGCTGGAAATGTAGCGTGGAATGTTAATAGTGGCATTGATTGGTTTGAACTCTCGGGATCGATTGACTTCGGTGGTGTCATTGCGGATATGCCCGAACTCCTTTCAGCACTTGCAAGAGGCGACCGAGCAGTTGACTTGCAGGATGGCTCTCGCGGGATCTTGCCTGCTGACTTTGCGACTCAGTTAGAGCCGCTCCTCGCACTTGCGCAGGAAAAAAATGGTCGTCTGCGGTACGGCCGTATGCAGGCAGCGCTCCTTGATGCACTCATTGCCGGAATGCCACAGTCGCAGGTGGACGATGCATTTTCTGTCATTCGTGATGAACTGGCTGCTGGTGGTAGGCCTGAACCAGAAAATGAGCCAAATGGATTTGAAGGCAGCCTGCGACATTACCAGAAAGAAGGTCTGGGATGGCTGAGCTTTCTCGAGCGACTTGGTCTTGGCGGTTGTCTTGCGGATGATATGGGTCTTGGAAAGACCATTCAGGTACTCGCGCTTCTGGTACGGAGACAGCGTGTACTTGAAGAGGCAGGCATAGCGACGCGGCCGTCACTTGTCATTGTGCCAAAAAGCTTGATTTTTAATTGGATGCAAGAAGCAAAGCGTTTTGCACCAGAATTACGGTTGCTTAACTACACCGGTCAAGAACGGACTGAGTCAACAGAGGTGATCGACCAATTTGATCTTGTTCTCACAACGTATGGCACCCTTCGTCGTGATATAGCACAGCACCGAAAAACTGATTTTGATTATGTCATTCTTGACGAGGCTCAATCGATTAAAAATGCAACAAGTCAGGCTGCGAAGGCATGCCGTTTGCTTCGCGCAAGACAGCGTTTAGCTCTGACGGGTACGCCTGTTGAAAATCATATTGGTGAGCTGTGGAGTATTTTTGAATTTCTGAATCCAGGGCAGCTTGGAACAGCTGGTCGCCTCAAGCGATTCCTTGCCGGCGGTCGAGGGAATGGGTCGGAACTTGTGGCACGAGCCGTACGTCCTTACTTGCTTCGAAGAACAAAAACAGAGGTACTCTCTGACCTTCCGGAGAAAACAGAGCAGACACTATTCTGTGAGTTGGGTGATCAACAACGAAAAGCATATGACGATCTTCGGCAGCACTACCGTAATGAGCTTACTACTCGAATTGGCCAGCAAGGAATTGGTCGAAGTCGAATTGCAGTACTTGAGGCTCTATTACGACTTCGTCAGGCAGCGTGCCACCCTGGCTTGATCGATGCAAATCGAATTGACGATCCATCTACAAAATTGGATACGCTTCTGGAGCAACTTGATGAGGTGCTTGACGAAGGGCACAAGGTACTGGTGTTTAGTCAATTTACAAGTTTTCTTGCCATTCTTCGACGAAAGCTGGATGAACGTGGTCGGACGTACGAATATCTAGATGGCAAAACGACTGATAGACAAAGCCGTGTTGAAAGGTTTCAGGAAGACTCAGATTGTCGGCTTTTCCTGGTCAGTCTGAAAGCAGGAGGACAGGGCCTGAACCTGACTGCGGCAGACTATGTCTATATTCTTGATCCGTGGTGGAATCCAGCAGTGGAGGCCCAGGCTATTGACCGGGCTCATCGTATTGGTCAGACACGTCCTGTTTTTGCATACCGACTCATTGCCCGAAACACAGTTGAAGAGAAGATTCTTGCCCTACAGGACCAAAAACGTGAACTTGCGGCATCAATTATTTCAGCCGATACAGGAATTCTTTCGGGACTGACGACTGAAGATGTCGAAATGTTGCTGTCATAAGAGGTATTTTCAGTAGACGAGACCTCACACAAACTAAATATAATTATTGCATCATTTGCAGACATCAGCACTGCAGGATAGCGTGATGGAGGTGAATTGAATCTTTTCATTTATCGCACTAGAAAAATGAAGCAGCACCTAATTATGTCAGATTGCCCGCAGTCAGAGAAATGGTTTGAAGTCGTAGAAGTATAAATCGAACAAACCCCGTGCACTCTAAAAATGTCCAGCAACGATTCAGTGGCAAGCCACAACATACTTGTTGTAGATGACGAAGAAGACCTTCTTGAATTGGTGCGATATACACTCGCTAAGGAAGGACATTCAATCACGTGTGTCGACACTGGAGAGAAGGCAGTTGAATCGGTCAGGCAGAAATTACCCGACCTTATAGTCCTTGATTTAATGCTTCCTGGAATTGATGGCCTTGAAGTCTGCCGCCGTCTTAAAAGAGATTCAAAAACACGTGAAGTGCCCATCATAATGCTCACGGCCAAAAGCGAAGAACGAGATGTCATTACGGGTCTTGATGGTGGAGCCGATGACTATGTGACAAAGCCGTTTAGCCCAAAAGTTCTTCATGCCAGAATAAAATCTTTAATGCGTCGTAAAGATGCGGAATTAAGAAGTCAGCAAGAATCAACAATTGAAATTCGAGATCTTGTGATACATCCAGGTCGGCATGAGGTAACTTTAGGTGGGTTAGCACTGAATCTTACGTATACTGAATTTGCCCTGCTTCAACATCTCGCGAAGCGACCAGGATGGGCCTACACCAGAGCTCAAATTGTCGATGCCGTGAAAGGTGAGGATTATCCGGTAACAGAACGCTCAGTCGACGTACAAGTCGCAGGCTTGAGGAAAAAACTGGGCGACTTTGGTGGTAATATTGAGACTGTCCGGGGCGTAGGGTATCGGTTTCGGGCATAAATTCTTAAACCCATCGTAATACTATGCCCAAACCTAGGCTCTCAAGGCATCTCTTTGGAACTTACGCAGTGGCATTAGTCATTGTGCTAGCTAGTTGCTACTGGCTCTCAGCCGTGCGAATAGCCGCTATTACCGAAGAAGCGGAGTTCAAGCGGATGAAGACAACTGCTGTTGGCTTGGCAGATCTGCTTAGAGGTGTTATCGATTCATCTCGAGAAGAGCAAATTACGCCACTTTTAAATGAAATTATAAGCTCAGAACAACAAAGATTTGAGGTCTTCGATTTTCAAGGAAATCGTTTACATACGATAGCCTCCAAAAATTTTCTAAATGACGACGCAATCGAGACGTTGCCGGAACTCAAATATCTTCTTGATGAAACGAAAGCTGGGAGAACTGGAAAGACAAGTTGGTACAACGTCGATACGAATAGTCGTCTTTTGGTTATAGCGGTACCATTCGGGCCGATAAGCAATCCGTTAGGAGCACTCTGCCTGTCGATGGATACGCATGAGACAGATCATATCCTGTCAGGTTCATTTAAAAAACTTTTGATTGGTTTTGTTTCTGTTGGCTTGTTCGCTCTGTTCGTAGGATGGCTGATTGCGCTCTGGGTTGCAAAACCAGCACGTGATCTTGCTCGCGCAATCAAACGTGTTGCAAACGGCGATGGAACAGAGCCAATACCAAGGTCAGAAGTTGCAGAATTAGCAACAATTGCTGAAGCAACCAGCATGCTCAAAGAAAAACTCGTCGAGCGAGGTTTAACTCTTGGGCGAAGAGATATCGAACAAGAGGCTGTCCTTGATAGCATGATGGAAGGTGTGCTTGCAGTCGATGTTCGGCAAAAAATCGTCGGTCTCAATCAAGCAGCGGCAACACTTTTAAATATTGATATCGATGTCGCTCTACGAAAGCCACTTCAGAGTGTGGTGCGAAATCCAGCGATACGTCGCTTTGTTCTCCGGGCTATTGATTGCCGTGAGCCAATAGAAGATGACTTCGATCTTACAGGTCCTCCAAAACGAACAATTCGTGCTCACGGTACGGCACTCCGAGATCCGTCTGGAGAAGGTGGGGCCGTAATGGTTTTAAACGATGTTACCGAGTTAGAGCGATTAGAGATAGTTCGGCAAGATTTTGTGGCAAACGTATCACATGAACTGAAGACGCCTATTGCAACAATCAAGGGATTTGTTGAAACACTCCTTGATGGAGCAATCAATGAGCCGCATGATAACAAACGGTTTTTATCCATAGTGGCAAAACAAGCAGATCGGCTTGAAGCAATCATTGAAGATCTTCTTGCTCTCTCACGAATCGAACAGAGTGAGGGGTCCGGTGTTCTGCCTTTAGAGCCAACAAAAATTGCAGATATTTTAGCAACTGCATGTGCGGACTGTATGCCTCGAGCAATGGAGCAGGGTATTACGATGAACATCAATTGTGACGAGGGCCTGATCGCGCCTGTGAATGCTCCCCTTTTAGAACAGGCAGTCGTCAATCTGATTGAAAACGCAGTCAAGTACAGTGGGACTCATCAACCAATATCAATTTGTGCCAATCTGAAAAAAGCTCATTCTGAAGATAAGGAAGAACTAACGATCACTGTTGCTGATCACGGTTGCGGAATACATTCAGAGCATTTGCCCCGACTCTTCGAGCGGTTTTATCGGGTGGATAAGGGTCGTAGCAGGCAGGCGGGTGGAACAGGACTTGGACTGTCAATCGTGAAACACATTGTCCAGGCTCATGGTGGAACAATCTCAGTTGATAGCCGACCGAACGAGGGCAGCTTATTCTGTCTTCTAATACCGTGCGTTTGATAGCTTCGAGGCCTTCCGAATGTCCGTCTGCTATTCGTCCGGGACACCATGAGGTTCCATTTCTTCAGGCGATTTATTTTTTAGGTCTCTATTGAACTGAAGGATTTTTTCCCATGCACTCTCAGGTGTGTCTGCGTATTCAAAAAGATCGAGGTGTTCATGCGAGATAACACCAGAGTCAGCGAGGAAGTCAAAGTCAATAACTTTGGACCAGTAATCATGCCCAAATAAGATGATTGGAATAGGTTGCATTCTGTGCGTTTGCCTGAGCGTGAGTGCCTCAAACATTTCATCAAGTGTTCCAAATCCACCCGGAAATAATACAGCACCTACAGATCGAAGAATAAAATGAAATTTTCGTAGAGCAAAATATTTAAACTGAAAGCAAAGCTCTGGAGTGATAAAAGGGTTCGGTTGTTGTTCTCCAGGCAACTTGATGTTGAGCCCAATAGATTTGCATCCAACATCGAAAGCGCCTCGATTTGCGGCCTCCATAATACCGGGGCCTCCACCGGTAACGACAACATAAGATCTTTTTTTATCACATTGATTATCTAACGAAACAAGCCGAGCAAACTGTCTGGCATCATCATAGAAGTGAGATAACTCAACGAGTCGTTCGCATCGTTGTACATCACGAGCAAGCTTTAAGTTTTCAGTATCCATCGCCTGATTACGAAGAGCTTCTGACAGGTGCCTTTCTGCAGCATTTCTTTCGATTATTTGAGTACCACCAAACACAATAACGGTCGACTCGATATTGTCTTCCTGAAACGCAAGTTCTGGTTTGCCAAGTTCCAGAAGCATGCGAACACCTCGCATTTCAGTCCGTTCGAGTAGTGCACGGTCATCTTGCGCAAGGCTGTGACTAGGTGAACGAAGAATGGCCTCCATGTTTTCAGTAACAAGCGCAAGGTCATCCCCGAGTATTGTATTTGGAAGGTCGTTGCACATGTCGGCATGAGTCTCACTCCAAGGAGTGCTCTCTTTTGACATTTGATTCTCGACTACTTTTTTATTTTTTTTACTCATGTTATTTCTAATTTGATGGTATGGCTTCTGAAAATGTACGAGATTTCTTTTTCGTGTAACTCGTTCCTGCAACTGTGACTGAGCCATGATCGATTCGTAGAGATTCAACCTGCCAACGTTGAGGTTGCTGACTTTCTGTGTCCGGTGAGGATGAATTCGTGAGACTCGCAGGAACAGTCGCCAAGAGAAGAATTCGATCACGATATCGTTGTATGTCTGTATCTATTCCGGCGTTTTCTAGAGCCTTTTTACATTCCTGAAGAACAGCGTTACGAGGAAGAGGGAGTTGCCCTACGCCGGCCCTTTGTACGGTTAAGGCAAATTGGTTGGTGGATTTAAGCCGGACCTCAATGTCTGCCCACGCCACAGTTGTGACTCCCCACCTCGAAACTTCTATTCCGATACGAAATAGGTGTGGTTCTAGTTTGATACGTGGGCGGGACAGTCTGCCCCACAATGCGTTTCCAAGAAGTTCAGGGTGATTTCGAGGCAAGTCATTTCCCAACCATGCATTGATTTCATTTTCACGCACGCTGATACCCCATTTGTTTTCATGTCGAATTTCATTCGTGACGGATGCTATCTGCGTTACAAAACGTCCTGCAATCGACTGGTCCTCCAATCCAATATTAATAACCGACTGATAAAACTGAGGTGGCACAAAGACTAGACTGAAAACACAAACAATTACTATGCTGAAGGCCAACATTGCAAAAAGTGCAAGCCGATACGCTTTCAGCTGCTTTACCGCATTATAAAACAGTCTATTTCTCTTGTTGTCTCTTAGTTCCTGCGAGAAATTTTCATTTGCAGTGTTTTCCAAAATGGATCTCTCAACTGGTTACCCAGCAAGTTTGCATAAGCTTGTGATTGGTAACACACCATCATCCTCAAGAATGACGTCTCCGAGTGCATCTATTTCCAACTCGTCCCGCAAAACCCGCATTTCAGATGGTGCCTCGATGCCTATTCGCACTTTATCACCATTTACTCTTACGATCGTTACCACAACTGATTCACCAACTCGAATGCGCTCATTTTGCTTTCGGGACAATACCAGCATAAAAGCCTCCGTTCCTCGTGAGATAGATTTTTGAAATGAATAGAGCTAGCAACTGTGCAGGCTTTATGTGATCCCGACGGGTGGACAGCACCGCGACCTGGTTCACCAGAAGGCCTGGGAAAGATAGGAGCCAAAGGAAATATCGTCCGGATGCTTAAGATTTCTTGGCCGTAACGATTTATCATGCAATCATACGGATCATTCCGGCTGCACCGGGGACTCACAAAAGATACAAAATCTTCATAGAGAATTTGATTGTGAATCAATAGACGCTGAAAGAAACCGAATCTATTTCTTTTCAGCCTGCGTGTACTCTGCAAGACTTACTTCTTCGGCTATCGCCATACAGGCTTCGGCATCGGCAATTCGCTGGAGATCATCCGCCCGAAGTGCGGGATGAATACGATGAACCGAACACAAATGGCGTTGCATCATTGAGGAGAGCCCGGACGGAACAAGACTTCCTCGAGAATCTATTTCAAGAGTGACAGATGTCGGAAGTTTGACTTCGGATGAAAGCCGCTTGTTGAGTGCCAGTCGGGGAAACGGTGGAATGCCACCTGGATGAAGGAGGGCACGTAATAGGAGTGCCGTGTCTGCAAACTGTCTGTATTGCCCTGCTATTTCTGGTGACGGTGCGTCTGTAGTTTCAATTCGGTATTGTACTCGCGGGCCAACGAGTTCAATTGCATTCTCCGATTCAGAAATGCCATTTTCAAAATGTGGACCGCCAGCCCAACACAGGAGTTTGTCATCCGATGTACGTACCCATTTTGAAAGTGAAACACGTAATCGTTCGAGTTGGATACTATCTATCGATGTTTTCACTTGCCGAAGAGGATCAATAAGTAAAATGCGTTCTCGAGTTGGGTCGTGAAGAACAATCTCACCATTGAATGCTTTGGTGTGATCTGATTCAGATTCGGATTTCTTTTGTTCCGTAGTTGTAGTGTCAAGAAAGTCCCAGGCTACTTCGGATGAAAACAGTGTCAGGCTGTGAGCAATCGGTACGTCATCCCGATCGGCAAAGACGTCAGTCTCGACTCGAAGAGCCTCAGGATCAGTGGCGAAAACGACTTGCCCAAAAGACAACAGGAATACAATGACAGGACAAAATGCCCTGGTCAGATGCCTCACCCAATGACATTGCGTGGTAACCACTTGTATCAATCTTTCATAGGGAAATATCAAGGTTTTTGGTACGTAACGGACTCTAACAGATGATGGAGCTCTTCCCCTAGTGTGATTTCTAGGTGGACGTGTATAGGGATTTGGTTATTTTCCTGTAGTTTTTGTTCTGAATGAAATTACCTCTGCTGCCCTCCTCTCCTATTTGAATAATGTTTCTTTCTGACCTTCTTGTCGTTTTTGCCGTAACAGCAGTTGTTGTTTTTCTATTTGGACGAGCACAAATACCCAGTGTCATCGGTCTGCTTGTCTCAGGTGTCGTGGTGGGTCCATATGGCCTGTCTCTGGTTGATGACTTAGAGAGCGTCGAACTTCTTGCGGAAATTGGTGTTGTTGTCCTCTTGTTTACAGTTGGACTTGAAATATCCATTTCACGATTGCTTGCCATGTTGCCACTCATGGCAAGCATTGGGCTTCCGCAGATTGCAGGAACAACATTTCTGATTGCTGCAGCCTGTCGATGGCATGTAGGAACACTTCCCCAAGCAATTTTTGCAGGGCTCCTGATTGCCATGTCGAGTACTGCAATTGTCCTGAAACTTTTATCCGATCGGAGCCAGTCCGGTACTCAGGCAGGACGAATCTCAATATCGGTTCTTTTGCTGCAAGACTTATTTGTGATTATCGCAATGCTTGCGGTGCCTTTGTTAGCAGCTTCAGCTGGAGTAAGTGCAGCACCCAATAATCAAATTGCTTCTCATCAAAGCGATCAAGCACTTGTTGAAAATCCATTCTTAGCAGTTCTCGTTGGATTTTTTATCGTCGTTGGTGTGCTTCTTGCTGGACGGCAGTTTATTCCGAAAGTCTTGCACGAAGTAGTGCGACTACGGAATCGGGAGCTATTTCTGATAACGCTTGTACTTATTTGCCTTGGTACAGCGGCTATCACTGCGGCGGCTGGCTTATCACTTGCGATAGGAGCTTTCATAGCCGGTTTAGCACTTTCCGAAAGTGAGTACGGGCATCAGGCCTTTGCAGAAGTACTCCCTTTTCGCGATACACTTGCCAGTCTTTTCTTTGTATCTGTTGGCATGTTGCTAGATATATCGTTTGTTTTTTCACACTTCGGACTTGTATGCCTTGTCGTTTTTGTGATCGTCCTACTCAAGGTTTTTGCCACCGCCATCCCAGCAATGCTTGCAGGCTTCCCTGTCCGGACGAGCTTGATAGCTGGTGGTACGATCGCTCAAGTGGGTGAATTCTCATTCGTTCTCGGATCACGCGGGGCTGATGTTGGTTTGTTAACAGGCGATGACTACCAGACATTTCTTGCAGCTGCTGTTATTACGATGGCTGCGGCTCCACTTCTGACAAATATTGTGCCACAACTGTGCGATTGGCTTGGACAAAGCTCATGGTTTGGCGGGATGTTTCATGATTCACCACCGGAAGAGGACATAGCTTTATCAGACCATGTGATCATTGCCGGTTTCGGTATTAATGGACGGAGCTTGGCAACCGCTTTGGCTGAGTTTGGTGTCCCACATGTTATTTTGGAGTTGAATCCAGAAACGGTTCGTAGTGAGGGAGCGCTGGGCATAGATATACGCTATGGCGACTGTACTCGTCGTCCGATTTTAGAACATGCCGGGATCTTTCGCGCACGAGCTTTTGTGGTAGCAATCTCTGATCCGGCGAGTGCACGTCGTAGCGTTCGAGTAGCACGTGACCTTGTACCAGAACTCGAAATTTTTGTTCGGACAGAGTACCTGGCAGAAGTTGATGAATTACGACTATTGGGTGCGGATGTTGTTGTGCCTGCAGAATTTGAAACGGCACTATCACTTTTCGAGCGTGTGCTTGGTATCTACGATGTTCCAGAAGAAAAAATTGATGATCTTGTTGATCAACTTCGCCTAGAAAACTATGGATTTTTGCGAAGTGGTGTGAGAAGGCAACCAGTTCAGTCGATAGACAGCCCAGATATTCACGACCAACTAGGACGTTGTCGAATCTCACAACGGAGCGTTGTCGCGGGACAGACAATTGGCGAACTGGATGTTCGAGCAAAGACAGGGGTAACAATCATTGCAATCCAGCGCAGTAATCAGCAGATACGAAATCCTGGGCCGACGCTTCAGTTACAAATTGGTGACGAAGTTTCATTTGTTGGTAGTCGTTCCGAGCGGACCGCTGCAAACAAACTCTTTTTGTCGACGAGCCGTAACACTGACTGAATAGAAACGTTAAGCAGTGTGTTGCTGGAGGAGTTCGAATGGAATGACATCGAGTGCCTTCTCACTCGTTGCCTCGAGAACAACTCCTGGAGCACAGCCTGCTCTCATGGCTTCGAGCCATCGAGCGGCGCAAAGGCACCATCGATCACCCGGTACGAGCCCAGAAAAATTGAATTCAGGTCGTGGTGTGACGAGATCGTTTCCTGCTTGGACTGTAAATTGAAGGAATTCCTCAGTCATGACAGCACAGACAGTGTGGGAGCCGGTATCATCAGAGCATGTTCGGCAGAGGCCATCTCGAAAAAATCCAGTGAGCGGTTCCGTGGAGCATGGAATCAGTGGTTTGCCAAGAAGGTTGCGGTTATGATCCAAGTCAGATGAATTATCTGAGTTATCAAAACTAATCATTTTTATCCGATTCAATCATGAGTGTGCGTGGAGGGCGATTGTGCTGCAGGCAATTCGTTCAATCCATTATTTCAGTATAAATAATTCCATCCACTGTGACCTAAAGTAACCCACACTATGGTTATGCTCAGCTTACAAATTGATACGCCTGAACGCTGGTTTTCGCAGGTAGATGAGAATCTCGATGAGATATTAATCGACCATGCGCATTGCGAAAAGAAGGCAGCAGGTGTGGCAATGAATCTTCTCTTCGCCTATGTCGAGAACACAAAAATTTCTCGGGCGATGACTGAAATAGTGAATGAAGAGTTGGAACACTTTCAAATGGTACTTGATTTGTTAGAGCGGCGAGATATTCAATTTAGAAAATTATCTCCGAGTAACTATGGTCCCAAACTCCACAAATTGATTTGTAAGAATGAGCCAGACAGAGCAGTCGATCGCTTGCTTGTGGCGGGTCTGATTGAAGCTCGTAGTTGCGAGCGATTTTCGTTATTGAAAAATCATGTTCATGACGAAGAGCTGCAAAAGTTTTATGGCGGACTTTTTGAATCAGAGGCGCGTCACCACGCAACATATGTTCGGCTTGCCTGTGATATAGCACCAGAATCAACTGTTCATGACAGACTGCACTGGCTGGCTTCACGAGAGGCAGAGATCATTTCCGAGGGTGACAAGCAGCCACGGATGCATAGTTAGTGATCAAAATACGGAGCCTCTTTTCCAAAGAACGATTGCTCATTGTAGGCCCAGGAAATCACAGATACTTTTAACTATATCGTTGGGGGTGCGGTCAATCGTTACCACGAAGGCGCACTCATCAGCACTCGGTTCTTCGAGAAGGTCAAGCTGACTGTCGAGAAGATCTGGTGGCATGAAATGATCTTTTCGTTGGGTTAGACGCCGCAAGAGCAATTCTCTGGTGCCACGCAAGTAGATAAACTGTACGCCCTTTTGATTTCCTCTGATCGTACGACGGTACGACTCCTTGAGTGCAGAGCAGCTAATGACACCATCTCTGCCAGCCTCGCAACGAGAATCAATCCAATCTGAAATCCTAGAAATCCATGGCTTGCGATCATCATCATTCAGTGGAACACCATCTGACATTTTTAGAATATTTTCTTGTGGATGGAGGGCATCTCCTTCCTGATATTCCCAGCCAAGGTGGCTGGCCAGTTTGGTGCCGACTGTTGTCTTGCCACATCCCGACACACCCATCAAAACAATAATCATCAACGATCTCCTCCAGGAGATGGAAGTTGCTACGCTGTACCCATCGCTGTAACACGATCATGTAGTTTTCTAACAAAATAACACGCCGTGTGATGTTTTGATTTATAAGAAGGCCTGATAGAAGACGTCGTTAGCTTTGGAGTATCCGGTATTCTCATGTCTGCGACGCGCTACGTAGTGTGGTTTTGAAAGAAATGAATATGTCAAATTCGATGATTCCAGTCAGTAGTCCAGATAATACTTCTGCCACGCACATGCCTTCTGTTGGGCTTGGCTTATGGAAGGTAGATCCTGCAAGCGTAGGTGAACTGATTCATGAGGCGATCAGTGTTGGCTACCGACACCTTGATAGCGCGTGTGATTATGGAAATGAAGCAGAGGTTGGAAAAGGTATCGAGCGTGTCCTTACATCAAACCTGTGTCATCGTGAAGATTTGTGGGTGACTTCAAAACTCTGGAATACCTTCCATGAACCAAAATACGTACGATCAGCAATTGAAAGAACCTTGCGAGATCTTCGGCTTGAATATCTCGACAGTTATCTGATTCATTTTCCAATTGCCTTAGCGTATGTCGCACCCGAGACACGCTATCCACCAGGTTGGTTTTTTGAGCCAGATGCACCAAACCCTTCCATGCAATCAGTCAAGGTTCCACTGGCCGAAACATGGGGTGCCATGGAAGAACTGGTTGATGCGGGACTCGTACGGACTATTGGTGTGTGTAATTTTGGTGTCTCGCTGTTACGTGACTTACAAGCTGGAGCTCGAATTCAACCGTCTAGTCTGCAGGTGGAGATGCATCCAAGGCTGACCCAAAAAAAACTTCTACGATTTTGTGATCAAGAAGATATTGCTGTCACAGCATTCTCACCGTTGGGTGCACCTTCGTACGTGTCTCTCGGCATGGCGAAAGAAGGCGATAGTTTGCTCATACACGAGAGTATTCTTGAAATAGCTGACGCCGTAGGAAGAACGCCGGCGCAAGTCTTGCTTCGGTGGGGAATCCAACGTGGTACAGCAGTTGTCCCAAAGACCTCCCAGCCAAAACGTCTTGCAGAAAATCTCTCTCTCTTTGATTTTTTACTTTCTGCGGAGCAGATGCTGATCATTGACGGCCTCAATGAAAATCGCCGATTTAATGACCCCGGTGATTTTTGTGAGCAGGCATTCAATACATTTTTCCCAATATATGAATGATCAAGGATTCTTACGGGAGACGTTTCATCCGTATGTCCTTGTAATGCACGACGCTTTCAGGGTCGTGAGCCTGTATGGCAAAAGTGCCTTGTGAAAGTTTTCGTCCTGACATGTTTTTTGGTGGCTGCCAATCCTCTGGCTCTGTCCAGTCTGTCGTCACGACCCCGTTGATTTTGATAACAATGTGTTTTCCATCAACAATAATGTCGTAGTCATACCACTCCCCATCCTTGACGGGTGATGTATCAAGGACGTCAGCAACTGCATAGAGTCCACCAGTTTTTTTACGATCTTTGTGGGTCTGGTTCACTTGACACTCATAGCCGGCAAAAGGCCAGCCTGATTCCTCATACTGCGTATGAAAGTAGAGTCCACCATTGGCTTTTGGCATGGTTTTGACTTTTGCATGCCAGTGAAAATTTGTGAGTTGCTCATCCTCTAAGTTTTCTGGATCACCAATCCAGAAAAGATGGCAACGTGGTCCGTCGACAACAAGAACACCATCTTCGACATGAAAGGAATCTGGGTTTTCAGGGTTTGCTTTCCAACCAGAGAGATCCTGTCCGTTAAACATGGTGATCCATGCGTCGCTTGAAGATTCTGCAGTTAATGCAAGCGGTAATGAGGTAACACAAAGTGCGACGCACAGAAAAAGTCTATTTCCACAATGCATTGAGATAGCTCCACGAGTGAGTTGACGGAAGAACAAAGACCAGATTTATTGCACGAATCGTATCACGAACGCCAGTACCGTGCGAACTGAAAACACAGATTTCACGCCCAATCCAGTCGTTGTCACTGGGCCTGAGACTGTTGAACCTCTTCATACGAAAGAAGACCATTCCGATCAGAATCAACTTGGTTAAATCGGCTTCGTAGTCGGTTTGGTAACTCCTCTTTGCTCAAGGCATGATCACCATCTTGATCAAATCGTAAAAAGAAAGCCTGGAAGTTCTTGTTGTCCCGTGTTGGCAGATTTCCTTGTTGCTTCCGTGAATGTGCCTTGTTTGTCAAAGGAGTTCCAGGTGGAACTTCAGGGAGAAAATATTCAACGTACCCAAGTAGCATTTCTTCAAATGTTTGTTGTCCCCAATAAACAGTCTCTGTTGGGTCAGGGTTGGCAGGATTCTCTGCCGAGTTATCAAACCATGCCGTAAACGTGATGGTATCACCTTCATGAAATGTTCTTGGTTCGGTGTACCGATAAAGCAGTTGCCAATTAAAATCATACTGAGGGATATCTAAAAGAACTTCTTGACGACCTGTGGTATCGATCACCTCATAGCGACAAGCGCTTCCGCGTAAATGCATATGCGGAAGAAATCCGAGCACTGTAGCATCGACGGGAAGCTTGAGTGATGCCTCTTCTCGGTGGTGCTTCGCGAAAGGTGGGATACGTATGTGATGATTTGAGAGGCCTTTGATACGCACTTCGTGCTCCGGAGGTGCATCTGCGTAGATAACTCCGACTCGTGTTTGGTCGGTCGTCGCGATTCCATTTGGTGTGTAGTGCATCTGGAAAATGAGACGTGACCCTTTTGGAAGGTAACGGGCGAAACCCTTGGGATATTTCCAGACAGACTGACCAGGTACATAACCAGCCCAGAGGCCATCTTCTTCTCGCTCAGCCGAACTTCTCTTTCCTTGACCAGGTATATGAAGCGTGATAATGACATGATGCACAACTTCAGGACTGCCAGGTTGGATTTCAATTGCTTGTACCCACTTTGATTCATCCAGTTGTGTATCAATCGTTATGTATTGATAGGGCATGAACCCGGTGGCCTGAACGGGTATTGGTTCAGAAAATTTCCAGACTCTATCGGGTTTCCCAATCTGCCAATCGGTTGGGAATGTCATTGGCTTGGGAGCATCCGCAAGATTTCCCCGTGGATGATCACTCTGAACCCACGCTAGAAGGTCATCCCGATCATCGGCGGTCAGCGACCTATCATTTTTCCAAATGAGTCGATGATTTTCAGTCGATGTCGTGTTGGGTTTTGAATCTTCAGCAAACCAGGGAGGCATGGTTTTGTTGGTCACAACAGTCTGAATCATCCCAGCATGTGCAACAACGTCCTCATAGCTGTCTAAGGGAAATGGTCCAATGCCACCTTTTCGATGACACTCAATACAATTTCTTTGCAAGATCCTTGAGATTTCTCCGTGATAGGTCGTCATGCCCGCAGTATCTTTCACCACTTCATAACTCAGATCACATCCCGGTGCATCCGTTGCAGCGATCGAGGGCTGCTGCCCCTGAAGTAAAGACTCAATAGCATCTCGCAAAAAGTGTTGTTTTGGTTCTGCCCGGGCATATCCAAATCCGTATTGGTCATCAATGGCACCGTGGTAGACAACAGTGCGATGGGCATCAACGACAATTACATCAGTTGTTGTTTGAGCTTGGAGATACTGCGACAGTTTTCCATCAGCATCGTGAACATAGATTGCATTGCGTGCTTGTTGTGCAGCAGCCTGCATGTTCTCTTTTTTGTCAGATTGAATTGGATTGACGAGAATATATTGAACATGTGCAGGCGCCGACTGAGAGAGCTTTGCCAGAGTTGGTAGATATTTCCGACTAAGGGGGCAGGATGTACTTGTGAAGCAAAAAGCTGTGAGTTGTGCAGTGTGTTCAGAGCCAAAAGTATGCTGTTCGCCATTGATATCTGAAAATGAAAATGCTTTGACCAGTTGTCCAATGCCATGTTCAGCAGGCTTGAGCGGCTGGGGCCCTTTCCGAATAGGATCAGCTTGTAATGAACCTGAAGAAAGAATCAGGAACATGCCGCTGAGTAATCCCACGAAGGGAAAGTTCCTGAACGGAAATTCAATCTTCATGAATACGAACTTTACTATCAGCGAGGAAATGAGAATATCGTAAAGGCTACATGCTCGTGGCAAGAAACAAAACAACAAAGTCCTTCCTGTTTTCAACGATTATTGGACCTTCGGGTTTCGTTCACAGATAGTAAGGTAGAAAAACATGTTGCTATCGATGTTCTCCGTTTCATTTTCTTTCTATTGTGAGGTTCCAGAAAAGATAGAGTGCACACAGTCTGGTCAAGGATTCTCCCTTGAAGATGTGATAGGTTTCCCGCAATCCATTGATCACTATCGATGGAGAATTTGTTGGTGGCACTTCATTTGTCGTATTCTTTCCTTGGGACGAGTGCTGCATGTTTATGGGTAACACAATGAAATATTTTTCCGGCATCGGTATCTTTGTTTTGGTTGTATGTCTCCCGGTATTTTCGGTGGAGGCTCAAAGCACTTTTGATCCACCAAATATCCTGTGGATTGTTGGTGAAAATCTAAAGCTCGACCTTGGATGTTATGGGGCTCAGCATGTAAAGACACCTCATCTTGATGGCCTTGCAAAAGAAGGCATGCGATACACCAAGGTTTTTGCAACATCACCAGTGTGCGCGCCGAGCCGTAGCGCATTTTTTACCGGGATGTATCAGACGTCTTCTGATACACATAACATGCGGTCACACCGGGAAGATGACTATCAGCTTCCTGAGGGAGTCAGGCCACTGACACACAGGCTCAAAGCGGTTGGCTACACCACGGCAAATATCAAGACAATGAATGGTGAGGTTATTGGCTCCGGAAAGCTTGACCTGAATTTTGTGAATGAGGGAAAACTGTATGACACAGATAGATGGGAAGAGCTACCCAAGAATCAACCTTTCTTTGCACAAATAAATACGCTTGAGGCCGAGTACGATATTTACGATCGGCAGACATGGCGTGTTCCACGTGTCAAGTGGAAGGGCGAAGACCATCATGAAAAGATCGCGGACCCTGACAAGGTTGAGCCGCCGCCCTACTATCCGGATCACCCGTTGGTACGACTTGAGTGGGCACGGTACCTCAACTCAATTTCAGGAATGGATAAGACGGTAGGGAAGATTTTAAAACGTCTTGAAGCCGATGGGCTTGCTGGAAATACAATCGTCATGTTTTTCGGAGACAACGGACGAATTGAACCCCGAGGAATTCACTGGTGTTATGACACTGGGTTGCATGTTCCTCTTATTATTCGATGGGCTCGTGATCGTACGCCACCACCAGGTTTTCAATCCGGTCAGGTTGACGAGCAGGTTGTCAGCTTAATTGACATGACACCCACCACGCTGTGGTGTGCTGGTCTTGCTCGACCACTTGGGATGCACGGACGTATTTTTCTCGGTGATGCACGTGGGCAAGAGCGTCGCTATGCATTTTCAGCGAGAGATCGAATTGATGAGACAGTCAATCGCGTCCGGAGTGTTCGTGGTACTCGCTACCACTATATTCGCAACTATTTTCCAGACCGACACTTTGCATCATTAAATAGATATAAGGAAAAGTGTTTTCCAATAAAGCCCTTAATGCGTGAGATGTACGCAAAAGGGGAACTCACAGGTCCGCCACTTGAATTGATGAATCCGCGTGTTTCCGAGGAGCAGCTATTCGATACCGAACAAGATCCGCATGAGATTCATAATCTTGTTGCTTCAGATAAGCCGGAACATCGTGAAGCGCTTATTGGCATGCGATCAGCTTTGGATACATGGATCGTAGAGACAAATGATCAGGGTGAATTCCCAGAAGATGAAGCAATTGTGAAGCCGTTTGAAAAAGAGATGCATGACTGGTTTGGTACGCCTTCATGGCATCCTTACAAGCCCGAGAAAACTCCATGAGCCATTATGAGTTTCGGACGATGCAGCCGAATGAACAACATGATGTTGCCAGCCTGATCCGTGAGTCAACAAATTCGTGGTACGAAGCGAACGGCAAAGCACCAATATTTACTGGTGACCCCAATGCGACGATGTTGTTCTGTGATGTCTATGAAGCACTTGATCCAGGGTGTTGTCTTGTTGCCGTTGTCAAAGAGACGGAGCAGATTGCAGCGTCATGTTTTTACCATCCTCGCTCCACGCATGTTTCACTTGGAATCATGAATGTTCACCCCGATCATTTTGGGAAAGGTCTGGCGAGGCAGCTTCTTGACCGTATTGTTCACTTGTCTGAAGAACACAATAAGCCAACGCGGCTTGTGTCGAGTGCTATGAACCTTGACTCATTTTCACTCTATACACGTGGCGGGTTTGTACCCCGACAGATTTTTCAGGATATGACCCTGGCGGTACCCGATGAAGGCCTTCCGGAACGCGACACTTCCGGCTTGCACAGGGTGAGGAAAGCATGTCTTGATGACCTACAGGATATTGTCCAATTGGAACACGAACTCTGTGCTATTGACCGTGAGAAAGACCATCGGTTTTTTCTCGAGAACGCAATGAACATATGGAATGTTTGTGTTATTGAATCTGAAGACACAAATCAGATTGATGGCGTGCTTGTGTCTGTGAAGCATCCTGGAAGTACGATGCTCGGACCAGGGTTCATGCGTTCAGAAGAAGATGCTTTGGCTTTGATTCGATATCAGCTCGATCAATACCACCGAGGCGGTCAGCCTGTATGGCTTGTGCCGTCATCGTGCCATGCTCTCGTGGAGGAACTGTATGGGGGGGGGGCAAAAAACTG
>CAXEMW010000035.1:0-18117 GCA_963997395.1 uncultured Planctomycetaceae bacterium
ACTACCGCACACGCAGATGTTATTCCTGTACCCGATGCAGTTGTTCCGACAAGGATCGAAGGAGCACACCCTCGGAATGTGGTTTTCATTCTTTCCGATGACCATCGCTATGACGCGATGAGCTTTATGGGTCACCCATTTGCGAAAACACCACATATGGATGCAATGGTGAAAGAAGGGGCCCATCTTGAAAATGCATTTGTGACAACGTCTTTGTGCTCGCCAAGCCGAGCCTCAATTCTCACAGGTCTCTATACATTCCGTCATCGTGTGATCGATAACCAGAGACCAGTACCCGAGGGCACGCTGTTCTTTCCACAGTATCTCCAGAAAGCCGGATACAAGACCGGGTTTATTGGGAAATGGCATATGGGCCATGCGAGTGATGACCGCCGACCGGGATTTGACTACTGGTTCAGCTTCAAAGGTCAGGGCAAGTATTACCCACCCAATGATAGCTATACGATTAATGATAACGGGAAGCGGGTGCCACAAGATGGATACATCACAACGCTGTTGACGAGGAAAGCAGTTGAATTTCTCAAGGAAACAGATCGTGACACACCATTTTTTTTGTATCTGTCGCATAAGGCAGTGCATGGCCCTTTTACGCCTGAGCCCCAGTACAAGGGAACGCTTTCGGATCAGCCGTTTACGCTTCCCGTATCAAGTGAGCATCTGACAAATAACCAACTCAATCGTCCGCGATGGCTTCTTGATCAGCGCAATAGTTGGCACGGCATGGATTTTCCGCTTCACACAGCAAACAGTGTCGAATCATTTTATAAAAGTTATTGTGAAGCACTTCGTTCTGTGGACGACAGTATTGGTGCCGTTGTGCAGCAGTTAAAAGAAATGGGCATCCATGATGAAACACTTGTCATTTATATGGGTGACAATGGCTATATGTTTGGTGAACATGGCTTAATTGATAAACGTGTGGCCTATGAAACATCGAGTCGCGTGCCACTGCTCATGCAATGCCCTGATCTTATTCAAGGCAGTACAGTTGTCGACGAAGTGGTGGCAAATATTGATATAGCCCCAACAGTCATGCAGGCCATGGGGCTGAAGAAACCACCGCATATGGATGGACAGAGTTTCCTGCCACTAGCCTGTGGTGAGGAAATTCCTTGGCGCGACTACTTTCTATACGCCTACTATTGGGAACAAAACTATCCACAAACTCCAACACATTTTTCGCTGCGAGGTGATCAGTACAAGTACACAACATATTATGGTTTATGGGACACCGATGAACTCTTCGACATCAAGAATGATCCAGAAGAACAAAAGAATCTTATTCATGATCCGGCATTTCAGAAAATGAAACAGCACATGCAAAACCAGCTCTACACAATGATGGAAGAACTTGGTGGTATGGAAATTCCCTTAAACCGACCAAAGGGACAACGCAAAACAGAACGTCTTCGAAGTCAGGGTGGCGAGAAGGCGGCAGATTTTCCTGAATCCTTTCTTGTTGATGAAGCGCTCCGTAAAGAGTTGCAGGACTAAGTTGTAAGACGGACAACCACATCAAGGTATTGTGGTTGTATTCAGCTCCTCAGCATTTCAAGCAGCAGATCACTCGATTATTTTATGATTTCTCATAATGTGAAGACGTCATGCTCATAATGTGAGAGGGTTGAACGTACCGAGTGTCGTTCCTGCAAAAAGAAGATACTTCACTGAGAAAAGAGTTTTGTTTTCGTTCATAAAAACGAAGCGGTTGGTGAACTGGGCAGTCTTTTCCGACAGAGCAAATCACAATCAATCTTGACTTGGCAAGACGCCGATATCTATTGTTAGGATTGTGTTAGGGCGGGTCAAAAGGCCGCCATTTTAAGGGTTTTCCCTTCAGAGGCATTCCGATGAATTTGTGTAAAACGTGTCTGTTGTGTGCAGGGCTTGTCACTACTCTCGGCATAATCTGGATGGTGGGGGTACCACTTCAAGCAGGCCATGCAGGTTCTGCTACTGGAGTGGGAAGCGTATACGCAGCAAATGTGCAGCAGGAACTAGTGAGACATCGTCGACCAGTGTCACTTCGTATGTTGGCACGTGTGCTGAATGACTGTGAGCAAAAGGGCAAGCCGATTCATCCAGGATTGGTTCGGTGGGCATCGCGAGCACTCTCTTCAGAGGAAGGTCAAAACACCTTTCAAAAATCTGGAGACCAGTTATTTGGTCGTCCTTCTTTCCAATCTATATCAAGCATAGCCAATTGATTGGCAGCAGTACGTTCTCCGTGAGGGTCTCTTCGTTTCTGCATGAGCATTCAGTTCACTTCAATGTTTCTTGCTGTGTCAGAAGCGTAGATGGATAATACCACCGCTGATGTCTGTCTCGGGTGATGAGTGATTTGATAGCAAGTCACTTCTTTGGAATGAAAGAGCTATGATGTGCTAAGCCGAAACATTTGTGAGAAAAAATATTTTCTCCTACCCAACGATTAGAAGTTTTTTAGAAATTATGCGTTTCCCTGCAGCGTTGATTCTGATCCTGTTCGCACCATGCCTAGACAGCATGTTGCAGTGTGCGGCTGAAGAGGTTGAAACGCCTCCAAAACGATTTCTGGCAGATAGAAAAGAAAAGGAACAATCGCGGCAATGGGTCATTCCGATTCCAACTTTTGGCGGACTACAAGTTTGGACAGACTTCAGCTATCGCCAGGGATACCGAATTCAACACAACACAGTAACAGGTAACTGGCGGCTCCTTGACGGCAACGATAGAAGATGGATGTGGGGTACTCGTGCGCAGTGTGAGGCTTTTCTAAATGAAGTTTCAAAGCGTTCTCAATCCAATTTATCCCCCCAACATTGTATCGTGCTCGTTCATGGCCTCATGCGGACCAAGCACTCAATGACTCCTCTCAAGAAGGTCTTGCAGAAAAAATGTGATTGTGAAGTTGTCTCGTTTTCGTATGCAAGTACTCGAGGAAAGATCGGTGCACATGCTGCGGCCTTGAGAGAGTTTCTTAAAAATCTGCCTGAAACATGGACTCTATCTTTTGTTGGCCATAGCATGGGTAATATTGTCATCCGTCACCTCATTGCAGATTTGCAAGCTGACCAGGACAACAACGAACTGCTCAATCGTTGTCAACGAATGGTGATGCTTGGTCCACCGAATCAGGGTGCAGCTATTGCACGGCAACTTTCGTCTCTGGGAATGTTTGAATGGATAGCAGGTGAGGGTGCTATGGAACTTGGACCTGACTGGGATGAATTCTCAGAAAGCCTGGCAATCCCACCATTCCCCTTCAGTATTATTGCAGGACAAGTAGAGAATAAGGCGATTCAAAATCCTCTCCTCGACAATGCGAGTGATTTTGTTGTCGAAGTTGATGAAGCTCGCCTTGAGGGAAGCGAATCATTTGTCGTTGTTCCGGCGCTACATAGTTTCTTGATGAAGGATACTCAGGTGCAAGAGTTTGTCGTTGACTTTCTATGCCACTAACTTCTGGCAGGAGGCCACCAAACTCATTTCATCTTTCTTTTACTGCGTCTTTGAGTGGCTCTCTCGCTAGCTAGTCTATGCCTTCAATAATATTGACATGATTTTTGTAATGGACATGGAACCACCGCAGTGCTTCATCCCAGCGGGGCTGCTCCATCGTTGATTTCCAGATATCCATCTGATTTTTCATTGCTTCAACACGTTGTGTATGCTGAGCGGCGACGTTCTGTTTCTCTTCACGATCTTTTGTCAGGTTGTAGAGTGCATAGCCATAATCTTTGACATAGATCAATTTCCAGTTGTCGTCTCGCATTGCTGAGAACCAGAGTTTATGCCAGAAGAGCTGTTGGTGCGGAGGTCCTGTTTCTTCGTCAGTAAGAAAAGGCACAAGGTCAACACCATCCAAGTGAGCAGCGGTGACGTTACCGCCGGCGGCTGCGAGTGAAGTTGGAAAAATATCCATTGATGAGACCAGCCCATCGTAGACTACACCTGTAGGGAACCTTTCAGGCCAACTCATAAGGAACGGCACGCGAATTCCACCCTCAAACTTAATGCCTTTATGGCCGGCAAGCGGGAGGTTGATTGAACCGTTGCCTGTTGCGCCTCCGTTGTCACTGAGAAACCAGACAATGGTGTTGTCAGTTCGGCCAGATTTATCAAGTGAATCGAGGACGTTTCCAATGGCTCGGTCCATTGCCCAGATCATGGCTGCGTAGGTACGTCTTTTTTTATCTGTGATGTTCTTGAAACGCTCGAGATCTTCCTCAGTTGCATGCATCGGACCGTGTGGTGCAGTAAATGAAAGGTAGAGAAAAAAAGGTTCTTCTGAATCATCCTCAAGAAATTCAATTGCCTGCTGTCCAAAAACATCTGTCAGATAGCCATCAAACGCTACTGTTGCACCATTCTTTTCTATTCGTTTGGTACTGGACGGTTTGTCTTCACGGTCAGGGTTGAAGAAATAGCTCCGCGACCCCTCACGGAGTCCATAGAACGAATCAAATCCTCGCTCTGTTGGATAAAATCGATCTGCATTGCCAAGATGCCATTTTCCAACAAGTCCTGTTCGGTACCCACGATTTTTCAGTGCATCAGCCATTGTCTGTTGGTTGAGATCCATGCCCTGATCTGGTGGAGGAGTATTGGCTTCGTGACCAAAACGCTGTTGATAGCGACCAGTGAGCAAGCCTGCTCGTGATGGGCTACAGACTGAGGCAGTCACGTGTCCGTCAGTGAATCGAATGCTGCGTGCAGCAAGTCGATCGATGTTGGGTGTGTGAATATCAGACGATCCCTGAAAACCGAGATCAGCCCACCCAAGATCATCTGCCAAAAAGATGAGAATATTCGGTGGTTTGGCTGACACAGTACATGAGCAACACAAAAAAATAATGAGGCAGGCAATAGTGTGTTTCATAGTTGCTTCTCTTGACTGTGATGAAGGTTTCTTGAGTGGATGATTCAGGGTGCCACGAAATGCATTTTGACATGTGGTCCAGCCATTGGGATATCAAATACGTCAGTCTTTGTCGACCAGCCGGCCTGTTCATAAAAACCGATAGCAGTCGTACGTGCATTGCACCACAACGGCCAGCTTGGTTTTTCTTGTCTTGCCGCATCAATTGCAAACATTAAAAGCAATTGACCAATGCCTTGCCGCTGATGCGTTGCTGTCGTTGCCATGCCTCGTAGCTGCCAGGCATCAGAATCATTCCACGTAGACTGAAACAAAGACAGGCAACACAGTACGTTCCTGTCAGCAAACGTACCAAAGTGCCGAGTTGTGTCGTCGAGGTCACCATCAAACTTTGCCGTTTCAAATGAGAGACCGGCTCGTAAGACCTCATGCCGAAGTGGCCAGATCTCTTCGGCTGTTGCTCGCCGAAGAAGTGGTTGTGACAATGAATCAATAGATTTATTTTGTGATGTACTCATCATCAAGGGCTTGCTCACCGAAGAGGCTTATTATCTGTCAAAAGCATGTCGTAGTAGCTTGAGATTTTTCGGGATTGCGATCAATGGATCATCTTTTCCTTCAAATTCAAGTGACACCCAGCCGTTATACCCCGCGTCATGAAGAATCGTGGCAACCTTTGGGTAGTCAATATCAAGCGTGTACCAGGTGCCCCCACCGTTATACGTCTTGGCTTGTACAAAACATGCAGCGGGCGCAAGTGCTTCCATCTGTTGATACATGTCCTCGAGAAAGTTGCCGGTATCAAGTGTGGCCTGAAGCCATGGAGATTGAATAGCCTCAATTATTTTGAGTACACCAGCAGCGGTGCGACCTAGGCCCCAATGGTTTTCAAGTCCGAGGACCACCCCACACTTTTCGGCTACTGGTAAACATTCTTCGATAGATTGAATGACCCAGTTGTACGCATCGTCATCTGTATATCCCTCCAGCCTCGGTTCGATTCCACGGTTTTCCATAAGGGTATCAAAGCTTTTTATTGTACCCCATCGTCCTGTGTTGATTCGCATGGTTGGAATACCAAGACAGTAAGCCTGTTCAATAGAAGCGATTGTTTTTTTGATATTGTCCTGCCGTCGTGTTGAATCTGGTGAAACAAAACCCTGATGTGTTGAAAATCCACACAGTGCAAGACCGTGTGAATGGGCCCGACGTTTCAATTGTTGTAAGTATGGGTTTGAGGATTCGGCCATCTGCATCTCAAGTATTTCAAGCCCATCAAAGTTCATGCGCGCTGCATGGTCGATGCAGGTTTCTATTGGGACTTTTGGACCGCGGAATTGCCAGAAAGAATATGTTGAAACACTGAACCGCTGAGAGCGCCCATGATCATGGCTGTCTTGTGCGGTTGCTTTGTGATGTAGACGGGGGACAAATGATGAACCCAGTGTCAGAGCACACGCTTGTACAAAAGTTCTTCGCTTTGCTGGATTGTGCATATGAGACCTGCTGTAAGTGCCGGGACCTGTCTGTTTGATACTCATTTTAGAATATTTTCTGAGAACTCCTGACGCGATGATATCATGAACAACTCAAACAATGTCCTGAAACCTAAGGTCTCTGAAATTAATATGAGTACACGATTCCCTTTTTTATTATCTGTAGCATGTGTCGCGTTTGGGGT
The DNA here is from genome assembly GCA_963997395.1 of uncultured Planctomycetaceae bacterium. Classification (GTDB taxonomy): domain Bacteria; phylum Planctomycetota; class Planctomycetia; order Pirellulales; family UBA1268; genus UBA1268. Next base: position 6,564 of record CAXEMW010000035.1, read on the forward strand.
TGGCTCGCTCGCAGCACATGAGAATGTTGAGAAATTACGACATTGGGAAATTCCCAGTAAAGACCCGGATCGTATTATCTTGACATTCAATGGTGATCCAGCCACAAGTCGCGCTGTGACGTGGCGTACAGACGCTACTATCGCAAAGGCAGTTGGACAAATTGCTGAGGCGACTGTGAATTCAAATTTTCAAGATCAGTCTGTGAGTAAGGACGCTGTCACGGAGCCGTTTGATTTAGGTTTGTATAAAAGCAATGCATCTCTCATCGTGCATTACCATAGTGTGATCTTTGACCAGCTCAAGCCCGATACAGTCTACGTTTATAGAGTTGGTGATGGTGATGCCCGTTGGTCAGAGTGGATTCAATTTCGAACGGCACGTGCTGAATATGCCCCAACACAATTTATCTATTTCGGTGATGCTCAAAATGACGTCCTTTCGCATTGGTCGCGCGTGATTCGCCGAGCACACCAGACCGCACCGAATGCCTCGTTTGTTGTGCATGCCGGTGACCTGATTAATCAGGCCCACCGAGATTATGAATGGGCACAATGGTTCAAAGCAGGAGGTTTTTTGCATAGCCAATGCACAGCGATACCAGTTGTTGGTAATCATGAATTCACATCACTTGGTGGTAAAAAATCACCGCGGAGGCTGGCTATCCAGTGGCGGCCACAATTTTCGCTCCCTGTTGAAACAGAGTTGTCACCACAATTGCATGAAACGGTCTACACCATTGATTACCAGGACATTCGAATAATTGTTCTTAACTCGAATGATGACTTGGAGGCGCAGTCCGAGTACCTCAAAAAACAGTTAGAGAATACGACTGCAAAGTGGAAAATAGTCACCTGCCACCACTCGGTGTTTTCACCGGCCAAGGGCCGTAATTTTCAGTTTGCTCGTGACCATTGGAAACCACTCCTCGATAAATATGGTGTTGATCTGGTGTTAAATGGTCATGATCACACCTACGCTCGTGGACACGTGCCAGTCCGAACTGCTGATGGCAGTGCGAGCAATGACCTTGGAACTGTCTACGTTACATCAGTGAGTGGACCCAAACAGTATCGTATAGATGATGAGCAGATGAGAGGATATGCAGTGGACGGGTACAGCCGAGATAAAAAAGGCGAGCAGACCCAGTTCTACCAGGTGATCAGTGTTGAAGGAGAAACACTTACATATGTGGCCTATACAGTGCTGGGTGATGAATATGATCGAGCTGTCATTGTGAAGGATTTCAGCACAGGAAGAAAAGAACTCAGATAGAAGAAGTCTGTTCTATCTGCGTGCCTGGTCCAAAGCCATTGATACTAAGAATGTATGCCAGAAAACAGGCGTCTTACGTCTCTGCTACCGATCAGTTGCAGTGAAGACGTATTACAGAAAAACTACTTTATTCATCACTAGAATGAAGTCAGTTGGTGTCCAGTGAGTGAGAAATAATGTCGACTGCAGATCAAAGTATTGCGTGCCAAAGTTCGCACCTGCTCGCGGGGCAATTCCAGACACTCGATCCGGCAGAGGATAATCAAGTTCTTCGTCTTCTCTATGACTACGAAACAGTGCAACTCAATCAAGGTGCATTTAGTCGTCATGTTCAATTCGCCGGCACTGAGCGTTCAGCACTTTATGTTGAGGAATATGGGTCTCGTTCTCACAACCTAGGGGCTCTACGAGGAGACCGTCTGGCTTTCTGTCTCCCGATCATGGAGACAGACTCAAGGTGGTGGGGGAGATCAATCTCGGACGGAGTCATGCCAATGAGTCACTCAGGGAAAACAATTCACGCGACGTTTGATGCAGGACAGCGTCATGTTGTGATGATTCTTGACCGACAGTGGTGTCTCGAGAAATTAAGTAAGGGAGTGGTGGGCGAGGTACTCAATATTGAGAATATTGTTAATCCTCAGAATTCTTTTTTTCTCGAAATTCATCCACTGCAGATTCAAAGGTGGTCACAACGGCTTTGTCGACTTTTGACTCGGGCTGTATCGTGGCCTGAAAAGGTACCGAAAAAGCAGTTCGAAAGTGAGTTACTCACTGCTGTTCGTTCTCTGCTGGAGCCAGCCGAGGTAAGTCAACTGACAGAGTCACGCTCAAAGCACGTCGTTGAAATGACGCTCACATATGCAGATGCATTTCAATCTCAGGCGGTAACCGTTTCTGATCTTTGCGCTAATGTAAACGTAAGCCGGCGAACACTTGAGGTTGCGTTTCAAACCATAGTTGGAAAAAGTCCACTCCAGTTTCTCACGCAGAGGCGTCTTTGCCGGGCTTATGTAGATCTCAAACGGGCAAAAAATGAATCGATTCGTGTAACAGACATCGCTTGCGCTCATGGATTCACTGAACTCGGTCGATTTGCAAATCGCTATCAAAAAATATTTGGTGAGCTTCCGTCAGAAACACTTCGCCAATATTCCTCTCAGCGTGGGCTGGCTCTTGAGATATAGAAACCACGGTCTACGAATGAGTCTTTTGGCACACACTCGTTTGGATTCTATTTGTCTTGTTTGTGATCTGCATTCCGTCTGTGGTTCATTAAAAAGTTGAGTGCGATTAGGTCTGTTTTGTCACGCAAGTCGTGCCGTATGTGATGGCCCTCTCCTGTGACTGTACACAATACAACTTGGATGTCATTTGCGTTGACATATGTGCGGAGAGTGATTTTTTTGAATGGCTGATTGATGGTCGGCTGGGCGTCGCACTGATTAAACATTCGCCAGATATGTATTCGTTCATCTGCCGAATACATCGTCACTTTAGGATTGGAAGACCCGTGAAAGCTTTTATCTTGATCACCTATGACCTGGAAAATTGAGACTGGTCGCGTTCCATTTTCTGGCGTATGATCTCCCTTCGCCATACCACAACTCATTGGAGCAAGGGCTGCAAATAAATCCGTTTGCTTGGCCAGGCGATAACAGAATAGCCCACCGCTTGAGTGCCCCGTTGCGTAAATCGTTTGGGGGTCAGTCACTCCTGCAGCGACCAACGCCTCGATCACACCGGTGACAAATCCGACATCGTCGTGGTCAATATCATGAAACTGATCCTTGAAATTCCACTTGGCCATTGGTTGAATTGCTTCACAACTCACCACAAGCAGTTTTCGAGAGTCAGCATGGTGACCCCACCGTATGCTCTGGCCATCTGCTTTCCCACCGGCACCATGAAAACATAACAAGGTTGCGTAGCAAGTGTCCGATTCAAATGAATTCGGCGTTGTAATTAATAATCGTCGAGAGTGCCCATGATGTTTAATCCGTATCTCATTCAGTCCGGGTGACAGTGTGTCGAGAGACAACTCCTGTGCAGCTAGGAAGGAAAATGATCCAAGAATACTTGTAAAAACAAGTAGGGCGATTTTCATTCTCTCTCCAGAAATCATCTGTAATTCACTCACCTAATTGTAAATTGAATGACGGCATACCAAACCTGTGTAGCCAGTTTGTATTGTCAGCAGTTGCCAAAAAAGTCCCAATGTCGCGAAAAGAGAGTGACAAGTCCGAGAAGCTTCTCGAGCACGAGTGCACCCGATTCTCTGCCATTCTTTTTGAGCAGTTTCCTTGTGTTCTTGATCGTCGCAATACACGCGGGTGCTTGGACAAAAAGCTTTTCGTTTCCTCATACGTATTGGTCTTAAATACATGAATTATGATGTTTTTTTCACCAGTTTTCCCTGAGTCTTCGGTGGCACGAGCGTCGGTTCACCTTTGATAAGACCAAGATCCTTTAAGAATTCGTCTGATGCACGGATTGTCATGTCCTGCCAAGGCTGCTTGTTGAAGAAGGAGTGTTCCTGATCCTCCGCAATCCAAACCTCAACGGAGTGAATATTGAGCAACTGCATTTTCTCATACGCAGCATTCCAGCCCTTCAACCATTTTTCATCTTCACTCCCAAAAAAGACGATAGCTGGTGAAAAGTCGGGACGGATATGTTGCAGGAAGTCGACTTCAGAATCTTTGGCATCCGCCATACCAAGGGCTGGGTTAAACAAAAGATATGCTACGACTGATGTGTCATGCTTTCTGTTGTCCTGTGGGTCATTTAATTCAGGGTTCGTCGTTGCAAGCAAGCTCACATGACCACCGGCTGATCCACCCCCGGCAATAATACGCTGTGGATCGACGCCGAGTGTTTCAGCATTATTTTTGTACCAGCGAATGGCACTTTTGGCGTCTGTTATACAGACGCGTTTTCGAGAGCCCTTCCCGTTATCTGCCTTCGTCGCCAGCCGATACGACACGGTTGCTGCCACGAGCCCGCGGTCTGCGAAGTAATGGCAGAGATAGCGAAATTGGTCTCTCTTTCCCCCACCCCACCCTCCACCATGAAACATGATGATACCTGGAACTAACTCAGTGGCAGCATCATGATCCTTTGGAAAATGGATTTCCATTTCCCGAGTTACGCCGTCTTCTTCTTTGTAGGTGTATATTTTCCCTTCTGGAATATCATCACTGCGAGCACAATTTGTCAGACAAGGGAAGGCTCCTAAAACCATGCACAACGTTATCGTTCTCATTTAAAACTCCAATAAGATTGATTTCAGAGTCAGGCCAGAATCAAGACGTCGTGAATGGCCGACAACACTCATCTGTCAGTTTAAACGAAAAGCAACGGATCGGATTACACGCTCTAGATAGGGGCGTTACCTATCTTGAATCTAGCCCGCAACTCAACACGGTGTTCAGCTGACTATGCTCCGGCTACTTCATGCCGTCCCGTGCCCTCTGTATGGTCATGGTGCATGGCCTACAACGCAATACTCTGGTCGCCACTAGGATCTTCGTTTGTGACACTTTGATAAAATCGGCCGCTTGCCGTCAGATTGCCGTCATCATCAAAGAGTGCGGAAGAGCAGCCATTCGGGTCGTCGATTTCGAACGAGAACCAGGCATAGCCGGCAATCCAGTTCTGCTGCTCCATCCAGGGCAGTACATTCTGCATAAATGCAAGGACATCTTCTTGCGTGATGGAATTCTCTCCCGGTGTTTTTGCACCCCAGTCTGCAAGAGCAAACTCCGTAATCAATAAGGGCCTCTGCCCGTACGCTTTGTAGATGTCCATCATCCGCTGTTTGAATGCGATAGGACTTGCACCTCCATACCAATGCACACCAATGTAATCTACTCGGTACCCACGTTTGTCAGCCGCCTTCATAAAGTCACGCATCCACGTTCCTCTCACACCCTGTGTACTGTCATCGATATCGCTCAACGGATTCGCGCAAGCCGGACTGCATAGTGGTACATGAAGTGACTCCAATATGGGCCAATACTTTAAGGCCTCGGTATAAGGCATGTTCGCTTGCTCGAGTTTGTCCGGCTCATTGAAACCTAATATCCGATGTACGTCGCCCGACTTGATCTTCGGAATAATGTGCTTGTTTAAACGCTCGCGCAGTTCGTCTGCTTCCCAAGCGCCCCAAACCATTGGTAGGAATGCACTATTGGTGGGCTGTTGCTCGATCAGTGCCGTATCCCACGAATAATTCCAATACGGTCTTATCGCTTGTATTTTTGGAATATTTTCTTCCCAAGAACCGTCATTATCTTTTTGTCGAAGTGTGAAACAGATCCCCTTTTTTCCAGGCAGTCTAAGTGACTTTTTTATTGGAGCGGTATCGAGATGAATATCGACTTGATTATTGGGTGCTAGTCTCGCAATCTGATCCTTTGCAGCTGTCGCTGGTTGCCACCACCAGCCCTTCTTATCCCAACATTGTCCAAAACTGTAGTCGGCAAGCAGGGTGTAGTAGGCAGCAAGAGCGCCATCTGTATCACCCTTCTTAAGAAGTGCCTCACCTTTCAGAAACGTAATGGTTGCTAATTCGTTAAGGTTGGCAAAATTTTTGGCTTTATCTGCAGAAGGAAATGCGATCAGGGTCTTGTTAATCTCTTTGGCCTTTGCTCCCCACCTTTGTGTGGCCCGACTGGCGAGTGTTTCAACAGCATCCCAGTCTTCATCAGCGAACGCCTCCCACGCTTTTTCTGTGACTTGCCACGCTTCTTCTGCACATGCTGGAGTGAGAAAAAGAGGAATCAAGAGAATGTGAATGAGGGAGGATTTGAACATAGTGAATGGTTGTCAATACCGTTGTTTGTCCGATACCGAGTCCTAGAGAAATCACTTAATCGTTTGTGTCTGTTCAACTTCACAGTTGGTTTTAGGGACTCAATCCAAACATGTGTGTGGCCCAGATCCTTAAGGAAGTGAGAGATTGGTGACTCGTATACTTTCCTGTATATAACCAGATTATCTTATTTAGATAGTTGCGGATCAGGAAATGTCCAGGAACCATCAAGGACTTCTTTTTTTGGCTGATACATGCGAACGACATAGTTCCAGCCCGGGGTGATCGGCAGGTAGTTGGGGCTCGTAGGATCACCACCAAAGTGAATGGTGACGGTACCATCTGAGTTTTTCTCTGCTGTCACGTTATTGACCGAGTAAGCGTTCAGGCTATTTTTCTCCATAAAACCTTTTGCATTGTAAACAGTCACTGAGACAAATCCGTCTACAGGAACCTGTTCAGTAATAACTAATTCATATGGAGTCTTACCATCATTTTTTTCTGGTACGACATTCACATACGTGGCAGCTTCTTCAGGATTCCCGCCCCAACCATAGGCCGTTCCAAGAAGATGACTGATGGGATTCAATTTTGATTTGTCACCGAACATTCCATTGGTGTTGGGCTTGGTTGACGCCAAGACATTTATCGCGTCGCGCACTTTCTCAAGCGATGCCTCGTCCCAGTCCGGAACGTTAAAACTCCCCTTATCCGACTGTTTAGAAGTAATTTTAGACTGCAGAGAATTTGCAGCCTCAATATCTTTTGGGTCATTCGCATCAACAAATGTTCTGAAAAGAATAAAGACGTAGCGAGTACCAATTTTTTTTCGTGAAAACTCAAATGTGCCTGCTTCATGGACGACTGGCTGCATCGAATGATCTTGATTAATAACCAGCATGGAAAGAAAGCGACCATTAGAATCTGGCTTGATGACAGTGAGTGGTGAGGCATCAAGATCAAAAACTCCAGCAGAATAAAGAGTATCACGATTCATCCTGATAACGTCTTGTTTATCAATAGGTGTTGGCTGCCGTATGTGAAAAAATTTACCAAAGGCTCCTTGGTCGACGTACCGTTTAAACGTGAGGTCAGTTTCGGCACGGACAAAGTTATCGACGTTTACGGATTCTGTTGCATGTGCATTATCAAGCCAGCAGCAACTCAAAAATCCTGCGAAGAAGGTGATTGCTAACAAAGATAAAGATCGTGGCATGATAAAATTCCTTTATGGTTTTTGAGTCTCTCGCTTAGTGATTATAAATTATCCTTCAATAATTCTTTTCCAACGCCCTGTTACGCATCAGCTCTTTGCAGCTTTTCGCTTTTTCATAAGTTGTTTCTTTTTCGCAGCCGCCGCGGCATTGTAGTCCTCCATGGAAACATTTGTGGCGGCAGGAAGCTTCATAAATTCCTCGACATTGGGAAGAGGGATCCATGGGTTCTCTGTTGGATATACATCAAGATTGGCATTGAGATCTTTTCCAGTCAGGGTTTTGGAGGTGACACCGTTTTCTGGAACGTCTAAACCTGCCACCCACACGATGGCGTTGAGAACAATTTTTCGGAAGTCATCAATGGCCCAATTACGGTGATAGTGGCCACCAGTGAATCCAACACCACGTCCACCATCTTCGCGCTCAATTCCCCACATCAGGGTTTGTGTTTTGCCGATGCCATCGACACCGTGTTGGTTCCAGAGGTTAATGACACGTTTGAGCCGATCCGGGGTTGGAACGGCCGTAACGAGGTCGAGGACGTGGCCGCGATCTTTTTGAAATCGCATGTTGTAATAAAATTCGTCGTAGGCGCGGACCAGGTCAGAGACGCCATTTGAGATTGGGTGGTCGGGGAGTGCGCGGAGGTCAGCGACCCAGTGAGGGTTTACTGACCAACCGGTTTCCATGGCCGCACCGATCCAAGGCCGAAAGAAACGTTCGCCTTCTTCAGGGCTCGGGTGAACGGCATAGTGCATGAACATCAAACCGACGCCAGTCTTGGCAAGCTGATCGGCTTTCTCCCAACCATGGCTAATAACCTTGGTGCCATCAGAGTAAATGATGACGGCATCGATTTTGCCAAAGACGGACTCATCTGCGGGCCAACCGTTGATGACACTGGCATGAACATCGAGGCCGCTTTGCTCGTTGAGGGCTTTGGCGAGGAGTTGGCAGCCCGCGTTAAATTCATGCTCGCCCGATTTGTGAGATCGCTCACCTGCGAGAAAGAGAATATTGGTTGTCTCTCCATGTGCAGTAGAAAGTCCAACGGCAATCGACCAGATCACGAGCAGCGAGAAAAACAATTTCATATACATCAGATTTTCCAACGGTGGTTATATGGACACTTCATCGATTCTAGCATGGAATTTTCCTGGGATCGGCAGCATTACCGAGACCCAGTGGAATACAACGCGAGACCACTTCGAAGCAATCCTTTTCACCTTACCTTCTTCGCAGTACCAAACAGGCGTATGAGCTACTGGACTATTCAGGCATTGCTGAAGAGTGATGTTCGACAATCATCCAGCGTTCACCATTCCAGCGGTAAACGAAACTGAATCGTGCGGAGACGGATGTGCCATCTTTGAAAGAGAAGGTGTAGATGCCAGAGTTGATAGCAATTTCACCAAAGGTCCGCACATTTCCCTCATCAATTTTTCCTGCCGGACCATTCGCAAGAAAGCGTACAAAATAGTCTTCAATTTCTTCATGGTTGTGCCGAACGTTATTAGACAGCGTTGGCAATAAAATGCCGTTGCTTTCGTAGAGAGCAGCTACAGTTTTAGGATTACCTGTCTGAATAGCAGCATTCCATTCATCGAATAAAGCAGTGATTTCATTTTGGCTCATATCTCATCTCCTCAGTTCAAACGATGAGGCTGTCGCCTCATCAAAAGTATTCATTGATCCTACTCAGGTTACTCTTAGTCATCGTTGGGATATGAATGTCACATTTGAAAACCATTTTCATATTCCGGCACTCAGTGATCGTGCATATCTTTATGGAGTCGATAATTTTCTGCAAGAACATTTTTGTAAGGGTTTGTAAAGCCACTAAGAACCGTTCATGCCAGAAAATCTGATCGATGTGCTCACACACGAGCCGGGAGATGCTTCTGTTGGACGGGAATAGTCTTCGTACAAGCGGCTCCTAGCCGCAGGAGCAGCCACTGTCGCAACAGTCTCCCCCTTTGGATGATACCGGTAGAGATATTCCTCCTGAAATAATACGACGCACCGGCTCACCCGTATCAGGATGTTTGGTGAGAGCTTCATCAGTCATTCTTTGAACAACTTCGAACTGAGTCGGCTTCTGGTCAGCTTTTTCAGGAACTGTTTCGTAAACATAAATTGGCATAAGAATTTGAGAAGTAATATGTTTTTTGGAAGAGATGGTGTGTTCAGAGTGTGTCGTCCTTGTTGCTTCTTATTGTTTTTAATCTGGTCGCCTTTGGTCAAGTACGTTCGTGTTTGGGGGTCAAACCTGTATTTATTTTTAGCGTCAGGTTTACCTAAACCCATATCTGTGGATAACGCCACGATATGAGTCCGGTATTCACTTCCATTATCCCACTGAAGACCTAACGTCAGAACCTTGAGGTCTTCTTTGTCTGTTGGAATAAGGCCTTACATGTCCAGATTGTTACTTCTGCATGCGTGCGTTGCAGATAGAAGGCTCTTTGTGACTTGTCCTTTCCAACATAAATGAATTACTTGTTAAGCCTGCGATACTCTTCAGGTATAATTTTTTGTGAGGGCAGCAACTTTGTGTGTTGCCAACTTTGATGTGCTTTCCCATGAAAAGATTTTCCAATGAATCCAGCACAGGCTGCTTCGACATTAAAGACGAAACGATGTGTCCCCTGCGAAGGGGGCGTTGCAAAGTATTCACTAGAAGAAGCTACTACGCAGGTTGCCGCGCTGCCTGCCTGGCGGCTCATCGAGGATGGCACACGAATCCGCCGCGACTGGCAACTCAAAAGCTTTCGCGATGGTATCCGTCTGATCAATACCATCGGTGCTCTTGCCGAGCGTGAGCAGCACCATCCTGACCTTCATCTGGAAGGATACCGAAAGGTCCGGGTTGAGATTTTTACCCATGCCATCGGCGGCCTCTCCGAGAACGATTTCATACTAGCCGCCAAGATCGATACGGTCTCGCCGCCATCATGACATTGATGACATAAGACGTGCTAGGAGAAATGACCAATGGCTACTCCGTGAGCCCACTCGGCGGTCATAATTTTATGTGAGTTTTTGCAAGAAGCTATTATTCCACAGTCACTTTTGGAATGACGAATCCATGAATCAGACACCCGGACTCACGGAACGATACCTCTTCTACGATCGTATAGAACAAACTACTCTGGCGACGTCAGTGGAAATGAGCCTTTATCAAGTTCGTTACCCTTGAGAATTTCCGTTCCATTCGGCTGAAGAAACCCGGAAATAGTCCCCCACCCAAATCCTATTGGACCGGTATTAAAACTTGTCCAGGAAGAAGATACGCCCAGTAACCAACGGCGGCTCCTCCTACGATGACCAATCCAATCAGAAACGACTGCATGGCATAATGACGAACGGCAGGTGTATAGAGATGCTCAAGGCCAGAGCCGGTCTCATTGTGGGCTCTCGTGATTCGCCAGAGTCCACTGAGTGGACCAGAGACAAGTAACAGAAACCCAAGTTCTACTTTTAGAGTAAAGTCAGGGTCTCGCTGGATATAAGCCAAAAATCCTATTGTCAACGTGACAACAATTGCTTGTAAAGAGATGACATCACGAAAAGAGTTTTCTGGTTTTGGGCTCGTCGTGTGAGCAGGAGGCTGCTGAGTAGTTGTCATGAAAAGTAAACCCTTTGATATGCAAGCGGGGTTCTTTCATATAATGAAAGAGGTCGTAAGACGAAAATTTTGAGTCAGAATACTTTATGTCGTTGGCTCATCGTCATCGGTGTTCACTGCACAGAAGTCATTTTTTTGCCCTGGCATTCGTCTTGATCACGTTGTCTGGGCTGTCCTGTCCGGCCTTGATTGTAAATTCCTTGTCTATAGGAGCATGAGGTGCAAACGTATTTCCTTCAATTCTTACTGTGTAAAGAATCTCACTTGTCTTATTGTCAATCAGCTGAATCACCGGATTGAGATAATCGAATTGGTATTCCTCCATTGTGCCCCATGACGGTGGATCATAATTATCGAATTGAGAAATTGTGCGAGGCCAGCCAGGGTATTGCTGATTGACATCACCGGTAATGTCAACATTTCGCGGCCAACACTCCATTGTTATTGTTCGTTTTTTTGTGTTGATCCGCACAATGCCAAAACCTGCAGCGCGTGTATTTAATATATTTCCAGCAGGTTTTTCTTCCGGATTCGCAGCAGCGTAATTAGTAACTTTGTTAGCAAAGCCATCGAGGTGATCACCAGTATATTCGGGTGCTTCCTCTTCACGATTCGAACCC
>CAXEMW010000036.1:0-17967 GCA_963997395.1 uncultured Planctomycetaceae bacterium
CGCCTGATTCAGAACCCTCACCTGATTCAGAACCCTCACCTGATTCAGAACCCTCGCCTGATTCAGAACCCTCACCTGATTCAGAACCCTCACCTGATTCAGAACCCTCACCTGGTTGAGAACCCTCACCCATTTCAGAGCCCTCGCCGGCTTGGTCTTTTTCCTCTGAACGAGGCGAATCACCTCCCTTGGCATTGTCGTCAGCTGACTCCCTGCGTTTATGCTCAAGTATCCGCTCGATTGCCTCCCCATCGTCTACTCCATCAGCAGACAGAGGATCTGCTTTTATTCCATCCCGATTACCCTTGGCGTCGTTTTGCGGCTGGCCCCGAGCCTCTTCGTCTTCATTCTTTTCACTGCCGCTATCTCCTTGCCGAGCCCCCGATTCATTCTGGCCGGACCCACTTTCTGTCGATTGTGTTTCCTGAGTTTTATCAGTTCGATTTACATTCGACTCACCTTCATTACCAGTGGCTTGCGGTTCACCATTTGAACCACCATCATTTTCCTCAGACGACATGCCAGTTTGTTGACCCTGTCCCTCTTGCTCACCAGCACTCCCGCTCGCACTCTGATCCTTCTCCTCCGCAATTTTATTGCTCATTGTTTCGCTCGTCTGCCGTTGAGCCTGACTATCGTCATCTGATTTTTGCTTCTCCGGATCGCCTTGAGATGGCTTCTCTTCAGGAGAAGTCTTCCCATTTGAGCCTTCCGTTACATCACGGGACGGATTTTTCTCGGATTGCGATTCGGTCTTTCTATCTGGCCACAATTCTTCTGGTTCCTTCGGTGCTGGGCTTTGTTCATCAATTATGAGTCGCCGCCAAGTCGTCGCTGTACTATTTGGCTCCGGCTTTCGGTTGTCATAGACCACCGCTCTGTACTCAATTACTTTCGCACCAGGAGCATCCTGAGCAGGCACGATACGAGTACTCACCCGAACTTCACCATCCCCATTTGTCTGATTTCCCGTGGCATCTGGCTGCCATAGAACTTTATCCTGAATGAGACCAGACCCTTCAGGGCGAGTCTCAACAGCAACCTTGGAAAGTGCATAGTCGGGATCAATCGCCCGTACTCGAATCCTCATTGCAGCGCGAGAAGGCATTCGCTCCGAATCTGCCTCTGGAAGTTCAATCGCGACTTCCGGGGCAAGATCCGGGAGAACCTCTATGCGGTGGGTGAGCGATTCATCAATTACAGGAGCACGTTGTGAACTGTTTTCAGCACGAGAGCGAAAACGTAGCTGGTATGAGGAATGTTCTGCCGACGTGCGGTCTGCCGCCAACCGTAGCCGAAGAACTCCTGTTGCGGCGTGCTGATTTGTGCTCGTTACAACCAACCGCAGATCATCGAAACGTTTGGTATTGAGGAAGTTGATCCAGGCTGCATCGAGTGGCTGATTCGACTCGACTTCGAGTTGCGCTTCAGTTCCCTCGACTGCTCGAAGATCACCCTGCCACTCAACAACCTGATCAGGCTGGCCGGTATATTCTGGAAAAACATATCGTACTTTTTTTACTAATAGTGAAGGAGCATCGACTACTGTCACATCAAAAGGCTCTGCCCGTGCATCACCAGCTTCAAGTGTTACTCGTACTGACCGGGCAAGCCCAATGCCACTTGAAGGGAGCCTTACCCAATGCAACTCACTGTCTGGCTGCCTCCGAAGGCTCGCCTTCCATGGCTTCACCTCTGGATCACGTTTCCCGTTTTCGAGTAATGAAGACACGGTCACGAAAGGGATTTCATCGTCTCTCAAATGGCTTATCTCTGCTGACACAATGATTTGCCGACCTCGAATGAGTTCAACATTACCTTTGTGCCATTGAAGATGCTGCCTGTCATCAAACATGTAATTGCCAGGGGGCAACGTATCCGGGGCACTCTCTTCGCCAGAAACCGTAGCCCAATAGCACTCAATGTCCTGAACAAAAACACGAGAAGGCGCCGCCCAGCCAGACCAGGGAGCAAAGAGTCTTGCCGCTGTTACGAATGGATTCTTCGGAGACAACACCGCGTAAAGCGTACCCGCAAAAACAAGGCACGCGAGGATGGTTGCTAGAGAAACAAGGTGCTGTTGATCGACGGCTGCATCCGCCGGGATGGCTGTCATCTGGCTCGCTGCTCTTTTATCGAGCGAGCGTGTTATGAGGTCTTTATGCGGATCAGTTTCATCCGGGTTTACGAGAACCGCATTAACTAAGTCATTATGAAGTTCAGGGAACTCTCGCTCGATTGATCTCGCCGAGTATAGAACATTCACTCGATACCGGAGAATTGGCACAAGTGATTTCAACGCAAGTAATCCAACCCCAAAAAGACCAACAAGTAGCCACGTCCATCGGAGCCAAACAGGCATTCCGCCAGTTATCAACCAATGCTCGAGAATAACACCGAAGAGTAACCAACCAAATCCTGCGATAGCCGTCGTCAGAAAAAAAGTTGCAACTGCCACACTTTTGTAATTTGAACTCGTTTCGGCGAGCCGTTTATCAAGATATTTCGCGGCCCGCGAACGGTCCGCCCCCTGCCAATCATGCAGCACTAACTCAGAGTCAGCTTGGTTGCCTGCTATTGCCATGGGATGTCTCACTTTGCTTCAAACACCGTCAGCTCCGTAAGGAGCGGGCATATCCGGTACCCCAAATCCACCTGCCTTTTGACTCGTCTATTTCTTGCCACCGGCATGGAACACGTTGACGTCACTAGAATAACTCTCCTATTGTACGACTCACAGCTGAAAAAAACCCCTTATTGTAGAATTGGGCCTAATTTCAAGATGCTTCCTGACGCAGAGAGTTTTCGACGACTGGTTGACGGAAGGGCTACTGGTCTCGTTGCTACCATTAGTCGGACTGGTCTCTCCGTAATTGAACTTCCGTATGCGGCTCTCGTTCGGTTGCGGAATTACGGCTACGACCACGACCTTTTCACCGTGAATCGTGCATCCGCACCTGTTATTTCTGTTGGAAATCTCACCCTTGGTGGAACTGGCAAAACGCCACTTGTTGCATGGCTCGCACAGTGGTTCGCTCAACACAACAAAAAACCTGCCATCATCAGTCGTGGCTACAAAGCCGAAAAGGGACAACTCAGTGACGAAGCAGCAGAATTAAAAGTTCTCCTACCAACTGTTCCACACTTTGCAAACAAGCGAAGAACTATTGCAGCAGAGGATGCCGTTGCGAAAGGTTCAGATGTCTTGCTCCTCGATGACGGATTCCAGCATCGACAAATCAAACGTGATATTAATTTAGTCACAATCGATGCAACTGATCCATTCGGCTGTAATCGTCTTTTCCCTCGTGGGCTTCTTCGCGAACCACTTGGAGGATTGAGCCGAGCAGATGCTTTGATTCTGACACGAACGGACCAGGTCTCGACAAAGACAAGAAATGAGATTCGAGAACGATGCTTTCAGTTCGTGGGGCCACAGAATAAACCATGGATTGAAACAGAACACAAACCGTTAAATCTTCGGTTTATTGACGGAACCGTACAGCCTCTAAAAACACTTCGACACAAACGCACACTAGCATTATCAGCAATTGGAAATCCGGCCGCTTTTCTTACCACTCTGAAGACACTCGGACAGGAACCAGTTGCCACCCTCGCCTTCCCTGATCATCACACGTACACCACCGATGACATTCACCACATTTCAGAAGAGGCTGAAGCCGTGGGTGCTGAAATTGTCGTGACAACACTGAAGGATCTCGTCAAACTTCCTGAAGTAGGCTTTCGCGATAGACCGCTTTGCGCACTCGAGATTGGCATACAATTCCAGTCGGGACTTCAAGACCTTGAAACTCTTCTGGAGAAGATTCCGTAACAGACCGGAAAGAAAGTGTTGCAACGCATTTTCTGCGAGGAACTACTTTTTCTTTTTCTCATTGTGGAGAGTATGACGACGAAGTCGTGAAGAGTACTTCTTTAGATGAAGTTTTTCTCCTCCGGACTTACGACGCAACGTATAGTTCACGTCACCGGTCTCTTCACACACAAGGTGAATCACTTCCAGCTTTTTTTTACTCTTGGCCATTCAATCTGATCTCAAAAAGGGCAAACAACGGCGACACTTCGCAAGAGAGTCTCGCCCAAGCCTCTTAAAATAGAGGCTTCGTAACGCCTTCGCAAGCGGTGGCAGTCGCACCCGGGTTGAAAAAGGTCACATCTGACTAATCCTA
Organism: uncultured Planctomycetaceae bacterium; assembly: GCA_963997395.1. GTDB lineage: Bacteria > Planctomycetota > Planctomycetia > Pirellulales > UBA1268 > UBA1268. The sequence goes on from CAXEMW010000036.1 coordinate 4,191, forward strand.
TGAAGCCTCTACCACGCCACGGTCGATGCTTAAAAAGGCTGTTTCTTACTAAAAACGTGGCACTTCTCCTCCAAGAGGCGTACCATCCACTGACCGGCACTCTCCCAAGACATAGGTCTGGCACCTTCAAACGTAATGGCGAGCACAAAACTACCCTACGAAGAAGATCCGTCGAAAAAGCTTCGCATGGATTCTGCAACTGCGGGGAATCGTCGTGATGGAACCGGGTGGGCGGAAAAAGTCACTGCAAGCAATAGCGTTCGGTCTGTCTATCTCAGCCTTACGACACATCTTATCGTTGCAATAATTCTAACGCTCTGGGCTATATCCCCTGAGAGCCAGTCGAATCGCTTATCCCCAGTCATCATTGATTTCGGCACAGAGCCAGAGCAGGAACGGGGAGAGACCAACGGTGACGATAACACTGCAACTCTACTTACAGAGGCCGATGAAAAAGATGATCCTCTCGAAACGTCAGAAGAACGCTCTGATTCGAGTGAAGAAGAAGTCACGGCTCCTGATGAAAACCAGACAAATCAACAGATGCAAACAGCAGACCTTAATAAGGACATGGCTACTGGCAATCCTGTTTCTGAAAAAACTGCTACGAAATCACAGCCCAGCCTCAGACAGGTGATGCCCAAGGAACAGCAAGATAACCAAAAGAAGGACATGCAAAGGGGTGGCGGCACCAGGGCAACTGCTTCAAGTGCGGATGCCAAAGCTGCTCTATCACAACGTTCGGGAACCGCACGAGGAGAAACAGCACGTGCTCGTGGTGGTTCACCAGCGAGTGAGGCCGCAATTGAACGTGGACTTTTGTGGCTTGCACGGCATCAAGCAGCAAATGGCGCCTGGCTGTTTGAACATCCGCACTGCATCGACCCCTTTGGACGCCCTTCGCAACAGTGTCTGTGTCGAACCAAGGGGTATATAGAAGGCCATACCAAAGCAAGTACATCCATTGCTCTCCTGCCGTTCCTTGGAGCTGGAAATACACATTTAGATGGTCCCTACAAAGAAGTCGTTTATCGAGGTCTTGAGCAACTCAAGACAATACTCGACATCGAACTAAAAGAACTGCATCCCGACAATTCTAACTTTGTCTCCACTTTCTCTGGAGATCTTTATGGGTACGGGCTCACAACCCTTGTCATGGCGGAAGCCTTTGGCATGACTGGTGACCCCGACCTGGAACGTTACGTGAACGCATTGACTGTGTTTCTTGCACGGCACCAACACCCACTTGGTGGGTGGCGTTACGAACTCGGCCAGCCAGGAGATATCACGGTTACCGGATGGCAGGTAGTCGCACTCAAGAGTAGCCAACTCACCGGGGCGCCAGTTCATTCTGATATCTTTCGTCAAGCAGATAAATTTCTTGATAGCCTCACACCACCTGCCCCCCCGAGTCGTCCGGGGCGGACTCAAGTTGTTGCGAACAAGATCGGCGGTATGAGCCGTGATCCAACGCGTTATCATTACCTCGCTTCGTTTGCAAACTCTACAACTCGGGAACCAGGAGAATGTACGTCTGCGGTTGGCCTACTCTGCCGACTCTATACAGGGTGGAATAGTAATGACCCAAGACTTCTAAAAGGGGTCAACCAACTCCTCAAATCAAATACACATCCTGCACTGCTACTCTATAGAAACTTTTACCTCGCGCAAATTTTGCTTCATATTGACCATCCTGCATGGGAGCAATGGAACCGGCGAAATCGTGATTATCTTGTGCGAATGCAGGTCACTGAAACAACGAGAATGAATCAGCGCAATCCCGCATTTGGTAGTCCTCCCTGTGAAATTGGCAGTTGGTACCTAACCAACCCCAATGGCACAACGAAAAATGCTATTCGTGACCGCCACCTTGCACCCGCCGGTAGACTCGCACACACGGCACTTGCCATTCTAACGCTTGAGGTCTATTACCGATTACTGCCGATTTACAAACCGGTAGCAATTGAATAACCATACCGAAAGCCAAAAACTTCATGCGATTACAAACATTTTTTTGGCTCGCTACAGCTCTAGCAGTCGCGTTCTCTGCGATTAATTGGTTAGGACTTGCCGGCTGGCTGGCTACGCTCGTCATATTCGGCAGCCTTGCCATGCACATCGCGGGAAATGCAATTGGTACCCGTATGCGAGAAGCAACAGATCGTGATCTTTCGCGCACTCGTCAACGAACATCTGTCATCAATGTTCCGGCTCCTTCCCCTTCTCATCTCGAACGGCACTCACGTACAGGTTGGCTTTTACCAATATCGGTGAGCATTGGCGGATTGATTGGAGGAGTATCAGGCGCAATCGCCTTGTCTCTCATGACATCCTCATCTTTTGCAGGAACACTTCTGGGAGGCCTCTCTTCAGCCGTGCTTGGCGGCATCTTCGGCTTTTTGATTGCCAGCTTTGTTGACATCTTGAGAACGTCTATACGTGAATCTCTTGATGCGGAACGCCGAGGTACAGAAGAGCAAAAATAGTGTCTAACAGGTCGTTTCCTGCTTAATTAGGCCGGCTTCAGAGCATTCCGTACGTCTCGCCGGGGAAGTCCATGAACGCCGTGGAAACTACATGAATACCGTGGTAAATTAAAAATCCTACTTTTTGGAAAAATAACGAAGGAAGTCACCATTCATGTCAAAACCTCACCGAACAATCAAAAAAGCGAATCATGGTTCAAGGCCAGCGAACAGTAAAGCAAGAAAAGCAAAAAGAAAGCACATCAAGACATAACAACCGAGGCCTATCCTCGATCGCAATACTGACCGTTGTTCTACACAACTAGTTTTTCCCACGACGACCATTTCTGGAGCAGCCTTCCGTGCCCCCTCGCGACTATATCATTCATCCGAACGAATATGACCTCAGTGCTGTCATTGCTGATATTGAGGAAATTCGCCGCTACAATCAGCAACGTTTTGAAATGGAGCAGTTAACGGCAATTGTTCACGAGGACAAGGATCGCGGGCTCTGTGTTGGATATAAAGACACGACAGCAGATGAATTCTGGGCACGGGGGCATTTTCCGAATGTTCCGTTGATGCCTGGAGTCATTATGTGCGAGGCAGCTGCACAACTCTCTAGCTACTTCTCTCAGAAATACCAATTACTTGAAGCGGAAATGATTGGCTTTGGTGGCCTGGAAGATGTTCGGTTTCGAGAGCCCGTTCGGCCAGGCGAACGACTCGTTATTGCTGTGGAGCGGGTGCGTGTGCGGCCCAAAGCAATGATTGTTTGTCGGTTTCAGGGACTAGTCGATTCGAATATTGTTGTGGACGGTGTGATCAAAGGCGTTCCTCTACCGGTTGATTTCCTTGCCGCCAACCAGACTACATCAACGTCCTGACTCCCCGGGCTCTTTCCCACTCATTGCCATGCCGCGGCGCCATCCCAAAAAGCCACCAAAAGACCTCGATCTTTCAAGGAATCTGCGAATCCTAGCTGACTTGGAATCCCCTCTTGATCCGACAACACTCTTCTGTCGGTCGGGTCCTGTCGAATTGGAAGTTGGTACAGGAAAAGGGATGTTTTTAACTTCCGCTACTTCAGCAAACCCGGATCGAAATTTTTTAGGTATCGAGGTAAGTGCTGGCTACGCCAGAATGGCTGCCTCTCGATTAGCCTCACCAGATACATCGAATGGTGTTGTTATTCACGGCGATGCCATGCATCTGGTCCGACATTCCCTTCCCAACGCATCGTTAGCGGGGGTTCATGTTTATTTCCCGGACCCGTGGTGGAAAGCCCGGCATCGGAAGCGCAGAATCTTAAATCCAGAATTTCTGGAACATGCTGGTCGAATCATGCAATCTGGGTCACAGCTTCACATCTGGACTGATGTTGAAGAGTATTTCCATGAAGCTACGAGAACTGTTGATGACACTTCGCTATTCAGCCAACAGTCCGATGAATCTCCTGGCGGACCGGGAACCACATACCGAACTCATTTCGAGCGACGCACGCGACTTGCAGGCGCTCCCGTATGGAGAGCGATCTTTGAACGTAACGAAACACCACCTCAGAAAAATCGCCTTCCAGCAAAACGCCTCGGCTGATCAATTTTATTTGTAGAATGCACTACAAATTTTTCTAAGATCGCGGAAGACTTACTTACCGTCCGAGGACACTCGTTGCACGAGAAGGCGGTCAATCCGCCGGCCATCCATATCGACAACCTCGATTAATAACCCATTCCATCGAAAGGCATCGCCGACTGAGGGGATTTTTTCGAGTTCATCGAGGACGAGGCCGGAAACCGTCGAGTAATCCCGTGATCCCCCAGGATCAGGAAGTGCCATTCGGCCAAAAAGGTCATCCACCGCGAGACTACCGTCAACAAGCCATGACCCATCTTCTCTCTGAACAAATTCACTGTTTCGGTCATGATCGTGTTCATCTCGAATTTCCCCGACAAGCTCTTCCATGACATCTTCCAGAGTCACTAACCCCTCGGTGCCACCATATTCATCCAAGACTATCGCTAACTGATTTCGTTCCTTTTGAAAAAGTTCAAGCAGGCGATCAAGCGGCATGGTCTCAGGAACAAAAAGAGCTTTGTGCATCATCTTCCTCAACTCGATTGGCCACCCCATCCAATTCTGTCGAAGAACATCACGAATCGAAACATAACCAAGAATTTGGTCCAGAGAGCCTTCGTAAACAGGCAGCCTTGAGTAGCCTGCCATTGCAATAGCTCCCAAAACTTCATCGCCTGGCGTATCGATATCGATAGCATCAAGATCAATCCGAGGCCGCATGATATCCCGCACCGTTCGCTCGCCTAATCGAAGTGCTTCTGCCGCAACCGCCTGCTCGACTGCTTGAAGAACACCCTCGGCTCTACCCGCCTCCAAGAGATGTTCAATGTCATCGACAGAGACGCTTGGCTCATCTTGCTTGTGAGCTCGAAGCATAAACAAAACAGCTGATGTCGAAACTCCCATAAGCCATACAAGGGGACGTGTTACAGAAGCAAAGACCTGCATAACGGGAGCTGCGAAGCGGGCAACATCTTCAGCACGACGCAATGCCAACCGCTTTGGAACAAGTTCCCCAAAAAGCAACGTACAGAAAGAGAGTAACACTACAAATGTAGTCAAAGCGACTGACTCCGCGACGGGCCGAATTGCTGGCGGCCCATTTGCAGCCAACCAGTTCGCTATATTACTTACTACCTGACTGCCACCATAAGCGGCAGCAAGAGTCCCAACTAGCGTGATGCCAATCTGAACAGTCGGCAGGAACTTATCTGGACTGCTCGCAAGATCAAGCGCTTTCCGTGCTGCTTTGTCACCATGTTCAGCAAGTCGCCGCAATCGTCCTTTTCGACTCGCGACAATCGCCATTTCGGCACCTGAGAAAAAACCGTTCGCCAGAATTAGAACGAAAACGATCAGTATTTGTTCGACCATCGTTGGGTTAGTTTCGCGATTCTGGGGTTAGTGGCGGTTGGCTTTGTGAGGTCACTTCGTCACGGCTTATTACTACTAAATCATCTCGATGTATCACTTCGTCACACGCGCAAACACCGAGAATCTCTAAAACCTTTTCAGTCTTAACGCCTCGTATTCGCTCAAGATCATCTGAACCATAGTTCACAAGCCCACGCGCAAAACAGTTGCCGTCAGTTGCTTCAAGCGTCACAACATCACCAACGACAAAATTTCCAGATACAGACAATACGCCAGCCGGTAATAGACTACTGCCTCGCTCCAGAACCGCCTGCCGTGCACCCGCATCGACAACAAGTTTACCCGAAACTGATGCAGACCATCCTAACCAACGTTTCTTCGCAGGCATCAGATCATTCTTGCCGAGAAAAAAAGTACCTACATCGTGCCCCTGCACAAATTCTTGAAGAATGGATTCCTGTCTGCCAGAGCCGATAAAGCAGTGAATCCCCACTTCATTTACTGCCTTCGCGGCCTTCAGTTTGCTGGCCATGCCGCCCTTGGAAATGCCACCTGAAAAATCATGCACCATCGCCTCAATCGTTGAATCTATTTCACGTACAGTCGATATCCGCCGTGACTCTGGATTCTTTGGGTCCTGATCAAACAGTCCCTCTACATCCGAGAGCAACACTAGAGCATCTGCACCCAGAAGGGTTGCAACTAATGCGGCTAACTGGTCGTTATCACCAAAAGTTGTCTGGAGTTCAGCAGTACTTACCGAATCATTCTCATTAATGATCGGAATTGCACCATATTTGAGGAGAGACCGAAGCGTATTTCGGATATTTAAATATCGGCTCCTGTCATGCATGTCATCCGCAACCAGAAGCAACTGCGCTACATGCCTGCCAAAACTTCTCAGCGATCGCTCATATGCCTCTGTCAAACAACTTTGGCCAACCGCAGCAACCGCCTGTAATTCAGGGAGCGCACACGGGCGAGTACTCAGGCCAAGGCGGCCCATTCCAGCTCCGACTGCTCCAGAGCTCACAACAACTATTTTTCTCCCACCTGCTAGAAGTTCATGGCATTGCTGCCCAATCTTTTCAACACGTTCAATGTCGAGAAGCCCCTCCTCGGTCGTCAGGACACGAGAACCGATCTTCACCACCACAAGTTGCGTGGACTGCACAGCCTCCTGTCTTTGTGGATCGATCATAACTTGAAAAATGGGTGAACTGGTCAAAAAGTAACTGACTATACAAACACGAAAACCATTACTGTGGATTTTAAAAGGCTCTACGGCGATTGGCCACAGATCTCTTTCATATCAACCTTCCCTTATCACGAATCATCAACTGGATGAAAGCGTTTAAATGGCACATCGCACCACTCATTCAAACGTCATTATGTACATTAATGAGAGATGCCTCACTTCGAGTAGTTGAATCGGAACCGAACCGAGATGTATCGTTCCGGCTAGCCGCCACTCTCTCTATATAGGCCGCATCAATATCGCCTGTTACGTACTTACCATCAAAAACCGAACATTCGAAGGTTGCTATCTTTCGATTCCCAGCCCTTGAACACTCGACTAAGTCGTTCAAATCTTGATACACGAGCCAATCTGCATTAATGACTTCAGCGACTTCCTTATCCGTACGATTGAAAGCCACAAGTTCCTCGGAAGTCGGCATGTCTATTCCGTAAACATTTGGGAAACGCACCGCTGGAGCTGCAGAACAGAAATACACTTTCCGTGCACCTGCGTCACGCGCCATCCCAATGATTTGTGAACACGTAGTTCCTCGAACGATCGAGTCATCAACGAGGCATACCACTTTATCTCTGAACTCCAAGGACACCGGACTCAGTTTTTGCCTAACACTTTTTTTCCGAACGGCTTGCCCCGGCATGATGAAAGTACGCCCTATATAACGATTCTTAATAAAACCTTCCCGGTAGGGCACTCCAAGGCTTTCCGCGAGTGACATTGCAGATGTCCGACCAGAATCCGGGATGGGCATAACGACGTCGATATCATGATCAGGACGTTTACGTCTTATTTTTTCTGCTAGCTTTACCCCCATGCGAAGCCTTGTTTTGTAAACCGACACTTCATCAACGATTGAGTCGGGCCTAGCGAGATACACATGCTCAAAAATACAAGGCGAGAGTATCGCATTGTCAGAGCATTGACGTACATGGCAGTTGTTTTCTGTATCGAAAAAGACTGCTTCGCCAGGAGCCACATCTCGTTCAATTGTGAAGCCTTGAGAAACCAGAGCCACTGACTCTGATGCAACCATAAAGTCCTGACCACCATCTTTATTTTTTTTCGAGCCGAAAATTAACGGTCTAATTCCAAAGGGATCCCGAAAACCAACTATGCCATAACCTGTGATCATTGCGACCACTGCATATGCTCCTCGACAACGATTATGGACACTACGAACAGCTTCAAACACACCCTCTGGCGTGAGCTTTTGCTGGCCGACTTTATGCAATTCATGCGCAAACACATTCAGAATTACTTCACTGTCACTTGATGTATTGATGTGCCTCAGGTCAGACCTGTATAGCTCTTCTTCTAATTCATCGGAATTCGTGAGATTGCCGTTATGAGCCAGCGCAATCCCATACGGCGAATTAACATAAAACGGTTGAGACTCAGCGGAGCTGTTGCAGCCAGCAGTTGGATATCGCACATGGCCAATACCCATAGGACCGACAAGCCGACGCATGTGGTCTTGGCGAAAAACATCGTAGACCATCCCATTGGATTTTCGCAACGACACTCTGTCTTCTGCACAGGTCATGATACCAGCGGCATCTTGCCCTCGATGCTGAAGCACTGTTAAGGCATCATAAAGATTTTGATTCACATCTTCATGAGCAACTATCCCAACAATACCGCACATGTGTTTCTCGCGCTGTGAACTAGATATTCCTCAACCGCAATCAATTGCACTACTATCGATTCTTCTTACAATTCAGGGCCGTCGCGACAAATTCGACTCAGTCTTTAAGACGCACTCGTATCTTACCAGCAATTTAAAAGCTTGAAAAAACTTTGTGCGTAGTAGAACTTTTTCATTAAATGGTGAGGCCAGGAAATACCGTCAGACTCTTGCCGTAAACGACTTGTTCGCGTCGCATGGACAGGGTTGCCCACAACTCCGACTTTCCAGCCGACTCCTCTTGAACGAAAAAACGTCCCTGCGGAAGGACCGGAATCACAGCATACATGCCTGAACTTTCCTACGTCCTGTTTAGAACATCGTCAAGAATAAAGGGCTGCGGAAATGGCTCATCGAGCTGCTCAAGCAACTCGCGGTAGGTGTCAATGATCTCGATGATGTCTTCCCGGGTCATTGCATCCTTGCGAAGTACATCCGAGTCATCAAGCACTTTGCGCCACGCTTTAAATGCTTCCTCAAATGCCTGCTTTGCTGGCTGCAAGCGGGCTTCCTCATAATCTTTCTCTGCTCGCCATGTCGCCTCACGAGCCTGTAAGGCTAACTCGGTGACACTCATCTCACAGGTTGCCCGCCAGTAATCAAAATTTACAATATCTCTGTACCGATTGATGATATCTGCAGTTTCAGTGGCCTCTACATACTCCTCAGCAAGACGCTTTGCTTTCGCACGAGTATCTGGAGCAGCATTTTGAGCAACTAGTCGCCAATTCACTTTCATTTTCCTCTGAGCGTCTGCTACCAACTGTTGCTGTTGCTCCGTGCGATCCAAGGGAGGGACCTGTAATGCCGCCCTTTGCTCCTCATTCAACGCGCTCTCTCGATCAGACTCCATTTCAGCGAATTTTCCCGGGAGTAGCTCCTCTAGTTGTTTTGCTAAGCGTTCTGCTCGGGCCAACTCGGCTTCTCGTAGCCCCAAGCGAATTGGCACATCCCAGCTTGTTGGAATCTGCCTCACAGCAAACCGTCGCATTTCCTCTGTCGCCAGTTCCCAACCGTCTTTTGCTTTATCATCAAAAACACCATCTGATTCCAATGCACGAGCATAATTGATTGCTGTCATCATTGGCTCAGAATGAAAGATTAATGGCGTCGTTTTTAGCGGCGCACCTGAGTCCACAAGTTTTTGCGCTGCAAGATACTTTTCACGACCAACTAACCAATTATCGCGTTCAATCAGCGTTCTACCGGGACGATCTTTTTCATGGAAATCGTCGTCTGCCTTAAAAAGACGACGATACTGGACTTTCTCATCCGCACGACCGATTTTCTGCCCAATGAACCACCCCATTCGTCCAAGCAGACGCGGCTCACGCGTGTTAAAGAAAACCCCCTGCCTGAGAAACTCAATACCTTTCATAACCCACGCATAGCGATCATGATAATCATCAAACTGGACTGAAATGTTGTACGAAAGATTATGAGCCTGGAAATCCCAGACTGAATAAAAGTTTGGTTGCAATTTTGTCATTTGTTCCAAAACAGCCGACAGATTTGTCCAATCTTCCACTTTCTTGTAGAAGTTTGCTCGATCCCAAAGCAGCGTCACGGCGATGTTTTTCAGCCCGAGTGTCGCTAGTCGCATTGTTTCACTCGTTGGATCAATTTCTCCTAAGTCAGCCTGAGACAATTGAGCTTCCGTCCTAAGCCTCGCTAAATAACCACCAGGAGACGAAGAATCACGCGGTTGGCTCAGGGCAGAGAGCGGGACAAGTAGAACCGCTATCAGCACGAGCGCTACAAGTGTCTCTGGCCGTAATCCAAGCCAAACACCTCTTTCCTGATGTTTCGATTGCCTAGGACGACTACTGTTCCCTTCAGTCATGATGCCACCTCGCGGGCTTTAAGGATGAATGCCCCGGCAATAAAAAATGCCACAAGATAACCCAGTGTTTCAAACGCGTGCTGACCAATCAGGTTCATCGGGATATCAAAACCGCTAGCTACAAAATTACTTGTTCCTAAATCTGACAAAGAGGGAAACAAGGATGCGGCGAGCCGCATTGGAGCCAACAAGAACGTGTCTAGCGTTTTCATAGCTGTCACAAAAGGCGTTTGGTCTAGTTCCACAACGATACTCGCCTGAGTGACAATCCTATACAAGGATTCGATAGGGCCGCCACCAGGCATGTCAAAGCTATCACCAGTCACCTGTGCATCGAAAAGGCCTTCGATGAAGCTACGGAACTGACCAATCAAAACGACAGACAAGGTTGCCAGCAGGGCAACAGGGCCTGCAAGAAACGTACTGAACATGACTCCAATCGCTGCTACCAAAAGCATTGCAAACCAAATACCTAAACAGCTCTTTGCATAATTCAAAGCAAATGAGCCATTACCACTACGAAGATAGAAATCAGCCTGTGCAACCCCGTAATACTGTGCTGGCTCGAGGCACTGCAGTACCACCTCTACCCTACCGTCAGAGATAATGTCGCTGAATAAATCGACTTTTCTTGTCCCTCCATCGGCTGACGTTGCAACCAGAGTTCTTGGTATCAGGAGTGAATCAATGGTGAATTCCTTGGCTGTAAAATAAATTGGGTCGCTCTGCAATCCAGTTGAGGGATTCCGAACACGGACACTTCCAGCAATGCCCTTCTCAATATCCCCCTTATACGTCCGGAACACCCTGACGATCATTTCAAGGGGCAAGCCCTGAGGAAACTCTGCTGACGTAATTCCTTCAAATGTCCAGATTGCCGCAGCAAGAGAACCACCCTCAATATATTGACGATAAGACCATTCTGCCCCAACGCTTATCCCCTTGTCGCTCGGCCGACCTTCCCGATCAAGAAACCGTAACGTGCCACGTAATGGCCTTCGGGCCTCGAGCATACCTTCGACTGAACCAACTTTGTACCGAGCAGTTTCTCCAGCCCCGCTCAGTCGTTGGATCACATGCCTATGGCCTTGGGTGGTATCTGTCGACCCATTCCCGTTCGCATCAAGTTCAACACGGTGCCTATGCCCACGATCGAGACTAGTCCGACCTTCGAAACCCGTTGCACGGCCATCTTCCAGTCGTTCTTCCAGAAGGTCCGCTCCGGTCACCTGGTGACCGTGACTGACGCTTCGCACGACAAAGGCCCACCCAACGCCTCCCATGATTACAAGCAGCAGCGTACCGACAATAGAAAACCCAAGTATTCTTCCAAAGACAATCTCGCCAGTGCGAACCGGTTTGGTCGTCACCGTCTGAATGGCCTTCGCCTTGACGTCGGCAGGTAGACTAAAAACGGAAAGCACCAAGACCACAAGGCAAACTAAAAGATTGGTCGCCGAGAGAATAAAGCCTAGATAAAGCTTTCCTGGATTCACACTTTGCGGATCTAGAAACCAACCAGCAAACAAGACGATGACAGCGAAAAGACCGAGAACTATGAGCACGTTACGGCGAAGTGATTCTTGGATCGCTAAACGTGCCAAGGCCCAAATACGACGCAGCGACATGCCAAGAAGATCTGCAATGCCCGCTAACACGCCTCGATAAACGCGATCGCCGGCTGCAAGCGGCCCGGAAACAGCAGACATTGAAATCCACGCCAAGAGAGCGGCGAAGACGGCAACTAAAAACGCAACTAGCATGTAGGACGCGAGTGCGGGACCAAACCAATTTAAAAATGTTGGTATTTCCTGTTCAAGAACCATCGATTTCAGCGCTCGTTTGTAAATCAGGTAAAAATGTAATCATAGATACAGTGTAGATACGCTCTGCTTATTATTTCCAGAAACAATACGATTTATCTTCCACGAATCACGAGTGGCACCAACCAGCTCAACTATCAATCCTGCCGTGCCCTCCGGCCAGGCCTCGACTCAGTATCTCGGACAACCTCAAGGAACAAATCCTCGAGGGTTGTTGTTGGGCTACCAATTTCAATTCCAGTACCACCATGACGCTCTATAACTGCACGGATTTCATCGTGAGCCTCTACCGGCAGGCCAGTTGAACGGATTTGTGTTATGTCGGTCACCCGAAGTAGTTCATCAACTCGCCCAAGTTCTTTCAGTTCTCCTTGATGGAGAACTGCTATGCGGTCGCATACATCCTCAACATCGGCCAGAAGATGAGAACACATAATGACTGTTTTCCCTCTCTCTTTTAGATCGATGATTAGATCTTTCATTTCACGAGTACCAATTGGATCCAGCCCACTAGTTGGTTCATCGAGAAGAACAAGTTCGGGGTCATTGATGAGTGCTTGAGCCACACCAATACGTCGAGTCATGCCCTTCGAGTACTCTCGCAATTGCCTTTTCTTATCGCGCCCGAGTCCAACCATTTCAATCAGCGCATCTGCTCGATGCTTTCGTTCCTCAGGTGGCATGTCAAACAGCCGTCCATAGAAATCTAATGTTTCTTCCGCATCAAGAAATTTATAAAGATAAGACTCTTCGGGCAGGTATCCGATCCGATCATTCTTTGAGACATCTGTAGCGTCTTTACCAAAAATTACCGCCTCTCCAGATGTTGGAAAAATCAGACCGAGCAGCAATTTCATCGTTGTTGTCTTCCCCGAACCATTTGGTCCGAGTAGGCCGAAAATTTCACCTTGGCGAATCTCAAGATCGAGGGGTTTCAGCGCAACTTTCTTGCTCCGTCCCCAGAAGTCACGATAAGTCTTTGAGAGATTTCGAGCCTCTACAATAACTTCAGTCGACTGTGATTCCTGAGTTTCTGCCTGCTTATCCATATCAGCCACGTCTCCATTAAATTGTCAGCGATGATTCTGTGAAGAACTGTATTTGCTTCGAGTCGCCCCACTCCACCTACCCTTGTAACCCAAAACTGCCTATTTGTTGAGGGGCACGCATCCGGCATAGACAGTTTTTACCATGAGTGAGCAAACTCATTCCCACAAATGTGGGGGTGAACTTATGGATTTTGGGCGAATTGTGGCTCAAAAGAAAGCCACACCACTATTCAACGCTCACCAGAAGAGCGATGGGGAAGGGTTTTCTGCATTCCACTCACCCGCTTGTGGACCACGCCAACCACCTGACGGGCGGCGAAAAGTTCTGCCTGAGTGAAATACCTTTGATCAGGAACACCCCCCGGGCGGTCAATCACTTCAGCGGCCAGTTTCTGCCAGGAGAGGCCGCTTGAAATATTCCATGCAGCTGCTTGCGCAACTTTGGGCGGGATTTCACCACGACCAAATGAATCGAGTAACACCGCAAGCGCTGGGTCTTCTGAAAATGCCTCAAGGGCAGCTAAGCGATAGGTCATTCGCGGTGATGGTTCACGCTTTCCGTATTCAAGACAGACCGTTGCTACTTTCAAAACTTTTGTTTTTTCTGGTGGAACGGAAAACATGCCGCCGCCCATGCCGCCCATGCCGCCCATGCCGCCACCCATGCCACCGCCCATGCCGCCCATACCGCCGCCCATACCGC
>CAXEMW010000037.1:0-17865 GCA_963997395.1 uncultured Planctomycetaceae bacterium
GGCAGGTGTTCGCAGGCAGGTAGTATTCGTCTTGTGATTACGGCTGGGGATGTATTTACCGGTTTGGAAATGAGGCTACTCTGGAAAGAGGCATCATCAAATGAGTACCGAAAATCGGGGTCCCGCAGAGCGGGGAATAAACGACTTGGGTTGGCTGGTTCGCTGTAAAATCGGATGCGAGGGAATAGTTCACAACAGCGTCCCATCTATTGGAGACCCCTGCCCTCTCTGCGCAAGTGAGCATGTAGAGAAACCCTGCATTACATATTGTGTCAAGATCGCAGTCGCGGGCGATACGTATGAACAGATGTCGATGGAGGGCGGCATTTCTTTTGACGGCGATGTGGTACGGGCCTGGGATGTTGACCTTGGTAGCTTCCTGACGTCTGTTGACCCTCAGGACGGGGACGTAACACAGGCAGATGGAAAAGAGGAGTCGCGTGGGAGTCCTGCTTTAGGAGCCGAAAGCGGTGCTTCTCAAAAAGTGACTGATCCAGAAAAGCAAGGAATTCAAACATGTCATGTGGGGGATAGTCAGAATGACGTCGTGAGTGCAGGGGCAACGGTTGCTCACTTGCCTGAGCACGAGAGAGATAGTGACGGTGTACCGGAGTTGCATAGCCGAGCCGATGGGATGCGGTTTAGCAAATGGCATGTACTTGGACTCATTTGCTGTGCGGTGCTTCTGCTCATTGGGGGCCTACTTACGTTTGATATTGTGCGAGCGCTCTACAGCCCAAATGACATGACCATCGCAAGTCCGATTCTTAGAGTGTTACGGTAGCCTGGCGAATCGTTTCACGTCACGCAGCGGAATTCTAAATCCATATTGGGTACAGCCTTCGGTAAACTGTGCATCGGGGGGGAAATGAGATGCGATTAATTAACTAGGCAGATCCGCTGTCCGCCAAATCCAAGACGATATCGCGTCTTAAAAAATTCCTAGCGATAGCAGGCCAGGTTTCCTCGCGACGAAACAGCAAAAAATATACAAGGTTTTCGCGCGGTCTAGGATTATTAAGAACAACAAAAGAATGTCCAGGCACAAGAGAGATGCATGATAATTAAACAAGAAATGGAGCTATCCCAAGAAGGTCTTCCCCCCGATGGATATGGACAGTGGAATACGGAACCACCGGCCACATACACTAGTTGGGGAGATTACTTTGCAAGTGTTTCCCACCAGGCGAGTGAAATGTACAGACAAGAGGGTGCTGCATTCTCTGACACAATGAATTAGATGTACCTTGAGAAAAAAGGAATGTATCAGCTCTTTGTGGGCCAACCTCTGAACGCGTGTTCCTTAAAAAGCAACAGCCGGGAGATCAGCTCAAAGGGGGAGCGTTCTCAACCGGCTGTTGAACGGTGTTCAATCCATGATAGATCGTGCCCATGCATGAGGGCAAAACTTTTTGCGAGATACGGCCCCAAAATCAGTCTGAACAGGTTCCTTCGGGCACCGGACAGTTGGTCGTTCATGTCGTGAGCAGACGGCGCACGCTGAATAGCTCCTGAGTGATCTTCATGTCAGAAATAAAAGTTTCGCCAGTGTGCTTGTTAAGATTCCTTTGGTGGGGGTCTACGGAAGTAGAGAGCCGCCGCAAGCAGTGCCACTGAGAGCACAACACCCACAACGATCATAAACACAACATTTTCAGTCGCTTCCGCTTTTGTCTGCGCAATATCTTCTACGGTTTTGCTGATCAGTTCTCCCTTGTCGAGAAGTCTTTTGACTACCTGTGCGTGCCCGACTGTGGTCTGAGAAATGCTGACCCAGAGACCATACAACAGCACTGAACGAATTCTTTTGTTTGAAATCCTCATGATGTTCCAGGTGTTGAAGGAAAGGCACGTCTCGAAGATTCCGTTCGCTTCTGACGTTTTTCAATTGATGAGGCTACCCATAAATGAGGTGATTCACGTGATCACATGCCGTTGATCCAGAGCATGACAAATGCTGTGAAAAACTCAAGCATACGGTTTAGTGACCTACCCGCCAATTTTTTTGTAGTTTGAGCATGTTTCTGAACGAGGAAACAACTGAGAACTATTGGGGATAAGGTGGATTTCAACAGACTGGGATTGGTGCATTGTAGAATTAGAATGATGCTTTACTCGCTATGGAACCAAAGGTGGGTCCGGGTCTACTAAGCATTTAGCCTTCTCTAGAGTAGTGATCTGAAACCTGTTTTGTGCACCTGTCGGTTGATCCACTACCAGACTTGCACAGGGGTAGGTGCGGGATTGGCTGTCCTGCACGGCAACTGTTGAGATAATGGGAGGAATCTCGTGAACGAAGCTGGCGGATGGTACGTAGAAGAGAAAACAACTTTTTGTTTGGAATCATCGTCGAATCTGTATTTGCTAGCTTAGTTTTTCGGATTTCAGCCTTAATCAAAGAATATGGCTGAAGGGGGCGTGAGGTATTCAAGGGGGTGTCACGAGTCCCCACACTCTTTCCTGGAGTATTTGTACAGTGCCGGGAAATGCAAATAAGGAGGATCAACGTTATGGAACCCACATGGCAGAAAGATCTAAAAGGAAAAGTAGCTGGTTTCCGATCCAAGTTGGAGACACAAAGAATCCAACTGGATTTCGATGATCTGCGACTAAAACATCTGATCGAAGTTTCGGAGAGCGTTCGGCTCTACACTACAGAGTATGGTTATCCTCTTGAGGAAGTAGCAGAAGTCATTGGGGTGCCACTGCCTCTTGCACGACGCCTGCACTCTCTTCTTGATGAAATAGATGCGGTGCCGGTCACCACTAGTGAGCGTGTCAAGTTTTTAAAGGATTTTGGTGTTGAAAAGATGCGACTGCTTTCGACTGAATATGAAGAGCTCTAGACGAGCGTGACATGGATGTAACTTTTTGTTGCTGGTTGCTCCGTTTGAACGAATCAGGTGACTCCACTACAGAGCAACTCTCCCCGCATGGTGTTGGCAATATGTTCGTTTTGCCAAAATAACGATAGTTTGAATGCGGTTGTTTTTGTGTCATCTACGCTGCAAGATTTCGCGGATTTGCTTTCGATTGACTACCTAAGCTCTCATTGAACTGTGGCCTACTCGTTAGCGAAGTTGGTTGCCATTGATTGTGGTGCTGCTGTGTCAGGCGTCAAGTGGCTTAGATAGTAACTACTCCCCAGAAAAGCCGCCGTGGATAGTACAAAGACCGCACAGGCATACACACCCGACAGCCCGATGTTTTTAAAAAGCTCACGCATTCTCTCTTTTCTTTCAGCGATATCTGAAAGACTGTCCGTCAGTGGTACGGCACTCATAATTTTGCCTCAATTTGGGTCCTTTGTTCTCCATTAATTTGTACGCAGTTCCAAGTGTCTAGGTTCGAAAAGTACGGTAGGTATTCCAGAACGGCGTGTATTTTCTGAGGAATTAATGCTTTTTTCACAGCCAAATTGTCCACAAAGGTGATCTATAGAAGTCGCTGGGTCATTTGGGGTATTTAACAGCAAACGTTAGATGAGGCGTTGCATGTTTTCTTTGGTATTCTTACGCGAGGCACTTCGAAGATTCAGAACCGAAGGGGAATCAGGAAATGACAGATATTCACCACGACTTTGATTTGGCGGCTGAGTCACTGCATCAAAACAATGGCCCGAAGACCGAAGAACTTGATAGTGGTGACTATTTTCATGCACCTGAACGCCACTGGTTGGTACGATTCAGTGTTGTCATTTTTGGTATTGGGCTGCTCGCTGGAGCATCGGCAACGACAGCGGCTTCCAATAATTGGATAGCGTTCGATACATCCGTCATGTGCATAACACTCTCAGCAGGTTGTGCACTTATATTTTTTGGCGTGTTGTGGTGGATCACCCTGCGTGAATTAAAGTCACATAGTAAAGCGCGTGCTGCATTGAAGCGTTATCGAGTGACGTCTATCTATTTCTGGTCTGGCCTCGTCATCCCGGTCGTTATTATTTCGGTAGCGACGTACGTCTTGATATTCCATAAGGAACCGCTGTAGACATTTCAGGGTTGGGTTGCCCGTCTGAAACCAGATGAAATGTACCTCGACAGAGTTACACCCTGAGAGTGAAAAGGTTTCTGCTGACGCGGCCTATCAAGCGTGGCTCCTAAAATTTAGCAGGGATGACCGCAAGAAAACCAATTGGCAGAGTTGTTACGACTTTCGAGTCTCGGACGACACATTACCAAGCTCGTGGTTTGCTGCGGTGTCTTTGACTGCGTTGTCGTCGGTGAAATAGATATCGAGTTTGGCCGCAGCGGCTTGTAGATCTCGTATGGCATCGAGGTCTTCAAAGACGCCACCAGTTTCCGCTACCGACCCATTCATAAGTGTGAGCTTTTTCATGGCGAGGAGTGTAAACAACCTATAGAAATTTTGTCTATTGATCGTTGGGTGGATTATTCGGTTCAATGAGTGCTTACGATGTTTCATGACGGATAAAACCCTGAAAAAAACCAAATCTATGCTGGTGTGAGAATTCTGTTAGGAGGCTGACATACGTGCTGTCCCAAATGAATACCCCGAAAATAATGTTCTCGGGCGCGTGCAACGTAAGAACATGTATCACCTCAGTGGGAGGCGAATAATCCAGCAACGCTTGATGTCGAGCCACGCGCTTGCCCAATCGCAGAAACCATTCAGTTGCCGAATCCGAGTCTGCCTTATGTTCAGTCCTGCAAGGCAATGGTACAAAAAGAAATGTAAGCGGTAGCAATCTGCTGCCGCCCCTTTTCATTTTTATTTTGCATAGACTGCGACAGCAGTCGGCTAAAGGCTTGTTTCAAGGCTGGCAATACAAGACTTTGGAGACGCTTCGTATCAGACTAGGCGAAGATTGGCTTCATCGTTTAGCCTTGAATAAATAGCTCCTGAAAAAATCCGAGAGGAAACTGTGGCGGCATAACTCCCGTGAATGTACCGCTGATTAGTCGTGAGAGTCTTCGGACGTTTCCTTCGCGTGAGCCTCTACCAATGATTTCAAACTTGCAAACATATCCGCAAGAAATTCCTCCCTATCGCTGTCCGAGTCAAAAGCCTCGCATTTGGACAGAGCATCTTCGGCATATTCCCGGCCCTCGTCGTAGACTGTTTTATCTTCGATTTCCATTTCCAGGTTGTCTAGAAAACTATTAAAAAATATGTCCTGTTGGCCTCCATCGAGCTCATCCAGACGAGATACTATTTTCTGGATGAATTCCTGTGCGATTTCTTCAGGTTGTTTCACGTGTCGATCCCTCATATCTAAAGATTTGGTAGGTCTGACAACTGAGTGCGTTGTCACGTAGTTGATTGTTTTGAATTGGTCCACGTTATATGGATTGTGCGGTAACGTTGTTGTGTCCCTCAGCATATGTGAAAAACCATTGTGATCTTGCTGTTGGTCATTTCGCATGCACGCAGTGTATCAAGTTGTGTGTAAGGAAACCCGCGAAGGGAAATGACACCGGACCTATCGTTGACACAACGTACCACCTTCAGTGATGCCATGACCGACCACCCAGAAGAGTTTGAACCCCTGATGGAATAACGTGAGAGGGCTGGGCACGCGGTTCCATTTACAAAGCAAGCCCGCCCGCAGAGATGATGAGTCCTGCGGACGGGCCACAACTAATCTGTGTTTATCTGAGTGCACTAGCAAGTAACGAACTTCTAAACTCATAAGCAAGGAGTAAAAAAACAGGTACTGCACTTAAAAATAGCATTTCGATAAATACTTTTTGTAACTCTGGATACGGAAGCAGCAGCAGGATTAAAGGAGTTAAAGATTCCATGTTTATCCCTTTCGATGTTCGTAGAGAGGCCCGCCAGCAGGAGAACCATGAACCTACTGACGGGCCAAGTTGCGTAGGGATAATACGCCGTACAAGGTGGCCAGTTCACGAACCTCCACGGATAGCCAAAAGACGCAGCATCGGTAGCCGCAATTGATGCTTGAGGTTGGGGTATTGGTGAAGAATCAGCCAAAAAACGCGACAAAAAAACGGCGTTGCTATGACTTCTGCATCGCGGCGTGAAAGTTCATGATGGCGATACGCTAACGCTACGCACTGAAGACGAAACGCTAAAGGTGCGGCTGTCCGGCCTTGATACGCCTGAACTGGGCTAGTCTTTCGAAAACAACGCCACGCGGGCGCTGAATGAGCCGAAAAAACGCTCAACAGTAGATATCTTATTTCAGCGATGAAAATTAAAGTAATTAAACAATTGATTTAGAGCTCACCGATGCCGGCTACAAGCTGATCTGCTCGACAGCCAAGTCGATTGTAGACTGTGTGATCTGCAGTCTCTGAAAGGGTATGAACCGAACCATCTGCCATCATTACAGTAACGACTCCAGGATGCTGACTTTTAAAGCCTCGCTCTGTCTTCCAATTACAACTGGCCTCACATCCTGTTTTGCCTTCGGCCGCCACCTTTGCAACTGTTGCTGCATTCGTGGCGGCATATATGCACGATTCATAATTTATTGGAGCAAGGGTGTTTGTTCTGTCAAAAGCGTTACCATGGGCCCAACTCTGACGTGCTTGGTTTGAACACTCCCAGCGACTTTCACCGTAAAGAATTGTTGAAGACAACCCGTCAGGAATATCTTTTAGTTTTATATTTGCTAGTTTGACAAGCCCACCACTAGCCGTGTAGTAGCGACCGTTTCGATGCCAGCAGCCGCTAGGACTGGCTCTTCTAAGGCCCGAAGATCCCGTGCCACCTTGGTTAGCCGGTAAGCCCTCATAGAAAGTTTTGTTCCAATTGGCGTTGCCTATACCTGAACGAGGGCGGAAGGAATTGTAGTTCGTTCCACATGGACCGCATTTCGGATTACTGCCCCCACCTAACGAAATGGGACCACCATTATGTCGGTAATTAGAGATTGCATGATTCGCATTCTGGACGCCAGGCGGTACAACTCCCGTTGAAGAATCAGATGGACAAACAAGACCAGAAATAACCGTATTCCGAACACGCGGTGTTCCCGGACCATTCGGCCGTTGGTTATGAACATGGTCCGTGGTGCTCTGTAGGTCGATACCATCCTGAAGTGCGAGTTGCTCCATAAAGGCCAGCATGGCTACAAATGGACTTCCAAGATCTTTCTTGCCACCAGCAGTTCTGCCAAGGTACCAAGTAGTCATCGGGAACTCTTCCCCATTGGCAGTTAAATAGTTGTGTACCGCCAGGCCAATCTGCTTCATATTATTACCACATGAGTTTCGTCTAGCAGCCTCTCGAGCTTGTTGTACCGCTGGAAGTAATAGCCCAACCAAGACGCCAATGATCGCGATAACGACAAGTAGTTCAATTAGTGTAAATCCCCTATGCCCGCCGGTCTTCATAATATTTTCCCAACAAAAATTTTTAAAAAATTAATCGACAAAACAATATGTCGAAATAAATGGTGTGCATTTTTTTGTTTGATAGGTTTTGCACGCTATCACCTAATGAAACAATCTCTTTTTCGTATCCGTGCCAGTGAAGTCAGTGATTAAGCCAACCAGTCATATGATTGATTGACTAAGCACTTAATTCACAATGCGTTTTCAAACGAACTGTTAAAAACTTGGGTGCAAATTTGATGCCGCTTTTTTATAGACCAACTTAAAAATCCATCATTTGCTTAAACAACCGGTAATTGACCTTTATAAATAGCTATTCGCTTTCATTTGTTGTTGGTTGGGGATTAGCCCTTGTGCATGCATTGAATAAATTTTCAGCAGCCAGATGCGACCTGTGTTTGGCGGTTCGTTGCCAATCTTCATCAGCAAGCCGGTGAGCACGACCGAGAAAGTAAAAAACAATGCTGAGCAACTTGTAGCACACTGGAAAGCAAAACGGTGAACTTCAATATCACAAACGATCCCAGCTGTGATAATTGAGTAGGGATCACTGTTTTCGCGGTTCGCAAACCGTTGCACATTGTAAAAATGCCGTGATGATTTCAATTTGTCTGTAAGTCAGCACGAGTGGGAAAAGAGAAAAAATAAAACATACGATTGGGACAAAGAGTGCAACAAAAAACGCCACCCCTGTCTGACCAAACGGGGGTGACGTTCTTTTATCAAAAGCCGAAAGGCGAAGATTTTGATGTTTCCGAATTGTTTAGCGACCCTCACAAAAACGTGTCGGGGTTTTTGCAACCAACCACGATGGTGTTGCTAAGCGTGAATGTTCTACGAAGTGCATTGGGATTGACTGCACTTCCTTGGTCTGTCCGTCCGCATCCATTCGCTCCGCCAAGGCTCGCTGCTTCTTCAACGTCCTCCCGACTGTACGCTTCAGGACCCACGGCTCCTCCCGGGCTGTGTTCAGGGTTTCTGCCATCACCATTAATATGTAGCGAAGAAAATTCCTGGAAGGCCTGGTCTCTAGCTGCCACAAGACCTACTAGCAATTCTGCAGGCAACGGATGATCACCCTGCATATCATCTGGTGCTGGCCGGCTGAATAAACCTTTAAACCAATCCCAAATTTCACCAACTGTTTGACTGAAACATTCCCACGCAGTGAGCTCAACTTTTGGAGGTGGGCATGTCGGATTAATTGCTGTACCAGGTATAAAGTCGTGATTTTCTAAGGCTTCATCGCGTCTCGCTACGTCATCAGGCGTGGGGTTTTCTATCTGATCAAAATCCATAATGTCATTCGACGCATAGTCATAAAGTACAGACCTGTGAGAACCATTATATGGCCTTACGCAATGTGATGAATCAGACGCCATCGTGTCACCAAAACCAATCTGTGAAAGTGAAAGGTCAGGGCCAGTTGCAAATCGCTGAGAAATATCATTTCGCATCATTGCGTCGCCAATAGTATCACCAGCACCTTCTAGGTTTGTGACGTCATTCATGTTGATAGAATCAACGACAGCAAAATTGACAAATGCTTTGTCAGAAACAATGTCATGAACATTGATTTTAGGTTCTGTTGCGAAGGAAATCGGAGCCTTCATTTTCATTGGGGCTTTATCAAATGAGAAAGATTTTCTTAGATTTACATTTGTGGCGAAGGGAACTGTTGCTGCTCTACTTGTGGTGTTTACATTTGATTCTTCTGAGCCAGTGCTCTGATTAGAAGTTTCACTTGATGATTCAGCCAGCTCACTTAAGTTCACAAAACGCACTTCAGCAGATGTTTGATTCACGGGTCCAACATCCAGCTTGGTCGCCGAAGATGAGTCAACTTCGGGCATGCCTGTTGCAGAAAACATGGCCCTCCGTTCCAACTTCTCATTACAAAGATTAAAAAAATTTGTAGATCGTCTTTCTTTATTTTTGCGATAGAGCATTTTGATATCTTTCTGGTAGCTGGTAGCGTTTGCCGATGCTGTGTGCTTAATACAAATGCCGTGCCAAAAGTCGTGCGAACCAAAAAGAGACTTGTTTCGTAGTGCTATTACTACTGAAGCAAAATTCATTGCATTCCGCTGCACTGACGCAAAATGCGTCGGCGTGTCGCAATATGCAATTTCAACCTGGCGGTTTATTCACGCTGGGACGGTCAGGAAGGCGTTGGGTTGCAAGGGGGAAACGCCATCGGCCAATGAGAGAATCCTGAGTTGAAGATGGTGTCATGACGTGCTCTTGTCGATAAATATTGCGTGGTACACTACATCAGTAGCCTCAAACGGCAGAAAATCTCAAAAGGTATCCTAGTGGTATCCTAGTTTGGAAATTAAAATGCGTTTGAGCCTATAAATGGAGGGTAAGCGAATTGGCAAGCGGCCACATTGGAATTGTGGTGCCCAGCAATGGGTTGTGGGTTCGAGTCCCATGCCCTCCGCTTTCCGCGTCTGGTGCTTTCCCCTCCTCGTCTGGTGTGCTTCTTCTGTATGGCGGTTCTACTCGAGATACGGAATGCTTCGAAACGCTACGGCGAACAAGTTCTTCTGGATGACACCTCAGCCACAATTACCGACGACGGAAAAGTAGGATTCGTCGGTAGAAATGGTGCAGGGAAAAGCACCCTTCTCAAAGTAATCCTGGGTGAAGAAGAACTCGATGGAGGGGAAGTGATTCATCACCCTCGATTGCGACTCGGATATCTCCGACAACACGATCCATTTCAGCCAGAAGAGTCTGCACTCGATTTTCTTGTTCGTGATAGTAACCAGCCAGACTGGAAGTGTGGTGAAGTAGCTGGGCAGTTTGAACTCAAGGGGGATTACCTCCACGGGCCGGTACAAAAACTCTCTGGGGGTTGGCAGACACGTGTCAAACTCGCTGCGCTGCTTCTCCATGAACCCAATCTGCTGTTACTGGATGAACCGACAAACTTCCTCGACCTTCGAACGCAGGTGCTTCTGGAGCACTTTCTCCGCAACTTCAGAGAAGCTTGCCTGATTGTCTCACATGATCGGAGTTTTCTCACTGCTACATGTAATAAAACACTCGATCTCTCTCGCGGAAAACTCACAACGTATCCCGGCAAGATTGATTCATTTCTCGACCAACAGCGAGAACAGCAAGAACATCTGCAGCGAGTGAATGCAACCACACTCGCGAAGAAGAAACAACTCGAACGGTTCATTAATAAGAATCGTGCAAAGGCCTCGACCGCCTCGCAGGCACGGTCTAAAGCAAAGCAACTCGAGCGGCTCGAGCTCGAAGAATTGGAGTCGGTCTCACCAACAGCTGCAGTACGATGCCCCGAAGTGACCCCACGACAGGGTGCGGCGCTCCGCTGTCAGGATGTCGCGATTGGCTACGAAACGCAGAAGGTTGCAGAAGAAATTTCATTAGAGATTGATCATGGTGCCCGCGTCGCAATTGTTGGGGACAACGGGCAAGGAAAAACCACCTTTCTTCGAACAGTGGTTGGCTCACTCGATGCAATACACGGGCGTATCAAATGGGGCTATGGATGTGACGTTGGTACCTACGCCCAACATGTTTATACGACGCTTCCCGAACACGAAACAGTTCTTGACTATCTGCAGCGCGTCTCCGAGATGGGTACACCCACACAGCGAATACTCGATCTGGCCGGTGCCATGTTATTTAGGGGTGTTGCCGTTCAAAAGAAAATCAAGGTTCTATCCGGCGGTGAACGTGCCAGGCTGTGTTTGGCGGGCTTGCTACTCGGGGGATTCAATATTCTTGTGCTTGATGAGCCCGGAAACCATCTCGACGTCGAAACCGTTGAGGCGCTTGCCCACGCCCTCTGCGCCTATGCAGGCACAGTTGTATTTACCAGCCATGACAGGACGTTTGTGAGTGCGGTTGCTACAAATGTCATTGAGGTGGCAGCAGGACGCGTTGTGCATTACCCAGGGACCTATAAACGGTATGTCGAGAAAATTGAAAAAGAGGTCGATGATGCGGAAGGCCTTCGAGCACCCCAGCACGCGGAAGGCGATTCACGTGGCAAACGTCAAAGGAATGGCGGACATGATGGGCGCAAACGACGTAAGACCATTGCATCCCTCGAGAAGGCAGTAGCCCGGCTGGATGCTGAGAAGCAGAAAAAACGAACGCTTATGGAAGCAGTCACGGATCCAGCAGAAGCCATGAAACTCCATAATGAACTGCAAGCAGTAGAGAAAAAACTTGCTGCCGCAGAGGACCAATGGCTATCGCTTCAGGAGGAAGCGGACGTTTAAGCATTCCTCGTTCTTAGAACGCAAACCAGCGGCCTGTTCGTAGAAACATTTCAACCGCAGTTAACGGGGCGTCAAGCCAATCTGGCCGATGTTGGGCTTCATAGGCAAGCTCATAGATGGCTTTGTCAAGTATGAAGGCGTTCAAGAGATTCTCCGCTTCGGCTTTGGTATCAGGATAAAAAGATTGCCCATGCGCTTTGTCTGTGTAGGAAATGAGAAATGCTCTAGTGAGATCAGTTGCCTCAACTTGTGTTTTGCTATTTTCTGACCTGTGACAAAGATATTCAAAAGACCGGACCATGCCCGCCAGGTCTTTGAAAATGCTTGTTTTTTTACGTCGCTCGGCGAGCGTTCGCTGCGGCTCTCCTTCGAAATCAATGACATGGAGTGTTTCGTCTGATTGATCAATCAGCAGTTGCCCAAGGTGATAGTCTCCGTGTACACGAATATACGCAGCTGTTTGCTGGTGGCTCGTCACGCCCTCGAGTGCATCCAGCACGGGTTGCTGTTGCGCAAGAATGTCGTTCATTCTCTGCTGAAATAGTGAGGGTATATCAGCAGTGCTGAGCAAGCCCCACACGCTTCGAGCATGATCCGTCATGGAGAAGGTAGTCTCCAGCTGCTGTTTCTCTGAGGGAACCTGTGGGAAAAACGCGGCAGAGTATTCCTTGTTTGCAAGTGCTTCATGCATGCCTGCTGTGAGTGTTCCTATGCGACGAGCCATGTCCAACAGTGTGTCATTCGCAGCAATGCCTTTTAAGAGAGTCTGAGTGGAATATTCCCATGCGTTCATTGATGGTGTAATCGCTTTGTGTACTGTTGCCACCGCCCCGCCCTGCTCTTTCCCAGCGGGGATGTATTCGAGCCAGCCCACCAATGGCGGTGCCCCCGACCAGCGGCCCTGTGTGAGTTGAAGGCCAACTTCAACTTCAGGTGCAATGCCTATGTGATACGTGCGAAACAATTTGCTTACATAGTCGATGGTAGTGCCATTGTCGTCCTGAGTGGTGATGAGTGTCGAGGTGTTTGATGTGTCCTCACCAAGTAGAGAAGTGGAGAGAATGTGTGTGAGAGGGCCCTGTTTCACCTGTTGCTGGAGCGAATGCCCCACAAATGTACCTGCCCTGGTTTGTAGTGTTCCGCCGCTTTGAACAAGGTCAAGCAGCCACTCGCTGACGGCGACGTCGTTCGTTGCATCACGACATATCAGCATAGAGTGCTGGTCGAAACTGAACTGAACCGGCGCAAGGAAGGTTGTCTCACCTACGCCTGTCTCAAATCGAATGCACGCAAGCTGGATCTCCTCACTATTGTCCGTACGGTGAGGCAGGTCAATACAATCAATCGAACGCAACTGCGTCTTGATATCACGAAGGTTCTTGGCACTGAACCAACGGCAGCGGGGCAGCCATGCTGCAAATGCTTCATTGAGGGCTGTGTTATGTGAAGCCATGGATTATTCGTCTGCAGAGCTGTCATTGGGGCTTGGTAAGAGTCTGAGCACGATGACTGGAGCGGTGGGTGTACACGTTACCTGAAAGCCCTTGAGTGGCCTTGTCGAGCGTTCGCCAGTGAAGAGATCAGTGACGGCAAGAGTAGTCAGGAAGGGCTTTCCAAAATAGTCCGGTGTCAGCTCGACCGTATCTGTTCGGAATTCTTCTGGTTTGAGATTTACCACAATTAACAGGTGATTGTTGGTGGCTTGATCGTGTCGGGACCAAGCCAACAGAAAGGGATCGACAGTTTTTTCAATTAACGGGGGGCTATCTTCACGAATGGCAGCTTCGGACTTTCGGATTTCATTCAGCCGGGTGATGAACGGAGCGAGCGTGTGTGGGGCCTGCCGGTCCCACAGTCGTATTTCATACTTTTCAGAATTGAGATACTCTTCGCTCCCTGGCTCACGTGGCGTCGCATCTTGCAGTTCCATCGCGGGGCCATAGATGCCCCAGTTGCCAACCGACAGTGCAGCTAATGCCAGCCGGACCATGAACATTGGTCGCCCACCACGCTGAAGCGTCTCATGAAGAATGTCTGGTGTGTTCGTAAAAAAGTTTGGCCGGAAGTAGTCGGCAACAGGAGGCGTGGTGACTTCCTCGAGATATTCTGCTAACTCCTGCTTTTCAGTCCGCCACGTAAAGTAGGTGTAGCTCTGTGTAAATCCAATTTTGGCGAGGCGATACATTGTCTTGGGTCTGGTAAAGGCCTCAGCCAAAAAAAGAACATCCGGATGCGTCCGCCGGACATCAGCAAGAAGCCATTCCCAGAAATCAAATGGCTTGGTATGTGGATTGTCGACCCGAAAGATTCGGACACCCTGCCTAATCCAAAACTCCAAGATTTCACGCACCGCATGCCAGAGTTCCTGCCATGCTTCAGTGTCGAAATCAAGTGGATAAATATCCTGATACTTTTTGGGGGGATTCTCCGCATAGCGAATGGACCCGTCAGCTCGATGACAAAACCACTCCGGGTGATCGGTCACCCATGGATGGTCAGGTGAACATTGCAGAGCAAAATCGAGTGCGAGTTCCATGCCCTTCTCGCTCAGCGCGTGCTGCAGTGTCTCAAAATCATCAAGTGTCCCAAGTTCAGGATGGATGTCCGTGTGGCCGCCTGAAAATGATCCAATTCCCCAAGGGCTTCCAACATCTTCAGGTTGAGCATGTGCAGAATTATTTTTACCTTTTCGAAATGAATGCCCTATCGGATGAATCGGTGGGAGGTAAAGAACATCAAACCCCATAGAGGCGATGTAGTCAATCGAGTTCGCAAGATCGCACAGCGTGCCATGCTCGCCGGGTGAACCCCATGATCGTGGGAAGGCCTCGTACCATGCTCCGACAGCCGCTCGTGCCCGTTCAACACAGATGCGCCGCGGAATGTCGAGCCAGGTATCTTCAGAGTGGTCAGCATGTGCGGCCATTAAAGATGCCAGTTGGTTACTGCAGGCGATGGAATATCCATCAGACTGCGTTAATCGAGACTTGATATGGCTGAGCTGTTTGGCAACATGGGTGGGTGCTGATTCAAGAACACTATCTATGATTTGTTGCCCTTCAATCAATTCATCATGCAGATCATCTCCCGCATTCTTGTGTTGCTTCAGATCGCGCAGCCACGTCTTAAAACGGTCCACTCCACCTCGTATGGTGTACTCCCAGGTTCCAAGCTGGTCCGGCGTAAAAGCCGCCTCCCACCGGTCATTCCCAACGTCGGTCATGGAAATAGTGGCCCAAGACTCATGATGGGGACCCCGGATATGGAGCGTGCAGGTCAGGACGTCGTGTCCGTCGCAGACTATATCTGCAGCGACTTTTGTTGGCCGATGGACAATACGTTTTGCCGCGAAACGACCGCTGTCGACGTCGGGGAATATTTGATCTATCGCAGTGCGACGCGCTGGTTTCATGATCCTGCCAAGGCGTGTTGTAGTTTGGGTTCTGTTGACTCAGTTAACGTTGGCATTTTTCACTCCCATTTTTGTACCTATCGAGCGTCGTATGGGTTCTTCGGTTTCTCGCGTCGGGTAAAAAGGGCTTATGCATGGTTTTCCTGTATCTTACGGTTGTGCAACGAACGATTGTATGACGATATACCAATGAGTGTGTAAACAGTAGCCTGCCATAGCGGCGATTATTGAGTAAACAGGAAGTTGACGGACGTGCAATTAGGCTCTTGTATGGGAAAGAGCTTCTATGGGCCTGCTTAGGAAGTCCATAAGGAACATCATGAGTTCTCACAAGGGTGTTAGGAATGAGTGATCTGCCACTGCTTGATCAGAAATATCAACTGACGGAAGACCAACTGGTTCGATTCCGGGAAGATGGGTTCTTGAGAGCATCAAATGTGTTTGATGCGGCAACCTTGCGATATTTCGAGCCAGAGATTTCCCGACTTACCTTCGCTCACAACCACCTTGACGGCACGCCGATGAAGGAACGTGACACCTATTCAAAGGCATTTATTCAAGTAGGAAATCTGTGGGAAAAAAGTGAGGTCGCTCGACGGCTCACATTTTCAAAACGACTTGCTGGAATAGCAACCGACTTACTCGGCGCAAGCGGTGTTCGACTGTGGCATGACCAGGCACTCTATAAGGAGCCGTCTGGTGGTTTTACGCCCTGGCATGCCGACCAACAATATTGGCCAATGAAAAGCAGTTTGTCTGTTACCGCGTGGATCCCGCTGCACGCGGTACCCCTTGAACAGGGGCCTCTTTGTTTCGGGCGTGGAAGTCATCGCAAACGCATAGGAAGAGATCTTCCGATATCGGATAGTTCTGAGGCCTTGATCCGAAAGGAAATAAAAGATCAGGGAGTTGTTGAAGTGATCGAGCCGTACAAACTGGGTGATGTGTCGTTTCATCTTGGGTGGACGTTACATCGAGCAGGGCCAAATAGCACAGGTCAACCACGTAAAGTGCATACGGTGATTTATATGGACTCCAATATGCGACTGGCGGAACCATCGAATCCAAATCAAGCACTTGATCATGAAAAATGGACGCCATCTACCGCCATTGGAGAAATTATGGACGATCCGTTGAATCCAGTTCTGTTTACCACAGGGTTGGACGCCGACAGTAGCTATTGAAAAAGTGCAAGTTCCGTTGTCAATCCGGGGCCAAAAGCCATCGCGATGCATGTGTCCGGTAGGCCATGCGAATGACTGTGGCGTGCCTGGACAAAAAGGGTTTCGAGAATGAAGAAGATCGTAGCACTCGACATATTTCCGTACTGTGCCAGAACATCGCGAGAAACAAGCAAGGCGTCGGTGTTCAGTTGAAGTGCCTGTTCGACCATCGAAAGAACCCGTGGTCCTCCTGGATGAACTGCCCAGTCCGTGATGTGTTCCCTTTCAAGCCCGTGTTTTTTCAGAAAGGTAGTCGTGGTTTCTGGTAGAGCGTTCCCGATGAGCGAAGGCACTTCTGCCGAAAGAGACATTTCGAATCCAGTATCACCGATAAGCCACCCCATCTGATCGACAGTTTCGGGGAGAACCACACTCGTCTGATCAAGGAGTCGCCAGCCTGTAACCTCGGATGCTATTGGATGGTCTGCTGATCGACCGATGACTGCAGCAGCACCGTCGGCAAAAATGCTGTTGGCCACAATCTGTTCAGGGTTGTCTGTATATTGAAAATGAAGGCTACATAATTCCACACATACAATAAGAACCGTTGCACGTGGATCGGCTTGGGCATATGCCTTCGCCACACGCAAGGCGTTGAGCCCACCATGACAGCCCATGAATCCGATATGTGTTCGGCTTGTCGTATTTGGAAATCCAAGTTCCGTCATGAGGGCAATATCAACGCCAGGTGCCTGGAAGCCAGTGCAGGAACAGGTAACGAGATGTGTAATCTCTTCTGGTGCGATGCCTGCCTTTGTAAGAGCCTTTTCAACAGCCTCTACTGCCAGCGGTGTCGCCTCGGTGGCGTACCGGACCATGCGATCCTGGGTCGTCGGCCCATTGTCATCCGCGGATGTTGCGGGCTGAAAAAACCCTTGACTGACCACCCCGTCATGGGCTTCATCAAGTAGAACCGAACTCCGCTGTGTAATCCTCGTCTGCCGGTAAATTGCCCGCATCGTTCGTTCTGCAGGGGCCTTGTTGCCAATCAGATTGGTTGCGAGAAGTGCGGCATGTTGCTGCTGTATTTTTTTTCGTGGCGTAGCGGTGCCAATACCGAGAATCACAAGGCTCATACTTAATAGTGTGGCAGATTCGTGGCGTCCGGACGACTGGTCGCTACGAAATTCGCACTTCGTTTGCAGGGTGAGGAAACTAGACGTGACGATCGGCTGACTTCTGCCCTATATTCTAGTCCATGAACGAACAACGACATCATCCGTTACCGAGTCGTAGCGACGAAGCGATTGACGAATTCGAATCAGTTTTCAAAAGAGCGGAACGCACTCCGTATCATTTTGCCGACATTTCAATCAAATCAACCACTATTGTTACCGATGGAGATCAGCAGGCAGCAGACGCGCTCATAGTCGATCTGAAACGCTTCTTGCCACAGATTGCCGAAACAGCAAAGTGGATGTCTGTTACCGGTGATCAGTTTCATAACGTGAATGACCTGCTTCATGTCATAAATGATCAAAAACCAGAGTTGATCGTTACCTCGCGGTGTCTCGCTGAGTCAGCACTCGTGCCACAACACACCCTTGGCGTTTACGTCGACGTCATGACTCAGAAACTTTCTACCCCCCTGCTGCTCCTTCCCGGAACAGCCCCACAGCCACATCCTCTTGGTGGAACGGCTT
>CAXEMW010000038.1:0-17767 GCA_963997395.1 uncultured Planctomycetaceae bacterium
CAGTCGCTACCGAACACCACAAGAGAATGGTTGAAAAGCACAAGGCAAAACTTGCAACCATAGCTCGTGAAAGGCTCGCCGGACTTCGCGGACTACTCGAAGAATTAGTCCGAACAAGTGTCACGATTGAATCAAATGCGAACGACGAAGGTCATCTGTATGGATCAGTCGGAGCACCTGAGATTTCCCGATCCCTCAAACAGCAAGACCTTGTTGTTCCTCCAGATCAAATTATTTTGCAGGGGCCGCTCAAAGAAGTTGGACTCTACACGGTTAAAGTGCGCCTTGCGAGTGAGGTCGAGGGTGAGCTGAAGGTCTGGGTCGTACCAGCAAGCAGCGAGGAAAAGTAAGTCGGCAACGATTCAAGTAGAGACTTCGTATTCGAACGCATCTCTCAATGAATGGCCTATGATTCCTCTGCCGGCAAGTCTCTGCAACTGATGTATCCAGAGAATACGAGCCTGAATAAAAAAGCAAAAACTGCAGTGTTCTTATCACACTAAAAAGTCTCAAACGGAATAGAGGACTTCTGAATGGGTGATTCTCGTGGAAATGCGACGCAGTCCGTTCAGAATATGGCCGGATCGAAAAAAATGAGCCGAAATGGTCAGCGGTCTAAAAAGCAATCGCATAGCCAAGATGACCAAAACGTTACCCAAATAGGCCGACTTGGTCGACCGGGAAACATTGAAGCTGAGAAGAACGTTCTCGGCAGCATACTTCTCAAGCCTGATGTCTGTGATGACGTTGCGTTGTCTGTACGGTCAGAAGATTTTTCCGACGAAGCACATCAAACAATCTTCCGCCATCTTCTTGATCTCCATGACGGTGGCAAGCGGATTGATGCAACTATATTACTGGAGAAATTACGAACGAAAGGTGACCTTGATGCCGTTGGAGGAGCCGCTGCAATTGCAGAACTCATTAGCTCGGTCCCCCATGCCGCCCATGCCTCGCACTATGCACATATCATTCGAGACAAGGCAATGCTTCGGTCTCTTATTGATGCGAGCACCGACATCCTTCGGGATGCCTATGACGCATATGATGAACCAAGAGAACTCCTTTCGCAGGCTGAAGAAAAGATTTTCTCAATACTCGAACAGCGTAGTTCTGCTGAAGCAAAGCCCATTCAGTCTGTCCTTGAAGACGTGATGGTGCGTATGGACGCTCGCATGAAACACGAGCATGCACTTGGTGGCGTCGAAACTGGCTTCACTGACCTCGACACACTCTGTGGCGGGCTGCACAACTCAGAATTGATTATTTTGGCCGCTCGACCCAGTATGGGGAAAACTGCGCTTGCCATGAATATTGCTGAGCATATTTCAATAAATAGCCACCAGCCGGTTTTATTTGTGAGTCTTGAGATGGCAAGTCTCGAGCTGGCAGATCGTTTGCTCTGCTCAGCCGCTCAGGTAAATGGCCATCGACTACGTAATGGAACCATTTCGCAGGAAGACAGACGTCGCCTTGTACAAAAATCCTCAGAGATAAGTTCTGCTCCGCTATACATTGATGACACACCTGGCCGAACCCTTACAGAAATTGCTGCTGTAGCCCGTCGGCTCAAGCGAAAGCAAGGGCTTTCAATCATTGTTATTGATTATTTACAGCTCATCGAACCAGATAATCCACGGGACCCACGTCAAGAACAAGTGGCGCGTATCGCAAGAAGATTAAAGACCATGTCTCGAGAACTTGATATTCCAATTCTCTGTCTTGCTCAGTTAAATCGACAGGCAGAAGTATCACGAGACAATCGACCAAGATTAAATCATCTACGCGAATCTGGTGCAATCGAGCAAGATGCTGATGTTGTCATGTTTGTTCATCGAGAAGAATATTATCAGACAACAGATGAAGATCGTGAACGGGTGAAGGGTGAAGCCGAAATAATTGTGGCAAAACAACGAAATGGCCCAATTGGTGACATCAAACTTCTTTGGCAACACGACTACACCCGATTTGTGAATCTCGAACACCGTCCGTATGATGAATTTGAACAATTCTCTGACTTCTAGATCGGTTTGACGCAGGCAAGAGCGAATAT
Source organism: uncultured Planctomycetaceae bacterium (assembly GCA_963997395.1). Classification (GTDB taxonomy): domain Bacteria; phylum Planctomycetota; class Planctomycetia; order Pirellulales; family UBA1268; genus UBA1268. Next base: position 2,054 of record CAXEMW010000038.1, read on the forward strand.
ATCGTGAAACCCGTGCCAGGAGTTTCGTCAGCCACAAGTAACGCCAGCTTTGAAGAGGGCGACAGACGGTCTTATACTGCTTCGAGGGAACCATATTTTTAGCTGCTACACATAACATCGGCAGCGGTGCAGAAGAACGCACCTCAGGAAAAAGAACTTTCTTAGAGAGACGAGATGCCGTCATCACAAAACCACCATACCTCACGACGAGGTGTGCTGAGATCAACCGCGGCAACGGCGACTACGGCACTCATGCAAAAACTCAGCCCATTGGGAACGTTTCGGGCGGCCGTTGCTGACAAACGCGGTGACCTCGGTATTGGTGTGATCGGCTGCCGCTATCAAGGCTCAGTGATTGCCGGACTTGCCAAATCCCACGGCCGTCTTCTCGCCATGGCTGATGTCGATGCCTCCGTTCGCGACCTCTCCGCGATTGATCCTTCCGTCGAAAAGCAGACGGGGCTTTCACCAGAATCTATTTATGAGGGCGTCGGTCGACATGAAGATTACCGACGACTCCTCGACGACCACCGGATCCGAGTAATCCTGATTGGTACCCCCGACCACTGGCATGCCGGCATGCTGATCGATGCGTTGAAGGCTGGAAAAGATGTCTACGTTGAGAAGCCGATCACGTTGACAATCGGTGAAGGCAAGCAGATTCGCAAGGTGATGAAGACCACCGGTGGGATCGTGCAGGTCGGCAGTTGGCAGCGTAGCGACCACCGTTTCCGTACTGCCGTGGAAATGGTTCATGCTGGACGGATCGGTCAACTCAAACGACTGGAGGTAGCACTCGGCAGCAACGAAGTGGGTGGTCCATTTGCCACGGCAGCGACTCCTGATAGTCTCAACTGGGAACGCTGGCTTGGGCAGGCGCCGCTTGTACCCTATACCAAAGAACGCTGCCACTATACGTTTCGCTGGTGGTTTGACTACGCCGGCGGCAAGATGACCGATCATGGCGCCCATCATCTCGACATCGCCCAGTGGGCAATTGGCACCGATCCAATTGAGGTAATTCCAGAAGCGACCATGCCGCAGGTCAACAACGGCTACAACGTGCCCTCCGCATTTCGCGTGCTCTTTCGGTACCCCAACGATGTGGAGATGCTCGTCACCGACACCGGCCGCAACGGCATCCTGTTTGAGGGCAGCGAAGGCCGCATCTTCGTCAACCGCGGCTCGCTAACTGGGGTACCCGTCGACGAGCTGGCTGAGAAACCACTGCCGCGTGACGCGTTCAGACTCTACGACTTCGATAATCTTTACCGGCCAAAGCGAGCTGGTAAGATCGAGGCGATTGTGAATCACATGGGCAACTTCTTCGACTGCATCGCGGCTCGCAGGCAGCCTATCTCTGATGCCGAGAGTCAGCATCGCTCGGCTACCACCTGCCACCTGGGCAACATCGCCTGTCGTCTTGGGCGACCACTGGGCTGGGACGCCACCGCTGAGCGATTTGAGTCTGATGAAGAGGCAAACGGCCTTCTCAGCAGGCCACAACGTAAGGGATATGAGGTTTCCGCATGAGAACCACGCTTACCCGCCGCACCTGGATGAGTTCTACCGCAGCGGTCTTGGGAACAGCCTCCTTAGCTGGCAAGGAATCACTGAACAGTCGCTGGCGGCCAAACTATATCCTCTCGTCAGCACTCTACGGAACTGCCACACTACCCGAAATCTTGCCTGAGGTTGCCAAGACTGGCGCCACATCAATTGACTTGTGGCCACAACCACACGGCACACAACGAGAGGAAATTGAAAGCCGCGGTGTCGAGCAGGTGCAGCACCTACTTGAAAAACATGACGTACGACTCGGCGGCATCGCCTGCTACCGCCCTGGAGCTTTCAAACTTGACTCTGAGTTTGCCGTTGCGCGACAGCTCGGCGATTCGGAGACCGTCCTGGTCACAATGGCTCCTAGCAACGGCACGCTCTCTGGAAAGCCTCTCGACGCTGCAATTCGGGCATTTCTCAGCAAACTAAGCCCGGCCATAAAACAAGCTGAGGAAGGAGCGGGCGTGATTGCAATTGAAAACCACTCCAAGTCACTACTGAACTCACCCGAATCAATCCGCCGATTCACCACATTGGTGGAGAGTGACCGCGTAGGAATCGCACTCGCACCACACCATCTTCCTCAAGATGGCAACCTGCTCGCCGACCTAGCAGGTGAGGCAGGCCCAGCAGTCAAGTTCGTCTATGCCCAGCAGTATGGGAAGGGCTCAAAGGAGAAGTTGCCCAAGGCCGATGAACTCTTGCAACTGCCCGGTCGTGGCTCACTCGACTTCGGCCCCCTGATGCGGCAGCTTGCCGAAATGCAGTTTGCCGGGCCGGTAGAGATCTTCATGCACCCTGTGCCACGAGGTGTGCCAATTCTGAACTCTATAGCTGAGATCACCACAGCGATCCGAGCAGCTCGAGCATATCTCGATGGGCTGCTGGCGTCGTGAGCCTAAGGAATTGATACCCTCAAGGGCGTCGAACTCAGTGATGGCTTCGTCAACCGGCACTTCCCACTCACAAAATTGGCATGAAACAGCGTGGTTCACGCTACCAGAAGTTTTTCACAAAACGCAAAGACAGCAGAAACTGATTGGTGTGGAACACATAATGTCCGCCGCGGCTATGGAAAATGAAGTCGGAACGATAAATCGCACTCTCCGGATAGTTCTCACTCATCGCCAGAAAGAGCACTTCGATCACGCTACAAAGTCAGTCTCAAGAAAGCTGCGTGAAACTGTGTTTCATCAGGCTCACCAGCCAGCTGATCTTGATCCCTTACCCTCGAAGAACTCCACCGACACGGTCCTGGCAGGAACGTACCATAGCTTCGACAAAAGAGTTGGCCTGTTCGGCAGATAGAGTTTCTTTGAAGCTCCTGAGGCGGATTGATACAACCACACTTTTCTTCCCTTCGCCAAGACGTTCAGCATCTCTCCAAATTTGACCAAGACGGACACTTTCCAATACATCGCATTGCGTTGATTCAATCGCCGCACAAATTGACGCCCATGAAATTGCTTCGTCCACGACAAGATTCATGTCACGATCAATTGATGGAAAACTGCTAGGGGACAAAAGTTTTGGTTCGTACTTCGTGGTGAACTCAAGTCCATCAAGCCGGAGTTCGATACCAACCGACTTTCTATCGCACCCACACATTTTCATAATGTCTTTTGAAAACTCACCAATTACGCCAACCCGACGACTTTTCTCACCAGAAGCATGAAACACGATCTCAGCAGAACGACCTGCAAGCATTGCCTCCGATTCAAACGGGCGGTATGTAACCCCGTACTCAACACCAGCATGCGAATGCGACCTCTCTTCAGCCGACCATTCGTAGATCCCCAAACGATCGAGGATTGCGGTAGCCAAACCTTTCCCCCGAAAAAAGTCGCCCCCTGTTACGAGAGTAAGCAACAAAGGCTCTTCTATCGGTGGCTCACCTTCTGACGACTTACCATCACGACGAACATAAACGTGGGCTATCTCATACAGATCACCATGAGAAGACCCTGAACTGAGACTGTTTGATCGTGCCTTTAGCAAACTCGGAAGTAAGGTGCGGCGAAGTCTATCCGCACCTTGCACCAGCGGGGGGCTGCACACCAGTGCTGGGGCATCTCCCCAAGGGCTGCTGAATTCCTCAAATCTTTCACCAACAACACTACGTGTCATTGCTTCACAAAACCCAGCTGCTACACAAGATTCACTAACCACCCGTACCATCCGTTCACGCGGTGACCGCTGCACGGGAACAGCCGTTATCGGGATATCCTCGGGAACACAATCGTACCCTTCAATGCGAGCAACTTCCTCTACAAGATCGATTTCGCGAGTGCAGTCACGTCGCCACGTTGGAGCAAGCCAGCGTGTCACATCATCCCCTGACTCCTGTTCAACAAAACCAAGAGACTGAAGGATCTCCCGTTGGCGCTGATGAGGAATTGAAACACCTAGAACCTGTTCTACGCGATGCATACGTAAATCAATTGTGGCCTGGCTTGAACTGAGGCTTCCTGCCTGAATCGCTGGAGCGGCAAAAAAACCACCAGCAAGGTTACGAATGAGTTCTACCGCCCTGCAACTTGCCCATTCCACAGCAGAAGGATCAGGGCCACGTTCAAATCGATATGACGAAGGACTTCCCAAAACCAACGCACGAGCAGCGGACCGTACTGGCAAGGGAGCAAACTGGGCTGACTCAATTAACACATCTGTTGTTTCAAGTGATATTTCAGTCTCAGCACCTCCCATCACCCCTGCAATAGCCAGCGACTGCTTCGAGTCAGCGATGACACACATCTCGGATGTAAGTTTGTATTCCTTGTGGTTGATTGCTACGAAGGATTCTCCTTCTTTAGCCCGTCGAACAATGATTTTTTCACCGTTTAACCTATTAAGATCAAAGGCATGCAAAGGCTGGCCACACTCAAGCATGACGTAATTTGTAACATCAACAACATTATTCACACTGGCAACACCAACGGCCTCAAGGCGACGGACGAGCCAATCCGGACTTGGGCCTACGGTAACGCCTCGGATAAGTCGTGCCGAATAGAAAGGGCACATATCTGTTGATTCGATCGCTACTGAGAAAGAATGAGGAAGCTCTCCACCCCCGACAGAAGCCGCCGGAATCTTCAACGGACGTTGGAACAAAACGGAAACTTCTCGTGCGACCCCTATGTGACCAAGACAATCTGGTCGATTGCTTGTCACTTCGAGATCAACGGCTGTGTCATCATGTACCATCTCTGTTGACTCATGATTCAGTCCTGAAAGAAGAAGCCGCTCCGTCAAAGCATCAACCTCTGGCAGATCAACATAGTCAGCAAGCCAATCTAAGGACACAATCATGCCTGCCCCCGATCATGAAACTGCTCAAGAAACCGAATATCGTTTCGATAAAAATCGCGGATATCAGCCACACCAAAACGCCTAGCAGCAATTCGCTCTACACCTAAGCCAAAGGCAAACCCACAAACCTCATCTGGGTCGTAGCCGACGGATTGCAGAACCGATGGATCGACCATGCCTGCTCCGCCCATTTCGATCCATCGGCCATTCCACTCCATATCAACTTCAACACTTGGCTCAGTGAAAGGAAAGAAAGAAGGACGAAACCGAACACGCACGTCACCTCCAAGAAAGCTTGAGGCAAAGGAACGAAGCACACTTTTCAGATGAGCCATTGTTGCGCCGGGCTCGATAAGAAGACCTTCAACTTGATGGAACATTGGATAGTGTGTTGCGTCAGCTGTATCCGGACGATAGACACGACCGAGTGAAACAATTCGAAGCGGTGGTTTTCTTTGCTCCATCACGCGTATCTGTACGGTACTCGTCTGTGAACGCAAAAGAAGCGGACGATCAGTGTTTGCCACGGCAATGTAGAAATTATCAAGCGGATCACGAGCAGGATGCTCATTGGGAATTGCCAGTGCCTCAAAGTTGTGCCACTGGTCTTCTACTTCAGGCCCATCCACAGCCTCAAATCCCAGGTTAGCCATGATCGAGGAGACCCGGCGGATTGTCTGAGTAATTGGATGCACACGGCCAAAGCGAATAGGGCTTCCCGGCAAAGTGACATCGACCTGCTCGACACCCTTGGAATTTACTGATAATGAAGCAACTCGCTGAGAAGCTTCAAAGAATAATGCTTCGACCGACTTTTTCACAGCATTAAACTGCTGACCACCTACTGGCTTGTCTTCGCGGTCGAGTTTGCCAAGCCCTTTCTGAACTGCCTTCAGCCGTCCATTTTTAGCCCCTAGAAAAACAACACGCGCAGCCTCGAGGGCTTCCGTATCAACTGCGTTTGCGAGTGCTGTTTCTGCCTCAGAACGCAATCTCTCAAGGTCTGCGACAAAAGCATCAAGATTGAGATTTGTCACGAGCGGCAAACCGTAGTGAGGAATTTCAAACAGTGGATAGGCGGACTATGCGACAACCGCTTCCGGCAAACCAAGACCCTCTCGGACCTGACTTACAACAACATCAAACCCGGTTGGATCAAGAACTGCCATTTCCGCTAATGTTCGGCGGTCGAGCTCACAACCAATCTTTTCCAGACCCGCAATAAATTGGCTGTAACGCAAGCCACGCTCACGGCACGCTGCATTGATTCTGATAATCCAGAGGCGTCGAAAATCTCGTTTCCGGCGACGACGGTCTCGCTTGGCGAACACTCCTGCTCGAATTATGGACTCTTTTGCAGTACGCAATAGGCGTCGACGTCCGCCAACTGATCCCTTCACTCGCTTCAGCAATCGTCGCTTGGCCCGCAACCGTGGGACAGCATTTTTAGTTCGCATCGGAAAACCTTCTCAACTTTCAGAATCTCTTAATCTCGGAAATTAGCATCTCGTAAAAGCTACAACTAGACGAGACGACCTTACATGACTGTTAGTAGCTATTTGAAGCGAGTGCCTCAACGATATTTGGCGTATCCGACTTATCCAAAACGCCGGTACCACGAAGATTTCGTTTTCTTTTCGCTGACACACGAACCTGAAGGTGACTCGTCCCACTACGACGGTGCTTCACTTTCCCTTTCGCCGTCACCCGAAACCTTTTCTTCGTTCCTTTGTGTGTTTTTTGTTTTGGCATAGCTTCTATTTCTCTTACTTCTTGTTTTTTCTGATTGTACCGTCCACTGAAACAGCTCATTGCTTACTATCAGCGGAAAACATGAATACTTACTTCGGGGCTATCGTACAGATAAGCCTGCGTCCAGTCTGTTGGGGTGGTGATTCTACTTTACCAATCTCTTCAAGTTGTTCGATGACATGCCGCATGATTCTCTGCCCCTCGTCAATATGAGCCATTTCTCGCCCACGGAAAATTACTGAAACAGTTACCTTATCTTTGTGACCTAGGAAGGTTCGGGCCTTATTAATTTTAAATTCAATATCGTGTTCGCCGGTTTTTGGGCGAAGCCTAATTTCCTTGAGTTTTGTTTGATGAACGTGGGTCTTATGCTGCTTTTTCTTTTGTTGGTACTTAAACTTTCCATAGTCCATGATCCTGCATACAGGCGGACGTTCATTTGGGGCTACTTCAACTAAATCGAGACCCGCCGTCCGTGCTTCGGACAACGCATCATCGGTTGGAATAATTCCCAGCTGAGCTCCGTCTGCAGATATCACACGGACCGGTGAAATCCGGATTTGTTCATTGATGCGTTGCTGTTTCTCGATGGCCAAAAACTCCAAACCCATGACGGCTATTGCCTGGCGGGCTGGACATTTCCACGCACCTTACACCACGGCACAGCTCCTTTTCTTGTACTTTCAGGAACCAGCGATGCAGAGCAGCGACTTCGAGCCTGGCACATATCGTTCGGGCCAAGGGTTCCACTCGAAGAGCCCTAGTATTCCAGCATCGATAGGGGGTAGTCAAGCGGTGCCCCTATGATTCGAGGCCTGGGAGGTCTTCCTGCAGGAAATTCTATTCAAGCGTGAGATCGACCCCCTCAATATACTGCTGGTCCGCCCCTGAAAACCGTGCCATATGACGTGATTCGACCACAAACGCAAGACTGAGCCGTCGGCCTTCGACAGTTCTCAGATGGTAGTGAATCCAATGAAACGGCAACTCTTCAGCCTCACCAACAGAAGCAACCCGCATGATCGTTGTCCCGTCGTCGCGACTGTACGTTGACGCGGACACCAGATGCCCAAATTGCTCACCAAGAGTCTTCTCTATGTCATTTTCAAAATCTGAAAGCGTGAGAACTTCTGACTGCAGAGGGAGTGGAGTCAGGGTTACCTGGCCAACCAATGCACCTTGGTCGACGAACCGCATCATGAGATATTCACTGCCCGCTTCTATTATCTTCCAATTGTTTTCGTAGACAACGTCGTATCGATCATAGGCATCACAGATCCAGCGAAACCCAGGCTTCCCGGGACCACGTCGGGGTCTGCCATATCTAGACATACCACCATTTGAACTGGCAGCAACAACTCGTGGCTGTAGTTTTTTCTGAGAACGACAGGACATTTTTATCACTGCCTCCGCATCAATCCCAGGGGCCGTATAGGATACATCTCGTGATTCCTTAATCACAATCTGAAGCATCGACACCTTGCCGGCTGAATTGTCTCCCATGATCCAGTCATAATCACCCTCGACTGTGATCGATGTCGCTGCTCCATTGATTGCCCCTTTCATGCTCCCCTGAATGTGTACCGCCGTACTCTTGGCAGTGCGCTCTGTTATTGTCGCCTCCAACCCACCAGAATGAACCGTATCGATACAGAGTAAATCTGGGATCACATCCTGATTAAGCTCCCATTGTGTTCCACGAGCCTGATGGCTTGGTGGCACCAATGCGTTAAGATAGAAGGGATCAAATGCTACCGTTAGCAAATCGGCTTCGGGCTGCGTAAGAAATCCTTCGTGAAACCAAAAGTCGAGGCCCTTATCATGCGTACACACATGGATATCAGTTACGCCCTGAGGAAGTCGTGTGTTGACAGAATTCTCCCCGATAGCAGCGTTTGCAGTAGCGTGCTCGTAGTGCCTGACTATTGCGGGACTCTGTTCTGATCCATCAGGATTCACCTTGTTTCGATAGATGAGATTCGAATGAGCGTGAACCGGTTGCTCGATGATCTCTAACGAGCCCGATCGCAGATCATTCCCCACTGGAAACTTCAGCTTTCCAGTCACTGAAAGCTCAATCTTAAAGATTGAGGACGTATCGCGGGACACCCCCTGCTCACCCGCCAAAACGAGGGCTGGACAGCAATCAACCAAACAAGAGAGCCCAACTAAAGTGTGAAAAACAATGCGTATCAGTCGAAAAATTGTCGATGAAAGTTGCCCATATACTGGAGCCTCCAAACACTGATTCATAAAAACATGTCCCTGTTACTCACCTGCGAAAAGTCCGGCCTTCTGTAGGCAATCGGTTCCCCGCTGGTGATCTCTACAACGAACCCAAACTAGACCGCAGATTGAGGAAACCTGCAGTTTTGAGACACAAAAATAGCCCCGTAACCAAGGACCAGGCGGACTCCTCAACAACACCCCAAGACATTTCCGCTGGACAGATTCGAGTAAGACAGTTAGAGTACGTACTGATACTAAGTGTCCACTTCGAAAAAACCCTTTATTTTAGCTATTTAATGGAAGATGTATATTTTGACTGAAAACACCCTGCCCTGCGAAAGAAATCCGTAACCCGTTTGTGGTCAACGACTTGCGCGCGATCCCGATCTCCTGTCGAACTGTCATAATCCGTACTTTTCTTGATTTTTTAAATTATTTGCTGTTTCAGCAAACCATCTGTCCCGTTGCGGCGTATAACTAAAGCGTCCGCAATCGAAGGTGTGGTGGGGATCAAGGATGATTCCAAGCGTGGACGCAGGATTGGTTTCATTGCCTGTTTTGGGGATGTGATACTGCTTCGAGTGCTTCGGCGATAACGTGAATGAGCGTAGGGGTGCGTTCACGCTGTGGTCAAAGAAACTCAAAGCATTGAGCATTTCTGCCATGGAGGAGTTTCATGCGTTCCGACATCTTGAAAGACGAGACATATTCGTTTATCCGCATTCACGACGACAATACATGCGCCGGCGGGTCCCAGCCCACCCATCCATGCGGCACCATTTCTTCACATGAGGAGGTTCTATCGATAGAAGATCTTGCCCGGCAATTCAATGTTTCAACAAAGACTATTTCTCGCTGGCGAGATCACGGACTTGTAGCTCAACGCGTTGTTATTAATGGCCGCAAACGTGTTGGTTTTCTTGCCAGTGCTGTTGACCGGTTTGTCCATGAGAACCCGGCAAGAATCCAAAGAGGAAGTCGATTCAGTCAGTTAAGCGATGACGAACATGACAAACTCATCGGGTGGGCTCGTCGTCTTGCAGCTGCAGGTGCCTGCCCTGCTGATGTGCACCGACGCATAGCAAATCGTCTCAATCGAAGCGTCGAAACAATTCGATACACGATTAAACGATACGACCAAGATCACCCTGAATCAGCAGTCTTTCCAAATGCTGATGGCAAACTACGGCCTGAAAGCTGTGCACGTATTTTCCGTCATTACCAACAGGGAGAATCTGTAGAGTCAATTGCCCGTCGATACCATAGAAGTCGAGCGAGTATCTATCGTATTGTTCTCGCCCAACGAGCTACGGCAATCTCTCAACTACCAATTGACTACATGCCGAATGCCCTCTTTGCCAGAAAAAGTGCTGAGAAAGTTGTCTTTCAGCCATTTCCAGAAAATGCGGATGCTCCCAAACGAGTCCGACGACCAACAGGGTTGCCTGCATATCTTGCAAGCCTTTACGAAGTACCTCTACTTACACGGGAGCAGGAAGTCTGGTTATTTAGAAAGTTTAATTACCTGAAATACAAGGCGGCACTTCTGCGTGAGCAGTTGCAGCCAGAGCGTCCAAGTGGACGATTGATGGATCAAATCGAGCTTCTCTACCAAGATATCGTTGAACTTAAAAACAAGATCGTACGATCGAATCTTCGGCTTGTTGTCTCAATCGCAAAGCGACGTGTATCGGCTTCGGATAGCTTTTTTGATCTTGTGAGTGATGGCAACATGTCTTTAATGCGAGCGGTTGAAAAGTTCGACTATGCCCGTGGAAATAAATTTAGCACCTACGCTTCGTGGGCTATTATGAAAAATTATGCCCGAACGATTCCGAATGAACACAAAGTACGAGATCGTTTTCGTGCGGCTGATATCGAGCTACTGCATGCTACAGCTGACGAAAGTACCGACGAGAGCTATCGAAGAATGGCTGAGTCAGACAGACTTCATCAAGTAGAAAAATTTCTCGATCGGCTCGACCCGAGAGAACAAACAATCATTGTCCGTCGCTACGGGCTGAATCATGAACATGACCCTCAGACTCTCAAAGATGTTGGGGCGGCTCTCGGAGTCACAAAAGAACGTGTCCGACAAATTGAAGCAAAAGCTCTGGAGAAGTTACGGAAGGCTGCAGAAGCAGAGGCGATGCTGCCTGAGATAGGCTAACTGCTCGAGGAATGAGCTTAGGAATTTCCACCACAATGCAACCCCAGCCCGACGGCGAGCCACTGTTCACCGTCGGGCTGTTTATTCTGCTGGCACTTCATCCCTGTGGGACCGCAACTCTGCCCCGATTGCACGACTAATTTGCTTCACAGCTTGCCTAATTCGATTCTCATTTTCAATTAATGCCATCCGAAGAAATCCTTCACCAGCTGGACCAAACCCAGCACCCGGGCTCACTGCCACGTCCGCCTCTTCTAGCAGTTTTGCGGCGAAGTCCATGCTGTTCATCCGGCTCGCAAATGGCTCAGGAATCTTGGCCCATACAAACATACTGGCCTTGGGAACAGCCACTTGCCAACCAATTCGGCCCAAGCCCTCACAGAGTACATCACGGCGCCGTTGATAGACCTGCGATTGATTGGCGACATCAGCTTCTCCATTACGTAGCGCTACTATCGCCGCAATCTGAATTGGACGAAACATTCCGTAATCGTAATATGTCTTTACAGTTCCCAACGCTTTGATGATGTCAGCATTTCCTGCACAAAAACCAACTCGCCAGCCGGCCATGCTGAACCCTTTGCTCATTGTGGTGAACTCGACTGCGCGTTCCTTTGCACCCTCTACCTCCAAGATGCTTGGTGTTTCGTATCCATCAAAGACCACATCTGAATATGCCAAGTCGGAGATAATCGGAAAGTCATATTGCTTCGCTACTGAAACGACATCTTCATAAAACTTTTTCTCTACAACTGTTGTTGTTGGATTATGAGGGAAATTAATAACAAGTACTTTCGGCGGCCCAGCCGCACTTCCACAGCGTGCCGAGATTTCTGACAAGAACTTATCCGGTTTCGTTGTGTCGATGGCAATTGGATTACCTGAGGCAAGCGCTACGGCATAGACATGGGCTGGATAAGATGGAGCTGGAACGATAACGTCGTCGCCTGGATCAATCATCGCCAAGCAAAGATGACCAAATCCCTCCTTTGAACCAAGCGTGCCAAGCACCTCTGTTTCTGGATCAAGACGAACACCCCACTTGCGTAGATATCGAGAAGCAACTTCCCTCCGTAAACTCACGACTCCAGTTGCTGGAGCATACCCATGGTTTCGTGTATCACTAGCTGCCTCAGCAAGCTTGTCGATAATAAATTGGGCAGGAGGATCTGACGGATTCCCCATGCTCATGTCGATGACATCGCACCCGCTACGACGTTTCTCATATGTAAGTTTATTAATCCGCGCAAAGAGGTACGGCGGAAGTTGCTCAATGCGTGATGCAGCCTGAATGTGCAAATGCTTCTCCTCGACCCTTTTCCTGCTCGACGTCCGTCAACTTTGATTCGGCACCGCCTCGAAGTCTACCGACAACCACGGTAGTAGTTTATCGCTGAACACTGCCCTGCGGGAGTCTTGGTCAACGGCCCTTCAAAAAATCAGGCTTTTTAAAGCTCTGAAACATTACCACAGCTGCTGGTACTTTTGTGGGTGCCAGCAGCCCAAGAAACCATATAAAGGCATAAAGGTAGGAAACTCATTTCACCAAGGGCTCGTCATAAGACGCCGGCGACACCGTGCGGGACGAGTCTTCTGCTGCCCGACTCCCAGCACGGGGCTTTGATAGTTCATTGGTTTCGCGCTGAGTGATTGTTGAGGGCGGCATGTTGCTCGCTGCAGGAATGTTTGATTTTGGTGACTGGCTTGTGCCTGCAAGAAAATTATCAATCGAGGCGGATTCTCTGAGGTGGGTGAAATATCTCGCCATTTCGATCCGTTGCTTTTTCTCGAATATGTCTCGATGTAACTCTTCACGAACCTCATCGAATGTCACCTCCACCGGTTTTGTATACCCTTCGCACAAGAGGATCATGAATCGATCGGCTATCTGAATTATGCCAGATAGCTCCCCGGTCTTTAACGAAAATGCTTCTCGCTCCAAAGCAGGCTGTCCACTGTATTTTTGAATGGGCGGCACTTCTCCTCGCAAAGCCTTGCTTGTTGGATCGACTGAGTATTGTTCGGCGAGATTACCAATAATTTCTGGCGTGGGATTCTGCCTGGCTATTTGCCATACCTCCTGAGCCCGACGTTGGTTGTCGAGCACTACTGCTCTGCATCGAACCCGAGGCCCAAAGGTAGCCGTAAAGGATTTATCAAGATCGTCTTGTGTAACAGGCACAGGGCCTACGAGCTTTTTCAAAGCGACAGTGGGCCGCACGATATCCGTGAGATAGAACTCAACAGACTGTTTATTTTGTTTTGATATTTGTTCCAGCCAAGTAGGAACATCAGGCTTTCCTTCTGGTGTTTGAAAGCCCATTGATTCGGCTGCTCGTGCAACCTCGCGTTCGACATCTTCTTGACTTACCATCAGTTCCTGCCGAGTAAGTGCCTGATTTAGAAGAACTCCCGTGAGTAGGGCTTGCAGGACGTCTTCGCCGTACCGTTCAACACTAACAGCACGTACTTCACTGATCGTAATTGGACGGCCGTTGACCCGTGCTGCCAGATTGGGCGATTGAAGGACCTTCCCTGAACTGTTCAAAATATTTTCAATAGCTGCTTCCGATTGAAGTTTTTCAAAAATCTTGCCAGAAAGCACGCGCGACTGCTTTTCGCGGAAAACCTCAGCAAGGCGAGGACGAACGTCAGTAAAGTTGACATCTGAAGCCGGCAGATGCCCTTCACATTTGATAATAATAAATTGGTCCGCAACCTGAACGACCTTAGAGATTTCGCTATCAGAAAGCGCAAAGGCAGCAGATTCAAATTCAGGGGAGCCCGAAAAATGTCGGATTGGCTGCACCCAACCACCAACACTTGCACTGCCAATATCGACAGATTTTTCCCTCGCTACAATCCCAAATGAATCGGGGTCATCAAGAACTTCAGTTCGTGTTTCTTCGGCATCTTTCTGGCTTCCCAACACAATTATGCGCGCCTTGACTGTAGGGCCGTATTGGTTCTGGAATTGTTTTCTTAGCTGCTCGTCGGTTGGTTCCAGACTTCCTTTGGCGAGACGCCTCAGTGCAATCATCGGCCAGACAATGTCTTCCCGATATTGTTTTTCAGTAACACCACGTTCTCGTTGAATGAGTGCAATCCATTTGTCTCGTGGCACATTAAACCGGCGAGACATCTCATCGATCTCATTATCTACGTCAGCAGTTGTCACCGCCACACCATTACGTTCACATGCTTGCTCAATAATCACTTTATTAATAAGTGCGCCAACAACGAGCGATCCATATCTGGCTAAGCATGCGTCGGCTAACTCCACATCGCTTATCGTTGTGCCATTCACAATTGCTGCTGGTTTCGCCAAGGGCAACTCAGCAGACGACTCTGCTGCAGATGCGTGAACCAGGCAGCAGAACGACAACAGAGGCATGAGAACAATTCGGTGAATCGATTTCTGAGGCCCCGACGATAACGCTAAGCACGAAGAATGTCGCATTTTGTTGCCCTCCTATCTGCAGATACCTCGGTGAGACGCTCACCGTTCTTTCAACGAATTGGGAAGGTAGGGTGTCTGGCCTGTCCAGATCAAGCACAATCCCCACCTTTTGATGCGAATTTTCGGCGAAAAATCACGCAATTCCACAAGAAAAGTAATTTTTCACACTTGTTGAACAAAGTTGCCGATAATACTGATTAAATCGATTTCGCAAGCAGGAGGACCCTTGATGAGTTCAGCAATCACCCCCATGGGAATTCGGGACGATATTACGCAATGCATTGGCCGTACGCCTCTTGTGCGACTGCAAAGAGTGACTGAGAACAGTAAGGCCTCTGTCGTTGCGAAAATTGAGAATATGAATCCACTCTGGAGCGTGAAAGACCGAATCGCGTGCGCAATGATTGATGCTGCTGAACACGATGGGAAACTCGATCCGGACACAGTTGTGATCGAACCGACAAGTGGCAACACAGGCATTGGCCTTGCCTATGTGTGTGCAGCTCGTGGCTATAAACTCCGCGTCACCATGCCCGAGAGCATGAGCCTTGAACGTCGTCGGATGCTCAAGGCCCTTGGAGCAGAACTGGTCCTGACGCCAGCTGCGGAAGGTATGCCAGGTGCTGTTCGGCAGGCAGAAGACATCACAAGTTCAAGTAGTCAATTTTTCATGCCTCAACAATTCAAAAATCCAGCTAATCCAGATGTTCATCGAAAAACAACTGCGGAAGAAATTTGGGCTGACACAGATGGCCAGGTTGACATCATCGTATGCGGAGTCGGTACCGGTGGCACCATTACTGGCTGTGCCAGGGTTTTAAAGCAGCGCAATCCTGATCTGAAAGTGATTGCGGTAGAACCGGAAGCAAGTCCTGTTTTGGCGGGTGGAGCACCTGGCCCCCACCGTATTCAGGGCATTGGTGCTGGTTTTGTTCCCTCTGTTTTTGATCAAAGCTTGATTGATGAAATCCTTGGGGTGAGTGATCAAGAAGCGATGGAAGTAGGGCGCCGTTTGGCTCGGGAAGAAGGCCTGCTCTCTGGGGTCAGTAGTGGAGCCGCTGTCGCTGCGGCTCTCCGTCTTGGCCAAAGGCCTGAGATGGCAGGGAAACGGATCGTTGTGATTCTCGCCAGCTTCGGTCAGGGTCGCTTCGCGGCCGAGGAGCGGGCTGAGGGTAAAAATCCCGTGGAACGCCGCTACTCGAGCGCGGGCTGAGGGCAAGGAGTTGCCGTATAA
>CAXEMW010000039.1:0-17700 GCA_963997395.1 uncultured Planctomycetaceae bacterium
GCTGACGTTGAATAAGAAAGCAAGTACCAAGCACCCAAACTCCACTCTTCCGATTCGTCGCAGATATTTTGCATCTCCGGCGCTTTCATTCGTTAAACTCTTGGAACAGGCAGTCGCTCTGTTACTGTTGGGTTCCATTTCATTCGATTGAGGGTTCAAGTCATGCAAGCCATCTCCCGATTTCAGTATTTTCTTCCCATCAATGCATTCCTGATCTGCCTTGTATCCCTGGTCTTCTGTGGAAGCAAAGGAATCACATTCGCAGGTACGGTGGATGAATCACAGTCGGCATGGCACGAAAAATATAAGAAGCAGGAGAACGCCCCAGATCCGGAAGAGATGTTGCTCAACACCGATCCGGAACCTGACGTGCACGAGGGGTTTACTCCGCTCTTTAATGGCAAGGATCTCAGCGGCTGGACTCCCAAGGGAGGAACGTGCACGTTCGAAGTTGTCGATGGAATGCTTGTCGGTACGTGTGTACCGGGATCTCCAAGTACCTATTTGAGTACAGAGAAAAATGACTTCGAAGACTTCATCTTCACGTGTGATATGAAATGGGAAGTCGATGGGAACTCAGGGGTCATGTTCCGTGCCCAGAGCGAAGCAAGGAAAGACAAGGAGACTGTCTTTGGTCCACAGGCCGAGATGGAGGGAATCACTGGTGATCGTTATTGGTCAGGGGGTATCTATGGCCAGAGTTGCGGCGGATATTTCTACCCTATTTGGTTAAAGGAACATAAAGAAGCTCGTGCAGCACTTGATCGTGAAGGTTGGAATCGCCTCACGATCTCTGCACAGGGGAATGTCATAAAGACATGGATCAATGGTGTGCCCGTTGCCCACTGGATCGACGACGGCAGCTATCCACGTGGTTTCTTTGGCCTGCAGATTCATAAAGGATCCAAGGGGAAAGTTCTGTGGAAGAACATTCGAGTGAAACCTTGAACCACGAGGCTATGACTATGGTGTTGCACGCCTTTAACGTGGCCGCCACCACGCGATATTCAAACGCTCGCATGCATTGAAAAACTGCTCTGATTCAAGAAAAATGAAGTGCGTGCCGCTCCCTACTTTCCTTCCGTGGCCCACTTTTTCATCAATGCGATGTTGTCTTTGAGTCGCTTGAGGTCAACTGGGTCACCTTTGCGCCGCAGGGTCGTCAGATAGACCGCCATGTCACTGTTATACATGCTTTCTGGCTCTGCCTGCTGACCCTTGTCGTCCGTTGCTTTCATCCAATCGTCAAGCTGCCCGCGCATCACGGCAAGCTTCGTAGCGTAGTCGGGATTGGCGGCAAGATTGTTGATCTCGTAGGGATCCTGGTGCACGTCGTACAGTTCCTCGGGTGGGCGGACATCACGGAACACCAGCAGCTGAGTGGGATTCAGCTTTCCGTCACTGTTCCACTGCCGAAGGGCAATCAGAATATTCTTCGCGTCTTTGTAACGGCAGGGTTGCAGATAGGGTCGCTCGGGCAGGAAGTTGCGGATGTATTTAAAGTTGGTCGTTCTCACTGATCGGATGTGATCGACTGTTTCATCACAACGATCGCGGGCAGCAAAGACAGCTTCGCGCGGTTTGTAGTCCTCGGCCAGAATGTTTTTAGCCTGCATGTATTCTGGGATCTCGATGCCCGCTGCGGCCAGCGATAAGGCGGCGATGTCGATATGTTCGACCACATCATCCCGCACTGTCCCGGGGACGACACCGGGGCCGCTGATCACAAGTGGGACATGGAGCCCTTCGTCGTAGAGAAACTGCTTGCCGCGGGCATGGCTGATGCCATGGTCGGTCATGAAGAGAACAAGAGTATTTTCCAGCACGCCTTCGCTCTCAAGCCGAGCAAGCACATCTCCGACCATCGCATCGGTCATCCGCACTGAGTCGAGATAGGCGGCCCAGTCGCGCACGATTTCTGGATGTTCCGGATAGTAAGGAGGCAAGGTGACCGCGCTGATCGGAGTGCGGCTGCCGAATCGTTGCTCGGCAGCGCTGGAAACTCGCTCCCAGCCCGTTGCATCCTTGCCGCGAAGTTTGCCGCCAGGTGTTTGGATCTGAGCGAAAAAGGGCTGGCCCTCTGCTCGGCCAGACCAATCACTTCCGTCATACACAGATTGATCCCATTCGAAGTTGTAATCAGTCTTACCGAGCCGGTCCTTTCGTATCGGCCAGCCGCTGATCGAGGTGTAGTACCCCGCGTCTTGAAAGAACTTCGGGACCAGCTTGATATGTGCGGGAAGCTGGATCTTCTCTTCGCCACGTCCGCTGCGGTGGTGATGAGCTCCGATACTCGTCTGGTACATGCCGGTGATAAATGCTGAACGACAGGTTGAACAGACAGGTGTAGTCACGTAGGCGTTGGTGAACTTCACGCCTCGCGCAGCCAACCGATCGACATTTGGTGTCTCAATGGCAGTCTCCCCATAACAGGAAAAGTTTGCTGACATGTCGTCCGGAATAATCCAGACAATGTTCGGCCGATCGGCTGCCTGAGTAGCACACGTGAAAAGGACAAAAACAAAGGTGAGCAGCGTATATTTCATGATGTAGATCTATCGTGTTCTGAAAGTGCCAAGCACAGGTTCTTGGCGTTTTGATGAGTGATCATAGATTTTCAATTCGAAACGATCACTCTGCTTGAACCAGCATGACCGCCGCTTCAACATAGCGTTCTCCAAGTTTTTCGTAGCCCTCAGGCTTTATGTAGTGAAGCTCCTGCTTTTCACCGTTTAAGTCATCGGTGTCGATCCATACCGCCCGTTCTGAGGCATCCGCAAAAGATTCCTGGGCTTTGCGGACAGTATCCCAATCGGGGTTATTGACTCTTTTCGTATCGCGTCGGCGATAAAAACCGCTATCACTGAGCCTACCGATGATGAAATTGATGTCGGTGCGCTCCAAGTCCTGTTCGAGTTGCTTTTTTAATCCGTTGAGGCTGGCGAGATAGACATCGCTGTTCCCGGCTTTGGAGTCGGCTTCTCCTTGCATCCATATAAAAGTTACCGTTTGGATTTTGCTGCCCTGAATCGCGGCTTGAGTTGTTTCGATCAAGGCATCGTATATTTTCCCTGCCTCAGGATCGGTTTTGCCTTTGCTGCTTTTCCATTGCTTGTACCATTTGGAAATCGGTTGTCCGCCCTGAGCATGAAAACTCACGATAACGTTTTCGGCACCCAGCGCTTCACTGATTCCTGGTGTAAACCACGACTTCGGTTTAAAGCGAGCCATATTGGACTGGCCCGAAAGGATGAATAGATGTTTACCGGATTCTTCTGCATGGAGCAGACCGCAGTAGGTAAGCATCACGATGACGGGTAGTAAGTAGCTTTTCATACTTGTATCTTTCATTCGGATTGGACGACGGCTGGAAGCCGCCGCTACCAGATTTATGGCTGCGTCACACCCTGAGTCTTTTTAATTGCACTCATAATCGTGTGAGATTTGTGGCAGGAGAATAGTGTGTTCAGACGGTCTGTTTCTGGCCTCGGAAACGGTTTCCCAGGTGTTTGTCCCTGATTTAATTTACTTGGCGAGGCGAGGAGCGGAATATCCCTGTTCACGAATCTGCTTGAGTAAGCTCTGCAGTTCCGCCACTCGCTCCGGGTGTTCGGCAGCGAGATTATTCCGCTGGCCGATGTCCTTAACGAGATTGAACAACTCGGCTGGCTGATCATCATCATCAGGATAGCCGTGTTTCTCTTCCCAGGCTTCAACTTCATCATGAGCTTTGCAATAGCCTTCCTTGGCATCGATTAGAACCCAATCCCCATGACGGATGGCATATTGCGTGTTCGTGGTGTTGTGAATGTGTGTTGTGCGAACGGCATCGACGTCCCCCCGCAAAAGAGGTGCCAGATTGTGAGAGTCCTCGGCCTGATCATCAGGAAGCTTGTAGCCAACGAAATCAGCAATGGTGGCCATAATATCAATCTGTGACACAAGAGCATCGGAAACGGTGCCGGCTTTAGTCACGCCTGGCCACTTCACAATAAAGGGAACACGATGACCTCCTTCGTATACATCCCGCTTTAGTCCGCGGAAGGGTTGAGACGACCAGTGGTCAAATTTATGATCGCGAGCGTAGGCATAGTGTGCCGGGCCATTGTCGGCTGAAAATATCACAATGGTATTCTTGTCCTGGCCCGAGTTCTTGAGAGCCTGAAGAAGCTTTCCGCAGGAGTCGTCAGTTTCTACGACAAAATCTCCGTAGGGGCCAGCCTGTGATTTCCCGTCGAATTCGTCGTTAGGGATGATAGGAACGTGGGGAGAGGGGTATGCGAAATACAGGAAGAAGGGATCGTCTGTTTTAGCCTGATCGTGAATATATTTAACTCCGCGCTCTGTTGTGACAGGAATGTTAGTGTAGGGGTCCCAACCGCTGATCATAGGACCCGGACGAAATCCCCAACCACCTTCCTTAATCGGCTTAAACAGCTTGGTGTCACTGATAATGTCCGGTACCTCGACAACTTTATCATCTTCGATCCAGCAGAAGGGAGGCATGTTGATCACAGTGTCTCCGAAATAGTGATCGAAGCCGTGGGCGAGTGGGCCGCCCGGGATAGGTTTTGACCAGTCAATGTCCTCAGGCCTGTAGGTTTTCCTTCTCCCGACGACCACCTTTACGGCTCCGGGTTTCACCACGGCATTCCAGTTCCAGCCGAGGTGCCATTTACCGATGGCGGCAGTGTGGTAGCCCTTTTCTTTCAACATTTCCGGTAGCGTAAGACGCTCAGCCTTAAACCACGATCTTCCAAAAGAGTCTACGATGCCATGCCCCTTTCGCCAGTGATGGCGTCCTGTCAGGAGTGCGTAGCGGCTCGGAGTACAAATGCCAGAGGAGGAGTGCCCGTCGGTGAAGCGGATTCCCTCGGCAGCGAGCTGATCGAGGTGAGGGGTTGGGATCTTGGAGTCCGCGTTGTAGGAGGTGAGGTCACCGAAACCGAGATCGTCGGCATAGAGGATTAGAATATTGGGCCTGGATTTTTCAGCCTCGGCCGAAATAGGTATCAGGAAAGCGCTGGCGACGCCGAGAATGAAGGATGTGAAAAAACGCTTCTTCATAGTCTGCTAAATCCAGCGAGAAACCACTTTTGAGACCACCTTTGTGGTCGCTAATCCTCATATGTACCGTGAAACAGAGGACAAACGAGAAGAAGGAAGCTCCCCGAGTAGGACTCGAACCTACAACCTAGCGGTTAACAGCCGCTCGCTCTACCATTGAGCTATCGGGGAATATGAAGGGCCTTTGAGTTCTCAAACGATACCGAAAAATTCAATCGAAGGCGAGATGCTCCATTTTTTGTTCTGCAAAAAACGATATGCCTGCTCTTAGGTATCACGAACCTTTTCCAACAGAACACGATTGCCCTTCTCGTTGTACTCGACTCGAGTCATGAAATTATGAATCAGCATGACACCACGGCCATTTGGAACTTCCAGCCGGTCGTCCTGCGTGCAGTCGGGCACCTCTTCTGGCTTAAACCCATCTCCTTCGTCTGTGATTTCAATTCGTACAGTCGTAGGTGAGACAAAACATTCAACATGTACTTTTTTGTCTGCACTAAGCTTATTGCCGTGAACAATTGCATTGACAATTGCTTCTTCAGCAGCCAGGTGAATTGAAAAAATATCAGTGCCGGCCCAGCCATGCTCTCCAAGTCTGTCGAGCAACTCTTCCATAATCAATCGACTCGCACCCCGCTCGCTTGGCAGATCAAGAGACTTCTGCCACCCAGCTGGGTCAGAACTGCTGTCATGATGAGAAGACGATTCGGTCATAGGAGCCGCACAGATTACGTGCGGGAAAAAGGGTGGCTGTTCCAGTAAGGGAGGCTTTGAGCAATCAACCAAAAGCGGTCATTGCTTCTGTTTCATCTTTACGAATATCAAAAACTTTATTCAGTTTTGTGATCTGAAAAACTTCAAAAATTTCAGGACGAATGTTACACATTTTCATTCGACCTTTGCTTGCCTTTACCTTGCGATCGAGCGTGATTAACTTACCGAGTGCAGCACTCGAAAGAAATTCGACATTGGTAAAGTTAAGCAGAATGTCCCCCATCTTTTGCTGCTCAACGAGACCAAAGAGTTCAGCGCCGAGTTCTTGAATACTTGCCTCATCGAGAATCTTTTTGTCGTTGAAACTGACGATGGCGACATCGTTGTTTTGCGTGACGCCTATCCGTCGATACTGAGCCATGCCGTTCTTCTCCAAGTCGTTTAAAAAGCGAACAACCTCAAATGAAAATGTTGAACCCACCCGTAGTCTAACTCCGCATAACAAGCCTAGCGAAATAGTTCGCATTGGAATGAACCTGAAATGCAGTGAAGCCATACAAACGGATGGGTCGCTAATCCTAGCGATTTTCTGAGGTGATTACCAACGACTGTGACGGAGAAGACGAGGCATGAAGTGTTCATAATCCACTTGATTTCCAACGTTCTCCCCAAGAAAAAGGAGAATCAGAAAAGACCTTTTGGCCATCTGTGCCGCCAATATGGCAGTCTGTCAGGCCATTGCGGCTGCGAGTCTTTGCTGTGTCAGAAAACCAGAGCACCTTAATAAAAAACGAGTAGGGGCTGAAAAAAGTCGTAGATTCACTCCTTGAAGGTCGTGAAAAACTGCTCTTGACGAATTTTCTCGCATTCATAATCAAATCTGGCGCGCGAGTTGCACTAGGGAGACGTAGAGGTGCTAGCGAATGCCGCTGCGGCAGTCGCATCACCTTGGGATTAGGGTATCTCCGGCGTAGAGTCTTGAGATTCCGTTCCCGCAGGATTGTTTCGACGTTCCCTTTCAAACCGGACTACATACAAAGGACCCCAGAATGGCAGCCGCTGCGAGCAAGGCCGGGAAGGCCAAATCGACCCTTATCCCCCTTGGTGATCGCGTTGTTGTGGAACGCGAACAGAGCGAGCAGACAACATCTGGTGGCATTCTTCTGCCAGATTCAGCAAAAGACAAGCCTGCACGAGGTGTTGTTGTCAGTGTTGGTGAAGGCAAACTCGATGACAAGGGAAACCGTCATCCTTTGCAGGTAAAGCCTGGCGACCGCGTGGTCTTCACGAGCTACGCTGGTGAAGCTTTTCAGGTTGCCGATCAGGAACTTCTGCTGATGCGAGAAGACGACATCCTAGCAGTCCTTGGTTAATACAACTTAGCGTGTAGTCGATAAACGACTGTTGATTCACATTTCCAACTTAAACCGTCCAAATAATTTTCAGTACAGGAGAAACATTCGATGGCCAAAATGATGGCGTTTGATCAAGAAGCCCGCGAAGCAATGCGGCGAGGTGTCTCCAAACTGGCCCGTGCAGTCAAGGTCACACTCGGTCCAAAGGGTCGAAACGTGATTCTCCAAAAGAGTTTCGGTTCTCCAACGGTTACCAAGGATGGTGTTACTGTTGCAAAAGAAATTGACCTTGAAGACACCTACGAAAATATGGGTGCACGCATGGTGCGCGAAGTTGCCAGCAAGACCAGTGATGTTGCTGGTGATGGAACGACAACCGCAACCGTTCTGGCTGAGGCCGTCTTTAATGAAGGACTGCGAGCCGTTGTTGCCGGAGTCAATCCAATTCAGATGAAGACAGGAATTGAAAAAGCTGTTGAAGACATCACAGCAAAACTCCACAGTTCAGCAATCCCTGTAAAGGGTAAGAAAGAGATGGCCCAAGTTGCATCTATCGCAGCAAACAATGATGCCGAGATTGGTGACTTGCTTGCAGAAGCGATGGATAAAGTTGGCAAAGATGGAGTCATTACTGTTGATGAAGGCAAAAGCCTCGCGACAGAAATTGAGTTTGTCGAGGGCATGCAGTTCGACCGAGGGTATCTCTCTCCTTACTTCGTCACTGATGCACAGGCGATGCAGTGTGTCCTTGAAGACTGCTACATCCTTGTTTATGAGAAGAAAATCTCCACAGTGAAGGATATCGTTCCACTGTTGGAAGCTGTTGTGAATGCTGGCAAGCCAATGCTGATTGTGTCTGAAGAAGTCGACGGAGAAGCACTTGCCACATTGGTAATCAACCGTTTGCGTGGCACGTTCCAGGTATCTGCCGTCAAGGCGCCAGGATACGGTGATCGCCGAAAGGCTATGCTCGAAGACATTGCCATCCTCACCGGAGCAACGGCCGTCTTTGAAAATCTTGGCATGAAACTCGAGAACATCGGCCTTGCCGAACTGGGTCGTGCCAAGAAGGTCATTATCGATAAAGACAACACGACTATTATCGAGGGTGGCGGAAAAACAGCTGACATCAAAGCACGGATTGAGCAGATTCGTCGTGAAATTGAGAATGCATCCAGTGACTACGATCGTGAAAAGCTGGAAGAGCGTCTTGCAAAACTCGCTGGTGGTGTTGCCAAGATTAATGTTGGTGCAGCAACAGAAAGTGAAATGAAAGAAAAGAAAGCCCGTGTAGAAGACGCGCTTCACGCAACTCGAGCTGCTGTCGAAGAAGGCATCCTGCCAGGTGGTGGTGTTGCGTTGCTGCGTGCTAGCTCACAGGTAAAGCCAAAGGGTTTAAGTGATGACGAGTCGGTTGGCTATCAGATTGTTGTACGGGCATCTCGTGCTCCAGTAACGATGATCTCAACCAATGCTGGCCAAGACGGTTCTATCGTGTGTGAAAAAGTTCTTTCGGGTGAAGGGAACTTTGGCTACAACGCCGGAACTGATAAGTATGAAGATCTCGTCAAGGCTGGAGTTATCGATCCAGCTAAGGTCACACGAACTGCTTTGCAGAACTCCACAAGTGTCTCAACGCTTCTTCTGACAAGTGATGCACTGATCGCTGAAAAGCCAAAGGATGCAAAGGGCAAGGGCGGTGCAGGTCACGGTGGTGACTACGATATGTATTAATGCCGTCTGAGGCGTCTCAATACACCTCTAGCAAGAATAAAGGGTTGGGTTGCTCAGTAGGGCGGCCCGACCCTCTTGCTTTTCATCAAGGCCTGTGTTGGCTAGGCTGAGACAATCTTCGTTTTTGAGGGAGTACGAAATATGCCACAGCAGAGTTGTCCACTTACCAGCCAGCAGGTTGTTGACATCTACTTCATGGAGCATCGGGCAAAGCTTCTTGATATTGCCGCCTTTCTCGATCGCCTTGAGCGAGCCGAGGGCCATGAGGGCCTTCAGGACGTGCGGGTGCGAGCCTTGAAAAAGGCGATCCCACTTTTACTTGATTCAAACTGTGAGAATCAGGCAAACCGCGCTCAGCGTATGTTGGAACTCTTAAGCGATCATACAACGGAACCAACTCCTGCTGCACACACACAGTCAGCACTTGGAGCCGACCCAAACACGCAATACTGAGAGCACATCATGGCCTATATCGACCCACATATTCACATGGTCAGTCGGACCACAGATGACTATCGCCGCATGGCCCAGGCGGGCTGTGTCGCAATTACTGAGCCGGCATTCTGGGCAGGGTTCGATCGTTCGAGTCCGGCTGGTTTTTATGACTATTTTCGCCAACTCACAGATGTAGAACCGAAACGTGCTGCACAGTATGGTATTGCCCACTACTGCTGGCTCTGTATTAACCCCAAAGAAGCGGAAGACCCCGCGTTCGCGCGTGAGGTGATGAAGCTTATTCCAGAATTTCTGGACAAGCCGAATGTCTTGGGAATTGGTGAAATTGGCCTCAATAAAAACTCACGGAATGAACTGATCATTCTTGAAGAACAGATTAATTTAGCAAAACAACACGATCGCCTGATTCTTGTTCACACACCGCACCTTGAAGACAAACTCAAGGGAACACGAATGACAATGGATGCACTCATCAATGCCGGAATTGACCCAGGACGTGTTCTCATAGATCATGTTGAAGAGCACACGGTGGCAGAAGTTCTTGATCGTGGATTCTGGGCAGGAATGACACTCTATCCAGACAGCAAGTGCACACCACAGCGAGCAGTTGATATTATTGAATGTTACGGAAACGAACGTATCTGGATTAATTCGGCTGGTGACTGGGGTCCGAGTGATCCGCTTTCAGTACCGAAGTGTCACGTCGAGATGCGGCGACGAGGACATAATCAAAAGCTTGTGGAAAAGATCAGCTTAGAAAACCCACTTGCATTTTTAGGTCAAAGCGGTCGTTTTATCCTTCCAGAACATTCTTAAAGCTTACGCTACCCAGCGGCTGTGCTCATCCCGAGTGCTTTGTAATTCAAGCGATCCACGAAGATGTGTATCTGTGGCGGGTGTCATTGTATAGCCGAAGGAACGACACAGTGCGATCGCGTATTGATTCTCTTTCGAGATAAGAGCATGCACAGAGCGGGCACCGCGAATGCGTGCCAGGTCATGGAGTTGACTGCACATAGTGTGCCCGAACCCACGGTTCCGAAATGAGGGATGCACTGCAAGAGAAAGTTGTGGCGACCCAAGCGTGTCTTCCCATGATGAAAGAAATCCATAGACAACTGCTTGGCCACGGGTGAAACCAAAGCGATGAAGGTCCTTTTCTGATTGTGTACTTGTAGAGAGCACGTGGGTAAGCCGAGAAGGATCCTGCTGGTTTAACAAATAGGGCGGCAGCATGTCTTGATTACCAGCTGTGAAAAGTGCTGTGAACAGGGTTTCAATGGCCGACTGATCAGGTTGTTCAGGACCGCGGATGATCATGGCTGATCGTGTGTTTCCCAAGTGTAGTGAGTTGTTTGTCTTCAAGAGCACATGAATAAGCCCTCTTCATTACTAGAAATACCGAACCCGACATGGAAAGAAAAGCCCGGTATCTACTTGCAAAAAGAACCTATTTCACTTCTCTGCATGAATGAAGTTCTTCAAGAGGTACAAAGCCATCGCTGCCTGATGGGCTTTGTGAAGGTGGCTGACATGGCGGTGCAGTCATTCGTCTCCAAAGATGTCTCCCCAGCCATATGCTGGCAGTCCCAACAATAAAAAAGACGAAGATATCCTGTATCACCACTCACCACCCTAATGCGGTACCGATTTGGAACACGGAAAATGCACCGATCCAGGCAAGTGCAGTCATGTAGGTAAATGACACAAGAGGCCAAAACCAACTAGCTGTTTCTTTACCGATAATAACTAACGTGCTTGCGCACTGAGCACACAGTGCAAAGAAAACCATAATAGAAAGTGCTACAGGTAAGGTAAATACTTTGCGATCAGTTCCATCCCACGTAGCGGCACGCAATTGGCGAATCAGCATGCCTGCACCTTCTTCTTCTCCTGGGTCAACATCACCAAGATTGTAAATAACACCAAGCACTCCAAGTACCACTTCACGAGCCGGGAAACTTGCCACTGCTGCACATCCTATCCGCCAATCCCAGCCCAGTGGTTTCACAACAGGCTCTATCAGACGACCAGCCTGACCAAGAAAACTTTGTCGTAGGGCCTCCCCCTGTTGCTCTGCGGTTTCCGGGTTCGCACCAGCTTCAAGAACCGGTCGTGGAAAACTCCCAAGTGCCCACACGACAATACTCACGGCAAGTATGAGTGTTCCGGCATTTTTTAGAAAAGATACTGCGGCTTCACGGACGCGTTCAGCAACAACAGCGACTTGTGGCCACCGCCAGCTTGGAAGTTCCAATACAAAGGGCTGTGGTGGCCCGCGAAAGATCGTACGAGAAAGGATAAAGGCGACCATTGCAGCAACAAGAATACCGACGAGATACATGGAGGCCAAGACAACAGCTGGCAAACGAATCCAGGAATTTCCAACTGCAACATTCGGGACGAATGCACTGCATAAAAGCAAATAAACCGGGAGTCGCGCTGAACAACTCATCAGAGGAGCAACGAGAATGGTCAGTAATCTGTCGCGGCGGTTCTCAATCGTACGGGCAGCCATGATGCCAGGAATTGCACACGCAAAACTTGAAAGGAGTGGGATAAATGATTTTCCGGAAAGACCAACACCAACGAGAAGCCTGTCCATAAGGAAAGCTGCCCGAGCCAGATACCCACATCCCTCAAGTACGGCCACAAAGAGAAAAAGAATGGCTATCTGAGGCAGAAATATGACGACTCCCCCGACTCCTGCAATGACGCCATCGACAACAAGCGACCGAAGGATTCCATCTGGAATGATTGACTCTGCCAAGCCTGCAGCAAATTCAACACCTCCTGAAACAAGGTCCATCAATGGAGAGGCCAACCAAAAGATAGAACTGAAGATCGAAAGCATGGTCAGGGCAAACACAACAGTTCCAAATACTCGATGAGTTAACATCGAATCAATGCGATCACCAAGTGAGCGGCTTTGTTGAGCAGAATATGAAAGAACATCTTTTGTGATTTCATCGATCCAACCGTAACGGGCAATCGCTTCAGCCGAAGCAACAGGACGATCAGAGTCTGGACATGCGGCTAGGCGAGACGTTAATGATTTAGGAATCGTTTGCCCTGACCAATCAGAGGATTCGATAAGTGCATCAGCAAGGTGGTCAATACCTTCTCGACGAGGTGCCACAAGACGAAGGACAGGACAACCAAGAAACTCTGAAAGTTTTTCTCGGTTGATATGTATCCCTTTTGATTCTGCAACATCGCAGAGCGTCAGTGCAACAAGAACGGGTTTCCCAATGGCAAGTGCTTGGCTTACAAGATAGAGATTCCGGCTCAGGTTTGTTGCATCAACAACCACAACAATACAGTCAGGTTGTTCTATGCCAGACAAATTGCCATGAAGGACATCAACAGCAACCTGCTCGTCAGGGCTTTTTGCATTTAAGCTGTAAGCACCAGGTAGATCTATCAGCTTAATGGTATGAGCACGATGACGAAATTGCCCCAATTTTTCTTCAACGGTCACTCCCGGGTAGTTTGCAATGCGGGTAGGGATACCGGCTAGTGCGGAAAAGAGAGTACTTTTTCCAGTATTTGGATTACCAAGCAAAGCAACGGTCAGTTTCATATTGGTATCTGTTCTTAATTGCTTTGTGGTATCTCAGGTTTTGGTGAAGACATCACTAATTCAAACGTTTTGCAAGAAGAAAAAATTTTCAGTTGGCGACGACCACACGAGCAGCCTCATTCCGGCGAATTGATAAACGGTAGCCGCGAAGTTCTAGTTCCACCGGATCACCCAATGGAGCAGCACTCACAACAGTTACTTCAACACCCGGTGTGAGACCCATTTCAAGCAGCCGTAACGAGGTATTATCCTCACCAGAGATGTCTATAACCTGTGTCGTCGATCCTATGTTTAGAGTTGCGAGTGAACGCATAAAAGGGTTCCTGTGCAGGGCATCTGACGAAATCACACCCAGTGATCGACACAATCGAAGCAGACTCTTGAAGCTTTATTGAGATGCAGTCTCAATAAAGCGTATCCTAGAAAGGGTTTCCATCTCAGGCAAGCGACCGTATTGATTCGCGGTCTTCAGGGCAGAAGATAAGAAGTTATGACAAAAGGTCTTTTTATTACTGGTACCGACACGGATGTTGGGAAGACAGCAGTTGCTGTCGCGATCTTACAACAGTGTGTTTTGCAGAGGATTGATTGCCGAGCGTACAAGCCTGTGGCAAGTGGTGTTCAGTCTCATCCATCAGACATTGATCGCCTGTGGAGTGCCTCTGGAAATGCCGGGACCCGCGATGATGTCTGCCCGCAATCGTTTCAACTTCCTGTTGCACCGGAACAGGCTGCTGCTGCTGAGGGAAGCCAGATTGATGACGCCCTTCTCCGTCAGGGTCTGTATCCTCATATGCGTGCAGACGTGGTGGTGATCGAGGGAGCGGGTGGGTTATTTTCACCGCTTAGCCACCAAACACTGAATGCAGATCTGGCTCGAGATTTTCAAATACCTGTGGTTATCGTAGACAGCAGTCGTCTCGGGGCTATTGGTCGAACATTGACCGCAGTGACGGCCGCTGAGTCAGTGGGCCTGACTGTTTCGGCAGTTGTGCTTTCTCAGTTGGAAGCTGGCCACCATGGTGAGAACCAAAAGCCAGAGAGCCCTGAGGTCATCGCGATTCAGTCGCAAGTAGAATTGCAAAGAAGACTTCCTCATATTGTTGTTTGTGGTCTCGGCTACGAGGCCTCAACAATTGAACCCTTCGTGGATTGGCAAGCAATTGCGGCACAGTTATACATGCCATCAAAGCTGCAGCCGTAGAAGGCACGTTAGAAGCTCGCACTGATATTTTTTGCCTGATCAAATGATTTGGTGGCTTCAGCAAGACCAGTAACCGACAGCTTAATAACGACTTGCCAGCACCCACTTGCATCAGGCGTGACAATCCAGTGAGGCATGACGACTGTCGACTGATGAATGAGTTCAAAGCCACCCTCTGATTGACTGACCGACTCGATTGGAAATGTCCACATTCCGGCATGTCCACCATTACTTGCCACACTGCAGTCGAGGGTGGCCTGAATGTTAAGCCAGTCATCCTCGAGGCTGAGATGAGATGTTTCCTTGAGATCAAGATGAGTTCCAAGATGTCCAAGATCCAAGCCATCTTTATTTCGAAAACAGCGACCAGTGGTGCGTGAAGGAAGACCGGCAAAGTTGAACTCAATAGCTAAATGCTGGCAGAAGTTGTCAGGCAAGTCCTTCAGCCGGTATCCAATTTCAACAGTGTCAGACCCGGCTGAGAGTGTGATGGCTTTCGAAAGGGTTAATGGAATCCCCCACACATTGCCTTTTCGTGACAAGAGTACCTGCATTCGATCTGGATTGCGGCGGATACTTGCCTCGTATGATCCTGTGGAAAAATCACCACGTTCCATTGCTTTTCCGGAGACGATGTCTGCTGCTGATTCGTCAATATCAAAGAAATGGTCAATACAACTCTTCCGTCGGTTCTCGTCATACTGAATCTTTTCGGCAAGCCCTTCATGCTTAAACGCAGCGAGTTGGGAAGGATCAACAATACTTCGCGCTTCACCGGGGCCTACAAGAACTTGATCATGATAGGCCTCCTGACGACGGTCGAGCGTTGCAAGAAGATTGTGACGCTGTTTCCGGAGATCAAACTCATACAGCATTCCACCGACAGAGGGATCCAGCCAGAGATCAATATGTTCATTGGAAAGTCGAACTTCCGTTTTGCTGTCGAAGTCATAGTCTGAACCTACAGCTTCCACCCATGTAGCTGGCCGACCTTCAGCGCGATCCAGTGCATTCTCCGCTGTGATTAATTCCCTATAAACGGCATTCCGCAGATGTGGCAGGTAGATGCCACCAAAAGCACCGTGCCAATATGCACAATTACATTGACCTCGATAGAGCGATGTAACGGCTTGTTGGTACGCAGTCTTGTCATTGATTGACTCATCAGAGAGTCGGGCAAGCCGATTACTCACCACCATCATCCGGGCATACATCTCATTGGCTTCAGGGTATCGATAGCGAAAGTTTTTCCAGGATCCACCACGAACAAATGGAACAAGAAGTGACTGAGTTGGATCGCTTTTTGTATTTTGACGTGCTTTGACACACGCGACTTGTTGCTCAGGTTGAAGAGCCCATTCAGTCATCTCACGATAACTGCATTCTGGTAGCCAGATTGTTCCACCTGGTGGATCACTTCGAATCACATCAGACGGGAGTGCCATCGTGATCCAGTCTTGATTCGCTTCAAGGAGACCAAAGAACCGTTGTAACCAACCATCCTGAAAACAGGTTTTGTGCGTACCCGGCCAGACTCCAAATTTCTCTCCGTCATCACTGAAGACAGCCAAAGCGCCCTGTCTGCGTGAGGCGAGGAAACGAAGGTGTTCAATGGTTTCATCTGGCGATGCGAACGGAATAACATACCGCAGATGTTCACTGCCCGGAAATACACCAATGGTGCGACCATCGGACTCAGTGATCCAATAACGGTCGAGCGCTTCATTGGGAAGTCCAGCAGCCTTGAAGTGGAAGTCATCGAGGATAGTCCACTCGACACCAGCCGTAGCGAGATCGGCTGTCATGCCCGAATCCCAGACTCTTTCGGCAACCCACATGCCTGTGACTGTGGTCTGGAGACGTTGCTCAAGCCAGTGGTTGTACCGACGAATCTGGCCGATTCGATCGCGCGCGGGCAACATGGCGAGTATCGGTTCAGAAAATCCACCACCAACAATTTCAACTTGCCTTGCTGCGGCTAAGGAAGCCAAGCGGTCGAGATATTCAGGATGATTACTCTCGAGCCATTCAGCAAGTGGTCCACTCGTGTGTAATGCAATTCGAATAGCCGGATGTTGCTGCAGTAAATCAAGAAAAGGGAGATAGCTTTTTTGATAGGCATCTTCCACAACATCATGAAAGTTCCCAACAGGCTGATGGTCATGGAGAACAAAAACAAAGCGAACAGCGGGGTGCATACGTAAAGCATTCCAGAGTCGATGTGAACTTTACGATTTTCATGTTTTCTGGAATCCGCGCCAAACGCTATTCACAGATTCTATGAAGCAGGTAGCCGTATTACCGTAAAGGTCATACCGGCTCTAGGGACTAGGGAAGTTGGCCGGTGTCAGGATCCTTGTCTGGATTGCTCTGGCTCTTTCCAAAAACCAGTTTCACGAAGCAAACCTGCCGCTTCATCTGGGGAAATTGTTGAGATGTGATATCCGGTGCCGAGTTCAAATCCGGCAATGGGCGCAATCCGTGGGAGAACCTCAAGGTGCCAATGCCAATGAGCAGCAGCTTTTTCGAGTAAAAGAGATGGGACAAACGGAAATTGATGAAGCCACCAATTGTAGCTCGCGTTGGGTATCAACTTATTGAGCGCTGCCACAAATTGTTGGGTAAAGTGTGCGATCTCTTCAATCTGATTATGGGGATCAGTATGGAAAAAACAGGAAGGTTTATTACGGATGAGCCACACCTCAAAAGGCTGGCGGGGTGCTGATGGAACGATCGCCACGAAACTCTTATACGTGTGAACAATACGGTTCTCACTCTCTGCATCAGACAAAATGTTTTCGAATAGGTTTGGTTGACGAATGATCTGCTGACACTTTGTTGAGATTGTTGGTGGCGTGCGGTCAATCGCAATCAGTTGGCTATGGACATGTGCCAGGGAAGCTCCTGCCTGAATGCCACCGTTTTTGAAAAGGGTTGCCCATACGATTTCAGGATTGGCAGCGAGTTGTTTCATTCGCTGCTGGCAGAGTTTCCAGACGCCAACCCAATCATCAAAAGGGACTTCAAGAACCGACTCAATGTGGTGGGGTGACTCGATGACCACTTCATGCACACCAGAGGCATGCACGAATTTTGTCTTTGATGCATCGGCATTATCACTGCCCTGCGCAGACGGCTTCATCTCAACAACAGGATAGGCATTGGGAATAATCCTCGATTTCCAATTCTGAGAGTCGATTGTTGGCCACTGTTGAACTGGATCAGGAGTGAGGCACGAATTCTCTATACAGAACGGACAGTCTGCTTGCAGGCAATTCAAAAGGGTATTCGGTCGGTCAGCACGTCGTGGTGCGAGAAAAATATTCCGGTCTGCAAGAGGGTCATAGTGAACTGTGGGCTCTCTCGAATGATCGAATGAGAAGGACATGCGTGAACTACTCGAATGAATTGGAAAGGGGAAAACGACCCTCTTATTGAACGCTACAATCGTCGCCCGTACACTCAGAGCCTATAACAAGTTGGGTTACAAAGTGTGATTCATCAGAGTGCATTTCGGCAAAACCGTATACACAGATTTCTAGACATTCGGAGAGAACACCATGCTTACAGTTGGCGACGAGTTT
>CAXEMW010000040.1:0-17566 GCA_963997395.1 uncultured Planctomycetaceae bacterium
TATGCAAGCCTGTGTACGAGACGAGGACGAAAGAGATTCCGTATACAGTGTGCAAGCCTGTGTATGAGACGCGTGAGCAGTGCTACACGGTATGCAAGCCTGTATATGAGACGTGCACGAAAGAGATTCCGTATACAGTGTGCAAGCCTGTATGGGAAACACGAGAGCGAGATGTTTGTCATACCGTCTGTAAGCCAGTGCACTACACCAAGACTGTAAAGGTCTGCAAGGGTCGCTGGGAAACTGAAAGGTGTGAAATTCCAGGGCCATTGGTCACAAAGTGTGTCCGGCAGCCAGGTTGTTGGGAGACGGACTGTTCAGGAAAACGCTGTTACCGTCCGGGGCCAGTGAAGAAGATTCAGGTTCAGTGCCCATCCAGGACAATCTGCAAAAAAGTATGGGTTCCTGAAATTTGTGAGAAGCAGATTGACTGTGTCCGCTATGAGCGAGAGACCATTGTCAAAAAGCAATGTTACAAAGTCTGCAAAATGGTTCAGGAGCAAAGAATCAAGACATGCTGTTACAAAGTATGCAAGATGGTTCCAGAGCAACGCGTACGCACCTATAAAGTGTGCAAGATGGTGCCGGAGCAGCGTGTGCGGACCTGCTGCTACAAGGTATGCAAGATGGTACCAGAGCAACGTGTACGGACGTATCAGGTATGCAAGATGGTACCAGAGCGTCGGGTTAAGACCTGTTGTTACAAGGTATGCAAGATGGTACCAGAGCAACGTGTACGGACGTATCAGGTATGCAAGATGGTGCCGGAGCAGCGTGTACGAACCTGCTCGTATAGAGTTTGCAAGATGGTTCCAGAGCAACGTGTGCGGACATACCAGGTATGCAAGATGGTGCCGGAGCAGCGGACGAAGACATGCTCTTATCGAGTGTGCAAAATGGTTCGGGAGCAGCGTTGTCGTGAAGAATGCTACAAAGTGTGCAAGACGGTTAAAGAGACACATACAAAGAAAGTGCCGTATTGTGTGACGCGACCTGTGCACTACACAAAAACCATTGATGTTTGTCGCTTGGTTCCAAAGAAGGTTGCCTACACGGTGACGAAGTGTGTTCCAAAGACAGTTTGGCGTGAAGTCCCATGTGAGCCATCATGTGGATATGAGGACTAAGCGTTCGTAACCATTTTTTTCAGACTATCTTCTGAAAAGTTATCAGAAAAGCTGTGGCCCAGATCAATTGATCTGGGCCACAGCTTTTCTGGACTTACCCCGAGTTATGTGTTCACGTTATGATTCGGGTTCAATGGACGCTGACATAGCTCCCTTTGACCTTCGAATAAGTTTATCAGCACCAAAAGCGTGGATTTGGTCTCGTTTGAATTCGGCGTGTTCCCTTGTTGTGGTAAGAACGATAACTTTCCCTTTTTGATCTACCTCTGTTGCCATTTTGATTCCTGTTGGCGAGGGGTGACCAAAGAGCTTTTGGAGCATTGAGACAACATATTGATAGGTGTGGTCATTGTCATTCCAAAGGACGACATGGTACCGAGGTTGCCGTCGATTGGCCCTCTTTTTACGAAAAGATGGATTTGGCTGGACGTCTGGAACTGTGGTGGGAGCTGTTTGAGTCATTATGCGTATGGGCCATACAAACAGTGTCGAGGTTCAAAATCTTTGTATTTGAGTATAGAGTCTTCATGAATCAGACAACGGTCTGAACCTTTTTAAGAGGAGAAATTTGTGCTCGATCGTCGTTTTGTTGCTGATAATATTGATCTTATTATAGAAAACTGTTGTCTTCGGGGGGCTTCCGTTGATGTTGCAAAGTTTGCGGAGTTAGACATTCTGCGGCGGCAGTTGCAGTTGGATATTGATCGCCTCAATCAGGAGGCTGGCCAAGTTAGTAAATCAATCGGGAAAGTGCCTCCTGATGAACGTGAACCACTGAAGGCGGAGGGGCGTCGACTCCGTGAAAAGGTATCTGCACTTCAGTCGCGTCAGGCGGAAGTACTTGAAGAATCGGATAAGATTCTACGGTCCATACCGAATCTCACGCATTCAGATGCACCTCACGGTGGTGAAGCGGATGCAACAGAAGTTCGTCGTGGCGTTTCGAGTGTCCCAAGTTTTTCATTTACACCTAAAGACCATGTTGAATTAGGCGAAAACTTAAAGCTTTTTGACTTTGAAGCGGGCAGTCGGGTTGCTGGACATGGTTTTTATTTTCTTACCAATGACGGAGTTCTTCTTGAGCTTGCATTACAGAAGTATGCAATCGACTTATTAATGCAAGAAGGCTTTACGGTCATGACAACACCAGATGTTGCTCGTGATTCAATACTGGAGGGGACCGGGTTTATGCCCAGGGGCCCTGAGACACAGATTTACTCAATTAGTAATAGTGATTTGTCACTCGTTGCAACCGCCGAGATCACCCTTGGCGGCGCAATGCACGAAAAAATATTTAATATCAGTGAACTACCACTCAAACTTTGTGGGATCAGCCATTGTTTCCGAACAGAAGCGGGTGCCCATGGCAGGGCAACTCGAGGTCTCTACCGGGTTCACCAATTTACAAAGGTAGAAATGTTTGCTTTTACGGCACCCGATCAGAGTGATGCGATGCATCAACAACTGCTCGATCTTGAGTGCAAAATTTTTGATGGTCTAGGCATACCATACCGAGTTGTTGATACAGCAACAGGAGACCTAGGTGGCCCCGCATACAGGAAATATGACTTGGAGGCTTGGATGCCTGGCCGCGGTAACGCTGGCGAGTGGGGTGAAGTGACAAGCACGTCGAATTGCACCGATTATCAAGCTCGAAGATTAGGCATTCGCTTCCGTAACCCAGGCGAAAAGGGAACGCAATTTGTTCATACGTTAAATGGAACGGCAGTTGCAATCAGTCGGGCAATTGTTGCTATTTTAGAGAACTATCAACAGGCTGATGGATCGGTGAAGGTTCCTGATGCGTTAGTTCCATGGATGGGAAAAACAGTCCTAGCGGTCTAATACACGTCAGGAAAAGTACTTACCATTTAAGTCCAAAGCGGGCTCCATCTGACTGTCCACTAATACCGCCTTTTAAAGCAGTGTTGCTCTTCTTTTGTTGTGTTTCGGAAGAAGCTGGTATGTCATCCTCGTCATTCGAAGGGTCTTCTTCGGGGGCGGAGTCAGTCTTGTTGAGAGCCTTAAGAGAGAGCGAAAGCCTTTGTTCAGCAGGATCGACAGATAGGACCCGG
The DNA here is from genome assembly GCA_963997395.1 of uncultured Planctomycetaceae bacterium. Classification (GTDB taxonomy): domain Bacteria; phylum Planctomycetota; class Planctomycetia; order Pirellulales; family UBA1268; genus UBA1268. The sequence goes on from CAXEMW010000040.1 coordinate 3,203, forward strand.
CATTCTATTTTCTCGCCTTCCCGTACAACGTCGCTTACACTGCGAATACGTCGAGTGGCTAGCTCGGAGACGTGAATCAATCCTTCAACACCAGGCTCCAGTTTAACAAAGGCACCAAAGTCAGCGATTCGACTTACCGTGCCTCGAACTGTTGATCCGACAGAATATTTGGCATCTGCTCTGGTCCATGGGCTCTCGACAAGGTCACGAATTGAAAGACCGATCTTCCCGGTGTCGCTGTCTACTTTCTTGATCATGGCGTGGACGTGCTGACCAATCTCAAGGAGTTCCTTCGGGTCGCTCACCCTTTCCCATGCGAGTTGACTCACGTGAACAAGACCTTCCACTCCATGGCCAATATCAACGAAAGCACCAAAGTCACGAATCGAACGTACGATGCCCTCAACCTGGTCACCAGGTTCCAACGTCTCAAGCATTTTTGATTTTGCGTCTGCTGCCTGTTTTTCAATTACTGCTCGACGAGACAAAACAAGGCGACGAGCCTGGGGAACAACTTCAGTGACAAGGCTTTCGAGCGTTTGCCCAATCATCTCTTCAGGGCTTTCAATTCGCCATGGACTAATAAGACTGGTAGGCATGAACCCTCGGATTCCGGCTACGTCGCAGTCAAGCCCGCCTTTGTTGACAGCAGTGCATCGTGCTTCAACGATCATGCCAACTTCCAATTGAGACCAGTCCTCTACCGCAACCGCTCGGTTTGCAGGAGCAACCTCATAAAGGCCGTCTTCTTCATTACGTCCTCCGACTGATAGTTCTAGCGTCTGTCCTACTTCAGGTAGCTCATCACTTTCTTCAAATAAACCTGCGAGTTGAAGAGCACCTTGTCGTTGGTTTCCCAGGTCGATAAAGGCTGTCTCAGGGCCAATTGAGAGAATGGTTCCCTCAACTTTTGCACCTGGCTGAATTGGTTGATCAACGAGAGACGTTTGTTCCAGTAATGATTCGACTTCAAGCCCGGCTAGGGCTGCTTCAAAATCCTGCTCAAGATCTTCATCGAGATCTTGTCTCAGGTTTGGGATATTTACCCGCTTCTGATGAGGTATCGAGTCGGTGAAAGCGGACGCCTTACTGCCACGGTCTGGTTTTCCACGGCGACGCTCTTTTGTTTTTTTCGGCCGAGTGTTCTTCTCATCTTCCGTTGTGGAGGAGGATGCGTCACTTGTTTCTGATGGCGTGTCACCTGAAGTCGAAGCAGTCTTGGACGTGATGTACGTGTAGCGTGCCGCCGTCTCTGCTTGTGCGGAATCGGTTCGCTGTGTACCTATTGCAATTCGTCGTTTTGGGCGATCACTATCAGGAGTTGATTGTTGGGAACTTTCATTTTCCTGAAGTGTGTCTCTATCAACAGCCTTAGATGCTGAATCGCTATCGCGAGGTTGAGACTCTGCGGACTCAGTTCTGCTGCCGGCTGTGTCGTCCATCAAAAGAACCTTAATGAAAAATGCGGGAAACAGGACTTGAACCTGCACGGTATTACTACCACTAGGCCCTCAACCTAGCGCGTCTGCCAATTCCGCCATTCCCGCGGAGAGTGAGTCAGTGTGGCTCTTGACCTGAGGCTTTTACCAGATCTACCACGATCTTCTATTGTCGGCCCCTTTGCTCGTCAGTCAAGCGATCCACAGTTTGTTGGTGGCCAGTTGTTACTGGGATGGCTTGTATCGGCTGCACGAGTTGCTGAATCCGGCCGACTGCAACAAGCGTAGAGAATAATGAAATACTCCAGACGGCATCACCCACGGGCATCCAGCGATAGAATGGAAGAGCAGCTATGTAACACGTTGTGAGGCCAGATAAAGTATGTGGGTAGAGTTCAGACAGAGCCCACGTAGTAAAGTTCGTTGTTGTAAAAAAGATGAGAGAGGAGGCAAGGCTTCCTCCCAAGACCGCAACCCACCCTTGTCGTTGGACGAGGCTGCCAAATAATACCGGACAGATAAGCGAAACATATACAACAAGAGCCATAACAGTAGAGCCATAGCCAGGCAGTGCCATATTGCTAATTACAAGTGCTACAATTGGAACCGCTGCAGCAGTGAGCGAAATTCCAAAAAGAGAGCCTGCCGCAAGTCCAATAGCAGCGAATGGAGTAACGTTATAAGCGGGTTGCCACAGCCTGCCGCAAATTCCAACTGCAACGAGGGCAAGCCATAATGCAATTTTTGCACGCGAACTGAATTTTAGTGAATCACCTAGTTTTGAAGCCATCAGACTGCTCGGTATAGAAGAGATAGAAATAAGAAACCAATAGTTCCTATGGATATCATAATACGGGTCTTTTTAAAGGCCCAGCGGTCTCTAAAACTCTCGGTACACTAGCGGTTTTTGTCAATCGAGCACGTGAATGCAGTAAGCCCGGAACTCTGCTACAGGAAGTACCACGACAGGATCACCGACTATGCTGGAACCAATAGCAACCCTCAGCACCCTCGTCATTGAGAAATTATCAGGGGGGATAACTGCTATTGGCATCAATGTGCCGGGCCACTCACAGAATGTGATGAATCAGGTTTTTATGCAAGAACTTGAACAAGTTTTTGCCTTTCTTCAACAAAACCCACCCCGCGGTCTTCTGGTAGGGTCTCTTCGAGATGATTCATTTCTTGCTGGTGCTGACATTGGTCAGATTGATACCGTTCGGTCGTTGCCACCCGCTCGCCTGAAGGAGTTATGTGATAACGGCAGAAACCTCCTTGGTATGTTTGCTTCATTGCCATGGCCAAGCGTTGCAGTAATAGATGGCGTTTGCCTTGGGGGAGGTCTTGAACTTGCGCTTGCATGTGATCTACGCATAGCGACTGAAAAACACAAGACAATTCTCGGCATGCCGGAAGTTAAGCTTGGGCTGTTACCCGGGTGGGGTGGCACTGTTCGTTTGCCCCGACTAATCGGAACCGGTCCTGCGATCGAACTAATAGCTTCGGGTGATGCGATTACCGGTTCTCAAGCGAAGACTCTTGGTTTAGTTGACGCCTGTGTGCCTGTTCATTCAGCACGAGAGTCAGCATGTGTCTTAATCGAGCAAGCCATTGCTACTGGAGACTATTTAAAACGTCGATCTGAGTTGCAGTTGCCGCACGTTCTGGATAAGCCAGAGAGTGATTTTTTATTAGCGACCACAGGCGCTGTCATTGTGGGTCGTACAAATGGAAATTATCCAGCACCGATGGTTGCTTTCAACACAATCATGCAGGGCGCTACACAGTCAATAAGTGAAGCAGCCGCTCTTGAAAGCAAAGCCTTTTCTGAACTGGCAAAAACGTCAGTCGCAAAACAACTCCTTCGTGTGTACCGGCTTGGTGAACGAAACCGCAGTGACTGTGGCCTTGGCAAGTCAGCACAATTGACTCCAAATAAGTCGCTGCGCGTAAACGAGTTGCAAAAGCCATCAATTGTTGGCGCAGGGATTATGGGTGCTGGTATTACAGCACGTCACGTGCGATCAGGGTTTGTTACAAAGCTTGTGGACATCAATGCTGAGACACTTGGGCAAAGCATTCCTACTATTCTCCAGGAGGCTGCTTGGGACCGTTACTATCAAAAAACCAATCAGGAGAGAGTGGGCGAGTTGACAGGTCGTCTCATGTCTTCAACACAACTGTCATCAATCGCAGACACGGATATCGTTATAGAAAGTGTGATTGAACGGACGGACTTAAAACGACAGGTGCTCGCAGAAATTGAATCCACAGTTTCCCCGAGTACTATTATTTGCACGAATACATCAACAAATCCGATAGCGACACTTGCCGATGTATTCTCTGATCCGACACGGTTTTGTGGGATGCATTTCTTCAATCCCGTCAGGAAAATGTCCTTGGTCGAAGTCATTCGCGGTCCAGATACCAGTGACGCCACAGTTGCTTCAGTCGTTCTGCACGCAAAACGACTGAAGAAAGTTCCAGTTGTCGTTCAAGACAGTCCAGGATTTCTTGTCAATCGGGTTCTGACACCATACCTGCATGAATCAGTTGAATTGTTACGGGAAGGAGTTGATCCATCACGAATTGACAAAGTTTCTCGACGATTTGGTATGCCTCTCGGGCCACTTGAACTCTATGACATGGTTGGCCTTGATACCGCCTTCTACGCCGGTCTGGTCATGGCAAATGCTATCGGCGATCGTATTGACGCCTCGCCCGTCATACCGGCACTCGTCAAAGCTGGTTGGTTAGGGCGCAAAGCAGGAATAGGATTTTATACATACAAGGATGCTGGTCATGATGCAAAAATCGAAAGTGTCAATGAGAAACTAAATGATCTAATCGATCCATATCGTTTGGCAGAGCAGCAGACAACTGATGAGCAAATTCGTGACCGATTGTTCTTGCCGATGTTACTCGAATCACTCCTTGTCCTGGATGAAGGTATTGTGCGGGATGGATGTGATATCGATCTCGCTGTTATTCATGCACTTGGATTTCCGGCGTTCCGTGGTGGAGTACTTGCATGGGGCGATTTCCTTGGTGCAGCTGAGGTTGTTCGTCGGCTTGATCAATTTAAAGACCTGGGGCCACGAATGAAACCACCGGCAAGGCTTCTGGTTCATGCTGAATCAGGTCGCCCTTTTACATCGGTGGAAGAAAGCGAAAGTCATTCAAGGAAAGCTACTTGAGGGTGAAAAATGACACGATTGTCTCGCTCCCCGGAAAATACCCCAGTTGTTGTGTCCTGCTGTCGAACTGCAATCGGTCGGTCTGATGCAGATCATGGTGTTTTCCGAGAGGTCCGTGGTGATGAGCTAGCTGCTTTAGTCGTAGCCGAAGCGGTCGCAAGAGGAAGAGTACCACCAGAATGTATCGAGGATGTTCTTGTAGGCGTGACTCAGCAACGAGCAGAGCTTGGCGGTAATTCAGCGCGTACAATAGCCATGTTGGCGGGGCTGCCTTTCACTGCGGCAGCTTCCACAACGAATCGTTTGTGTGGTTCATCACTACAAGGTTTGTCGCAGGCATGCCATTCGATTGTAGCTGGCGCAGAAGATGTGCATGTTGTTGCAGGCGTTGAGCATATGCAACGCCTTCCAATGAATTCTCAAATCAACTTTCATCCTCAAGCTTTTTCAAGGTCGAGTCGTGCGGTCCTTTCAATGGGCTTGACGGCCGAGTTTCTCGCCTCGAGTCGTGGTATCAGTCGCAAGTCACAAGAGCAATATGCACTTGAAAGTCATCGTCGAGCAACACAAGCAACAGATGCAGGATTTTTTAAAAATGAGATTATTCAGTGCCAGGGTTTGGATGACAATGGCGTCCTCGCTTTCGTAGATCGTGACCAGTCGATTCGTTCTGATGCAAACCTTGCAGCAATGGAGAAACTTAACCCGGTATTTTTGCCAAAACTAGGGAGTGTCACTGCTGCTACAAGTGCTCCATTGAGTGACGGAGCCGCTGCACTGGTTGTTATGTCTGAAGCAACAGCACGTCATCATCAGCTCACACCTCTTGTTCGCGTGGTAAGCACAGCGGTTGTTGGTGTGTCGCCAGCTTTGATGGGCATGGGGCCGGTGCACGCGACTCGTAAAGTACTTCGTCGCTCGGGACTTCGCTTGCAGGATATTGAAATCTTAGAATTAAACGAAGCTTTTGCAGTTCAGGCTATTGCGTGTATCGAAGAATTGAAACTTGATTACGACAAGGTGAATGTTTGTGGTGGCAGTTTGGCTATTGGACATCCTCTCGGAGCAAGCGGTGCCCGCATTTCAACAACACTTATTCACGCAATGCGAGATCGTCAGGTTCGTCTTGGCTTGGCTACGATGTGTGTTGGACTTGGACAGGGAGTCGCAGTTATTTTTGAATTGATAGACTGATTTTCTTGGATTACGGTGAGTCGGTAGAGCAAGTGGAACACGTCGACTTCTCCCCGAGGGTCGTGGTGGCACAACAATTCTGGATAAGGTTTTCAATAAGATTTCTGTATGGAAAAAACTTTGCATCATCCAGCCGAAGCTACACCAGGCAGTCTGGCTAATGATTGTATGCCGTTATCATTAGTTCAACTTTTGCTTGAACGTTGTGATACGAGTTTTGATCGTCCAGCAGTAATTGATTCTCTTACAGGTGAGCAGCTTCGTTGGGGACAACTGCTGCAACAATCAGTCAGAGTTGCTGAACGGATTGAGGCTGCTGGTCTGAGGTCAGGTGATCGGGTGATTCATATTGGTCCGCATACCGCTGCATGGCCGATAGTAGATTTCGCATGCTTACTCAGTGGTGTTGTTCATGTAGCCCTTCATGCAGAGGAAAGTCAATCAGAACAAATTCGTCATTTGCAACTATTTCAGCCATGCGGTTTGATTTTTTCAGGTGGAAATTCTCTGCGACATCTTAGTCATAGTCGGTTACCGCTCCTTGAGGTACAAACAGACTGGCGTATAAATCACGTGGCGTATGCAACTGTCCGTGATTACATTGCCGAACGAGCCAGACAATGTGACCCTGATGGGCCAGCCTCGGTTCTTATTTCTTCAGGCACAACAGGTCGCCCCAAAGGCTTTGTGCATAGTCAGCGATCCTTGGTGATGAATGCAGTGGCATCTGCAGCGGGGTTTTTAGAAGAACCCGATGACGTTCGGCTCTCATGGTTGCCTCAAAGCCATGCGATGGCACGAGTTGGAGATCTTTATACGACACTTGTTCGGGGAGGTGCCCTAAATATTGTTCGTGATCGTCAGAAAATTCTTGAGGCGTGTAAAAAAATACCCCCAGCGGCAATGCTCGGAGTACCAATCTTCTACGACAGACTGGCACGAGCTGCTCAGCAAGGAAGAATCACAAGCCTTGTTGATGCATTAGGAGGACGAATACGCGTTTGTGTTTCAGGCGGTGCTCCACTCCGACGATGGACTGCCCGTATTTTTCAACAGCATGGTGTACCGCTTGTTGAAGGGTATGGTTTAGCAGAAGCAGGTCCTGTTGTCGCCGTGTCGAATCCACGATGCGAGCAAACCGGTGCCGTTGGACGTCCATTGCAAGGTATAGAAATCACGATCTCCAAAGAAGGTGCACGTGCGGGTGAGGTTCTTGTGCGAACTCCGTGCCGAGCGATGGCCGTAATAGATCCATCGAAAGGCCGGGAGGAGTCTCAAATCGATCGAACAGCTTGGTTGGGAACAGGTGACAGAGGTGTCATTGATACTGACGGCCAGTTAAGAATTATTGGACGAATTGACGATGTGCTGACACTAGCCAACGGTACGAAGTTGCTGCCAGCTGATGTGGAGTTGGTGCTACTCGAAGAACCAGCTGTCGCTCAAGTTTGCGTGACGGGCGAAGGGCTTCCGTGGCCAGTGGCGTTTATAGTACCTGAACCAGTGATCGTAAGGGCTTTGCTCAAACGATTTCGTTGCAGAGTATGGAGTCGCAAACAAGCTCTCTCTCATCCGAAAATACTTCGTTGGTTTTCGCATAGGCTGGCTGAGCAGCAAAAAGTTTTACCTCGTCGAATATGTGTCAGACGGTTCCTGCTTGTTGATCATCCATTCGACATGGCACATGGCGAAGCAACAGAGTCTTTTAAGATCAAACGGCGCAGTATTGCAAAACATTTTTCATCATATATCCGCTCTTTCGAGCCACAAACAGACGGTACGACAGCAAGCCTTCTACCTGGAGTCGGCACAATTAACGACACAAACCATCGGTCAGCTGAAAAAAAAGAATCAGTTTCGTTGCCCCAAAATTCCTCTCAAATCAATTGTCTAACTACAGCATTTTGGGGAGGAACAGATTCTTCTGTAGATGGAAGCGGATTTGCCCATGCTGCAGAGCAGATGGTGACAGGGATGTCCGACAAAATTTCTACCATTGTTGATAAGGCCAAAGACACTATTGAGAACCTTCGTACTAATGACGAAATCTATGAGAAGGTAGAAGGTGCGATATTACCAGCAGCTCCGTTAGCGGATGCACCAATGTCGCCAACGGGCAAGCTTTCAGGACGTGCAGAGCGAGCGATTAGTAAAACAGGTTTATGGGGTTTGTTTGTACCACAGACATACGGCGGATCAGGTTGTAGCCACATAGAGCTCATGCAAGCAATTACACATCTTGCTTGCGTCAATCCTACGGTCTCTGGATTGCTTTCAGTCCACTCAACAATCGGTGCTGTTTCAGCACTGACTACATTCGGATCCGATGACCAACGCCAACACTGGTTGCCGCGATTGGCCGTAGGAAACCCAATGTCTGTTTTTGCTGCAACTGAGCCCGATGCGGGTTGTGACCTTCATAGGGTGGCATCACAACTTGATTATGACGGAAAGCAGTTTCGACTAACTGGAACGAAGATGTTTATTACCGGGGCAACGTATGGTCGTTTGGTTAAACTCCTGGCAATTTCTGAAGGCAAGCCTGTTATTGTTCTCATCAAGCTTCCTGATTCGGATACGCCAAATTTCACATTGCAGAGCTATGGTCTTCATCCACTCAAGCATGCTCATAATAATGCTCTGAAATTTGAGCGGTTTCCAGTAGATGCTTCTTGTGTGTTGCGTCCAGAAAAAACTTTCGATGGTCAAGAAAGCGATGGCATGTCAATTGTGTGGCATGGCCTCAATCGTGGGCGTGTGGCGCTTGCCGCACAAGCTGCTGGAACAATCAGCCTGTTGTTGAATCAGGCAGCTGTGTTTTCAGGCAAACGACATACCTGGGGAGAGCCAATTCAGAAGAGGGAGCTTGTGCTGGGTCGTCTAGGGAGAATGGCATCTGCGAAACTCGTCTGCGAGGCTTTGTCTGGGTGGTCAGCATCGGTAATTGATGGCGGTGGATCAGGAGAACTGGAAGCCATTCTTGCAAAGGTCGTTGCCAGTCGTTGCCTGCGCCAGGTCGCTGTTGATGCTCTAGGGATCCATGGAGGCCGTGCATTTCTCGTCGGTCATCCACTTGGAGATTCATTTCATGATCATTTCGCTGCTGGGATTTATGAAGGCGAAAGTGACCTGCTTGGACTGGCACTGTTTAAGGGTATTGCGAAGCATCATCCGCTTGCATCGAAGAAAACTCCTCTGGAATGGATGCGATGGAGATGTTCTCAAAGCCTCAAGTATTTCTCATCCAAGGAAGACACCACTCTTCTCGATGGTGAACTTCGTGATTTAGCAATTCAAGCTCGTCGTAGTCTTGTCGCCACAAGTGTTGTGGCCGATCGGCTTTTGAGAAGTCATGGCAAAAAATTGGTCGAACAACAACTGATTCTTGCAAACCTTTCAGATCAGATTCAAGGGTTGATTTCGTGTCTTGCCGTCATTCATCTTGCAGATAGGAAAGCTGATGATGTTTCACGGCATGCTGCAATATGCTGGTGTCGTCCTGTAATCATGAAATTTCTCGGGAAACCACTCGGTTCTTGTGATTACAAGCGACTCGCAGAACTTGGTCGCTGTTCTTTACGTAGTCATTCTGACTAGGGGGAACTTGTTGTAATCACTGGCCACCATGAGCAGAGATACCAGGCTCTGGGTGTGGTCCATTCGACGAGCATTTCTAAGCTGTTGATTGAGCGAGCTTGAGACGCGCCGCCAAGAAGATCGTCGAAGAGTCCTTGTGGTTTCTTGTACTGAATGACTCGTACTGACTCTTCTTGAAGATCGGCCAGAACGACTGCCCTGGCAATCGCATCTTCAAGAAATCCAATCTTGTCAATCAGACCAAAGGTGACTGCCTGATTCGCCGTAAATACTTGTCCGGTAGTAACAGCCTCAATGGTTTCATCATCGAGTTTCGGGCGACCTTTGCGAACAATATCTTTAAAACGAGTAAACATTTCATCAACAAGATCCTGAACAATCCCTCGTTCTTTTTTAGCCAGTTCTGGTGAACGGGTTTTGGTAACACTAAGCATTTCTTTGAGAGGACCACTGGTAATTGAGTCATCTGTGACATCAAATCGCTTGAGTAGTTGTGAAAAGTCAAAATGTGGAATTATTACACCAATTGATCCAGTGATTGTTGAGGGTTCAGCAAAAATTGTGTCTTCTTGACCGCCATTGGCCATCGCGACGTAGTACCCACCACTCGCCGCAATACTACCCATGCTGACAACAACAGGCAGATTTCGTTCGGCGGCGAGCTTCTCCAAGCGGTAGTGAAGTTCATCGCTGCCACTTACTGTTCCGCCCGGTGAATCAATACGTAACACAATTGCACGGACGTTCTCATCTGCTTTCACCTGATCTAATTGGTGCCTGGCAAATCCTTCACCTCCCATAATGGCACCACGAATCTCAATTATGGCAATTTTATTGGAGGCCAACTCTGTTAATGAATGATATTGCTCAATTACTTTGGGATTCGTTTGGAAATATTCAGCATTTGCTCCGAGGGCGACTGCTGCAACAACAACAGAGATTCCAGTGATAATCCATGCCAATCGTCCCCTCCATCGGTCCCAGCTATGTGGCCGCGCAAGGACAGTGTTCGAGGATTCCGTAGTAGCGTGGTCGGACATAATTATCTCCCGAGGGGCGAGTATTTTATCTTTCTAGTTGAGAAAGCAGCCGACAAATGGTCGGTTTTGCCTTTTTTGTACCAAAGTGCCACACAAATCGAACCGTTCTTGTTACAGTTCGACGTTGCCAGTTTTTAGTAGTAATCGCTACCTTAACATTCTCAAGAAAACTGTGTACGGATATATTTTTTGCCTCCTTCAGGAGTAATTCATCTTGTTTGTTTGCGTGAGTACCGAGTGTTTTCCCAACTTGCCGCTTGATCAGGCGATGGAACGTCTAGCAGAACTCGAATTTACGGCGGTCGAAATTGACATCCATGAAGGTGGCACGCATCTTCAACCTGACGATGTTCTTGAGAACGGAGATGCCGCGATTGCAGCGTGCAGTGACCTGCAGCGGCTTCGCCCTGTTGCACTGTCCTTTGCAGCACCAGAAGACGCAAAACTATACGATAAATTTGATGCTTGTTGCCGACTGGCAAAGACTCTTGATATTGTCACACTTGTTGCTGAAGCGTCCGAGTTGGGCACGCCATTCAACGGTGAGATTGAGCGTTTGAGAAAGTTTGTTGCGATAGCCGCTTCGTACGGGATGGTTGTAGGCGTCAAGACAGCCTCTGATCGAATGACGCAGGATGCTGAAACGACAGCCTCGCTTTGCCGGAACGTTCCTGGATTGGGCGTTACACTTGATCCCAGCCACTCGGTGTTTGGTCACAAAAAGCCAACCTCGTGGGACTCGATACTACCGAATGTTTGCCATGTTCATCTGCGAGATTCACGTGCAGATAAATTTCAAGTACAGATTGGCAAGGGCACAATTGAGTATGGAAGAATTGCCACTCAACTTAGTCGTGTTGGATACGACCGTGCATTAGGCATTCATCTGCCTCCACTTGAAGGCGTAGATCAAGTAGGTGAACTTCGGAAAATGAGGCTCCTACTGGAAACGCTCGTCTAAATATTCCACCTAGATTGAGCGTATGCAGTACCGCACGATGTAGAGCTGGTTTGAATGCGAAGCCTAACGCAGGAGACTGCCTGTTGATTCAACGCGAGTTGCCATTTCTGCGTACGCCTGTGACTTTTCAGTATCGCCTTGCTCTGCATACATCGTTGCCAGATTGCCGTAGGCAACAGACAGTGATTGTTCTTCAAGCTTTTCTCGATCGACCGCCTCAACCATGAAGTCCACTCCTGTGCGACTTAAGTCGATGGCGTCGTCACGTCGTTCAACTTGCCAGTAAGATATTGCCATACTAATAAAGGACTCGCCAACGCGTCCCAATTCATTGTCTTGGACAACCTGTTCATTTTGATTCCATAATGGAATGGTTTTGTCAAACCACGTTACGGCAGTAGCATGATCACTATTGCGGAGACTATGCATGATGCCGACCTGGAACATCAGGTCACCAAGGTCTCGTCGTTCTGTAGCTGTTAATTCACGGTGTTCAGCTCCTCGCTCAAGATACGCGACAGTCAGCGTGGCATTGTCAAGCATGTCCTCAGCATCACCTCGTTTCCGAGCTGCCTCAAGAGCATCATTCAGTCCGCAACCAACCTGCCAATCTATCTGCCTTCTTCTCCAGGGATCGGTCACCGAGTCATTCATTTTCTCCCTGACTGCGAGTAGTCGTTTTACCCATGGTACAGCTTCAATAGCGTTTGCTGAGCCAGCAGCTACAGCAAGAACGCCGCAGGTCAAATCAAGTTCGAGCCGGTCTCTGCTAGGGTCTTTTGTATCAATTTTTTCAACAATAGTATTTGCTCTGCTTATCCATTTTGGGATTACACGATTCTTTTGCTGCCATGTGCCTTGGGCAATTGCTTGAGCTGTACCAAGGTGTGCATCAAGAAGTACCTGCCGTGCAACAGAACGAACATTCTCAGATCGACTCGCTGCGAGAGGAGTCGCTTTTCGAATGGCTTCCGTAAATAAATCAACAGTTTGTTCATAATCGGGTGTAGCTTTATCAAGTTCAATTCGTCCCCGTAGTCGTCCAGCCTGCGATGCCAGAAGAGATGAAACATTTGGCCTCTCAATGAGTTCATCGATGGCAGCTTGTGCGTCCTCTGGACGATCAAGTCTGAGTAGAACTTCAGCTCTTTTGAGTCCGGTCCATGCATCACCAGGTCCCAGTTCTTCCGCTTTTTCGGCAAGTTTAAGAGCCGTTTTCCAACGGCCTTCATCACACATGAGTGCGAGTAGGAGACGGTGGGCACGTAAATGAGTTGGATCAATATCAATGGCATATTCCAAGTCAGCAACAGCAAAGGCTGCAGATGATTTCATCTCACCTTCCGCACGCAAAACAAACGAATCAGGATCAAGCGATTCAAGCAACACCGCAGTTGCTGATGTCGTTCCTGTTTCAAGGCTGAACATGACGCCTCGTTCTGGAAAAACTTGGCCGATGGCTGAACCGTCATCATCAAGAATTGCGACGGTCCTGAGATCGGCAATTTCAAGTTGTTTTGCGAGTTCAGAAGAAGGTACAGGTTTTGCTAACTTGATCTGGATTGCCGATACAATTCCATCTCGAAACGTGACAGCAACTCGTTCGAAAGGCTCAATTTCCCAAAAGAAACACTCAGTTCCATCATCACGAGGGATTGCCTGTCCGGGTCCCCACTCGCTATCAATATCAGCGCGAGTCGTCTTGCCAGGATAGGCCCCACGGAAGCTGGCTGGGTCTATTGCAAGAGTGGGGGTTTCATCAGGAGCCTCTGCAATGGGTGCGCTCAATGGTGCGGCTGGAGCAGGTTCCTCGGGTGTTGATGCAATCGGTTTTGATTTATTTGCTGAATTACCTGTGGTCTCGATCGCGGATGTTTCATTTACATTTGGCGATGTCTGCAAGAGGCTTCTTGCAGCTGCTAGCGGTCGTTGCCATGTTGGTGCATCTACAGAATCAACTTTAGGATCACTTTTTCTGAGCACACTTGTTTCTGGCCCAAGAGAAGAGTCCTTATCGGTCTGCGTGATCTTTTCTGGACTAGCTGATTTTTTTGCCTCACTTGGCTTCGGTAGAAGATCATTCCAGGCAGTTTTTATAACATCGGGATCAAAGAGTCGAGCAGCACGTTCAGATAGAGTTGGCTTGCTCTGGGTTGTATCTATTGGTTTGGTAAGCGTTACCGGAGCCGTTTGTGTTGACTTTCGGTTTGCACCATCGGATGTTTTACTTCTGACTGATGGCTGAACAACAGGGACAATGGCTTCCTCAGGTGCTGCCTCTGTTACCTGTTTTTCTGATGGTTGGCCGATTGATTCTACCCATGACGGGAGTTGCATCGACGAACCAGACTTTTGTTCCACGGCTTGACAATAAAAAGCCGCAGTTACACAAGTGATGAAAAAAGCCGTTGAAACAAGGTGTTGGCTGAAGCGTTGCATCACAATCACGATTTGAAGCCTCCGAAGTCACGTCGGCAAACACTACAAGAATGCCACTGTCACAAAAGATTTTTGGACACTAGAAGTCGCAGGAAACTGAGTCTAGACCAAAAACAAGTCGAAACGTGTGAAGTACATCATTCGTAGCTTTATTCAATAGATTGGGAAAGATGGGGCATTATGGTTATTCCCCAAGTCGATAAGAAGAGACTACAGTACATAGCATGTTCTAAGGGATCACACTGTCTTGCCGATGTTGGATGAATGGCTAATCGATCAAAACACAATCAGCACATTGTCATTATTGGTGGTGGACTTGCGGGTCTATCGGCAGCGGAATGGCTTCTCCGGCAGGAATTGCCTCCCAAAGTAACTATTGTTGAATCGTCAGATCGACTTGGTGGTGTGATTGAAACTGTGAGTCAAGGGGAATGGCTCATAGAACGTTCGGCAGATAGTTTTCTTTCTGTACGTCCCGAAGGAATTGAGTTAGTTGA